>JAWVYU010000089.1:0-14981 GCA_033722575.1 Ketobacteraceae bacterium | reverse complement strand
TTTGATGCCTTTGTACAGGCAGACACCTCAACCACCCGCAAATACGGGGGTACAGGACTGGGACTGGCCATCTGCAAACGGCTGGTGGAGAAAATGGACGGCTCCATAGCAATCGAAAGTGAGCCGGGCAAAGGATCCTGTTTTTACTTTGACGTACGCATAACACCCCTGCCAAAGCACGCGCCCATCATATCGCCCGCCAGGCTCCATATAAAGCATATCCTTTTCTCTACCGAGGACGCCGAAAGCACCACCAGCTGGACCCATTGTTTCCATGCCCTGGGCATTCCCTCCACGCGGGTTTTCCGGGCCAGGGACATTGAAGAGTTTATCCGCAGTCACGGGGAGGATGATCGCCAGTCAACCTGCATTGTGATTGAAAACAATAATCGCTATTACCAGGAATTCGAGCAACTGCAGGTTAGCAATGCCTGTCACTGCCTGATCAGTATCAACCAGAAAAAACAACACCCCCGCCCGGTGGATACCAGTCGGCGCATCAT
Source organism: Ketobacteraceae bacterium (assembly GCA_033722575.1). Classification (GTDB taxonomy): domain Bacteria; phylum Pseudomonadota; class Gammaproteobacteria; order Pseudomonadales; family Ketobacteraceae. The sequence goes on along the minus strand of JAWVYU010000089.1, from coordinate 14,478 downwards.
TGAAAGTGATGCGCCATTCACACCGATCTCCTTTGAACGCAGCATCACCCTGTTAAGCGAAAGCACGGCGGAGGAAACTGAAATCAGGCAGCCGGAAAGCCACCAGGCGGCAGGCGTCAAGATACTGGTAGCCGAGGACAACAAGGTTAACCAGATGGTTATTGTGGGGCTGCTCAAAAGTTTTGGCATTGAACCTGTCGTGGTAAAGGACGGCGCCGAAGCGGTTGAAGCCTATCAGAGAACGCCCTTTCAGTACCGTGCCATTTTTATGGACTGCCAAATGCCGGTTATGGACGGTTACCAGGCCACCGCACGCATCCGGGCACTGGAAAAGGAGCATGAGCGTGAACACCAGCTGATTGTAGCAATCAGTGCTCACGCATTTAACGAAGAGAAAAACCGCTCACTTGAAGCGGGCATGGATGACCATCTGTGCAAGCCTGTGAAAAAATCCGACCTGAGAAACCTGCTGCTGCGCCACCGGATTCTTTAACAGTAAGGGCTCACCGCTAAACGGCAGCCTCGCGAAGATCGTTATCTCCCAGCCCAAACTTGTCTGCTACCCAGCTTAGTCCGTATCGTAACCAGGATAACTGCAAACGCAGAATCTTCAGACGCTCATTATTCTTCTGGTTCCGGTTACCCTGCAGCTTGTCGATTTCCTTCTCGATTTGCTGGAACTTGTCTTCCATGCTTGACTGCATTTCTTCACCGGACATACCGGTAAAGTTCATGAAAGGAAGCGCAAAATCTTCTGGAAATTCCGACTTTAAAGACTGGTTCCACTCCAGAATAGCCTGCCAGGGAAATGCAGATTCACTGCCTTTATTGCCGCAGGTGTCGTCCAGGCACTCCACGTAATAGCGGAATTTACTGCGACCATTATTGTTTTTTTCTTTGCAAAGACGAGCCTCACAACCACAGGAACAAAAGTTAATTTCAGGTTTGAGTTTATTCAGCATTTAACTTTTCTATATCCTTTTCTCTTTTTTGAACAACTTGTCTTGAAAACAAAACGCGTTATGTGAGCGGCCCTGCTCAACGACGCTATTGAAATCCGGATTCTCTGGTTTCTATACGCAAATTTCTGTATGCGAACCTGATGCGACAGACGCCACTGGGCAAATATATATGGTTGCTTTATCAGCAATCAGATGACGGAAGTTTTGATGGCAAGAAGCCATCCGGAATTAAATTACTCAACGCCCTGAAGGCGGAACTTTAAACTTCTTTACGTCGCTTTTACGTCGCTCTTTGTTCTTTCATGCTCCGTTGCCAGGATGTTTACGCAACGTTACATTTTATTCTTGCAAAGCACTTACAAACTGGTCAGGCCCTTCAAAAGCCCATGTGAACAGCGCCTCTGACTGACTCACATACTAATGTATAGAAGGAATTTCAGAAGATGCAATAACCTTTTACAGGGGCACTTAGAAATACCGAAATCGCCGTATAATTTCAACTGCTTTTTTGAAAACGCCCTGTTTTTGCAAACTTTGGCAAACATTCCCGCACCAGCGCCTTCAATTGGACATAAGTAATGGCTTTATTATGCTTATGAAGTCAACGGTATCGCAGACCCTGCCGGATTTACCCGAAGCAACCCTGGCTGGCGCGGCCGAGAGCATCGGTTATTGATACCTCGCCAGAATGCGGGCGATGGTGCTGTCATTGACCATGGCCTGAAGCTGCCTGCTCAGCATATCACGGTTGATTCGCGCCTTGGGAGAACAGGCGCAACGTAACTCGAATTCATCAGCGGGAGCATCGGCCAACACCAACTGATCATAAAGCCCCTGAGTCTTGATTTTGTGCCGGAGAAGCACCCCGAAATCAATAAGCGTATCAATGCGGCCAGCAAGCAGCAGCTTGATGCCATGATCAACCCCTTTCACCGGGACTCGGTGGGCAGCACCGCTGTTGAGCATTTTCATCACGTCATCATGATAGGTATAACCAGGGTATACCCCCACTCTGAGCCCCTTCAGGTCCGCCACGGAACTAATGGTAATATCGCTTTGCTTCTGCAACAGGAAGCGGTCGGCCCCTGTGAACAAAACCGGCGACCACAGGTAAGCGTCCGGATTCTCCTTCCAGATGGGACTGGTGATACAGTCAAGATCAATGCCCCCGGAGAGCAGCTCCCGCTCGATACGCTTTGTGGGAACCAGTTTATATTCCACCCTGACATTCAGGCGTTTTGCAAGATTCTGGCCGATATCATAAATGATCCCCGCCTTCAGCTCGCCATTTTCGAGGATAGCGAAAGGGGGCGTTGCGTTATCCCAGTAAGCCAGCACCAGCTTTTTGTTCGATTCTTCCTCATCCTGCGCCAGGGGACTGGCATTCACTGCCGCACTCATCATGGCTATACCGCAAAACAGCCCCAGAACAGAAGCAACCACATTTGTCACAGGCGATTCCCTTACCGCTTAAATCGACCACGTTACCCATTCACCCTGGTACGCGCCACTGCTGATGCTACGTGAAGTTAACGAAGCAACTTCAGTTTGGGCAATTTCGCCACAAGATTCAATGGATTCATGGTAGGAAGGTACACTCTTCGTATACTTTTCTGCAACAAATCCACACTGCGGAAAAAATCCCTGGGGTTATCCGGAGGGCTGAGCTGGAGCAGGCCCAGGGTATAGATGGCCTCCTTGGCAGCCCCCAGCATGGAAGACGACACCGAAAACCCCTTGAATACCATGAACGTATCCATGTCTCCGAAGGTTACGACCTGAGGCTTGTGGCCCGGCTCAAAGCGCTTGAGCCGGCCGCCATTCAGATACTGGGCCACGTTATGCCCGGCCAGCTTACCCATATCGATGGCATGAAACGCCTGCTTGGCGATAGGCTTGGGAGCCTGGACTGCGTCCCCGATAATAAAGACGTTTTCGTAATGGCGGCTCTGGAAGGCATTGTTCACATGGCCCCACTCATCCGGCCCTTCCGCCAGGTGGCTTGAATACAGCAGCGGATTCGGCGCCACACCTCCGGACCAGATGGTGACATCACTGTGGATGACCTTGCCGTTGCTCAGCACCAGCCCTTCTTTCTGGACCTCGGAGACTTTGGTCCCCAGGGAAAACTCCACACTGAAGTCCCGCACATGGCCCTTTACCTGTGAGTCCAGATTGCCGGCACAGTTTGCCAGCAGCTTGTCATTGGTATCCACCATATAGAACTCAAACTGGGGCTTGTAACGGTAGGCCCGTAACGCCTCTCCCAACGCCTCCACACCTTCTATACCGCCACCCACCACGGCAACCCGGGTGGTTCTGTGGCCCATGGATCCCAGGCGGAGTTTTTTGGCAATGCGCTGGCAGTCTGCCACCGATTTCATGCCAATGGCATATTCGTGGGCGCCATCCACCCCGAAATCATTCTGCACCCCGCCGGTGCTGACAATACAGGCATCAAAGGGCAGGATTCTTCCCGAAGCCAGGGTCACTGCCGCCGCATTCAGCTCCACGGCATGGTCCTGAATAAACTGATGGCCCAGCCGCCGCACGATACGCTGACGATCAAGGCGCAACTCTTCGCCGGTTTTAACACCGGAAATGATTTCATGCACGTTGGGCAGCCATTCCAGAAACGGCTGCGGATCAATAATTACGACCTCATACTGGGAAGCACTCAACTGCTGTGCAGCGTTAAGCCCGGCGAATCCTCCGCCAATGATGCAAACCCGCGGCTTGCTATTGAACATACCCACAACAAATCCTCAATTTCCCATCCAGCAGGACAACAAAAAACAACGCTAAAAAAACAGAATATCACTGCAAAACCATGACCATACCACAGGAATACCCGGTGTCACTCGGCCAGTAAAGCCGTTATTATACCGTTACCATGCCAACCCGATACAGTGCCAGGTGTTATGACCGCTCTTTTTGTTAACCATTTAACCGTTATGGACTTTTCCTTTGCCCATGCCGAGCGCGGCATTCTGGGGGAAAGCTGGATTGTGGATGTGGAGCTGCATGGCGAACTGGATGACCAGGGCATGGTTTTCGATTTCGGCCATGTAAAAAAACAGCTGAAAAAGGCCATCGACGACCTCTACGATCACCGACTGCTGGTCCCCAAAGGGCTTCCGGCACTCTCTGCCTGCAAAGTCGATAACTTGCTGGAACTGGACTGGCAGGACACCCAGGGGCGCCGCTACCAGCATATTTCACCGGAAAACGCGGTAGTGATTCTGCCCGTCGAGGCCATTACACCGGACTCTGTTACCCCCTTTATCGAACAACAGGTATTCAGGATTCTGCCCAAAAATGTGGAAAAGCTCCGCCTGCGGGTGCACAGCGAAGCGATTCCGGGCGCCTACTACCACTACAGCCACGGCCTGAAAAAGCATGACGGCAACTGTCAGCGGATCGCCCATGGTCACCGCTCCCCACTGGAGATCAGCCTGAACGGGCAGCGACAACCGGCACTGGAGCAGCAATGGGCCAGCACCTGGAAGGACATTTATATCGGCACCCGGGAAGACGTTGCCGGCCAATACACCGAAGACGGCGTTGAATACCTGCGGTTTGCCTATGACGCCGACCAGGGAGCCTTTGAGCTGACCCTGCCCGCCGCCAGCTGCTACCTGATCGACACAGACTCCACCGTGGAGCACATTGCCAGCCACCTGGCAGACCAGGTAAAAAGCGACCATCCGGATGAGAGTGTCCTTGTCAGAGCCTACGAAGGGGTGTGGAAAGGCGCAATTGCCACCCGCGACTAGCAACTTGCCCCGAGAGCTAGAGTCAGAAGCCGATCTGTTATACCATTTCGCCCTTGCACAAGAGACAGGATCCGGCCGGGAACCGCTGGGCGTGCGGCTCCCCAGGCGATCACGCTAAATCATCGTAATAACATCACGCATCGAAGGTATCTGGAACCCTATGTCGATCACAATCACTTTGCCAGATGGCAGTCAGCGCCAATACGACAACCCGCTGACTGGTTTGGACGTGGCCAATGATATTGGCCCCGGTCTTGCCCGCAACGCCGTTGCCATGGAAATGGACGGAAAACAGGTTGACCTGACCCTGACAATCGACTCCGATGCCGACATCAAGTTTATCACCCGCGACAAGGACGAAGCCCTGGAGCTGCTGCGTCACGACTGCGCACACGTCATGGCCCAGGCCGTAAAAGAGCTTTACCCCGAAACCCAGGTTACCATTGGTCCTGCCATTGAAAACGGTTTCTATTACGACTTTTACCGGGAAAAATCCTTCACCCCCGAAGACCTGGAAGCCATCGAAAAACGCATGCAGGAACTGGTGGACAGGGATGACGAAATCACCCGGGAAGTCTGGGACCGGGACGAAGCCATTCAGTTTTTTGAAAACGAAGGTGAGAAGTTCAAAGCCGAACTGATCCGCGACCTGCCGGAAGACGAAGTCATTTCCGTGTACAAACAGGGCGATTTTGTAGACCTGTGCCGCGGCCCCCATCTGCCCTCGGTAGGCAAACTGGGCAAGGCCTTCAAGGTCATGAAACTGGCGGGCGCCTACTGGCGCGGCGACGCCAGCAACCCGCAACTGCAACGGGTTTACGGCACCTGCTGGCGCGACAAAAAGGAACTGAAAAAATACCTCAACATGCTGGAGGAAGCGGAAAAACGCGACCACCGCAAACTGGCGAAAGAAATGGGTCTGTTCCACCAGCAGGAAGAAGCCGTAGGGAGCATGTTCTGGCACCCCAAGGGCTGGCGCATGCGCAAAACCCTGGAAAACTACATACGGGCCAAAATGGAACGGGACGGCTACCAGGAAGTGGCCACCCCCCAGCTGATGGACCGCGTGCTGTGGGAAAGGTCGGGCCACTGGGACAAATATTCCGACGACATGTTCACCATCTGTACCCACGATCACCGGGACATGGCCATCAAGCCCATGAACTGCCCCGGCCACGTACAGATTTTTAACCAGGGTCTGAAAAGCTACCGGGACCTGCCCCTGCGTATCGGTGAATTCACCACCCTGTTCCGCAACGAAGCCCACGGCGCGTTGCACGGCTTGATGCGGGCACGCTCCTTCAGCCAGGACGACGCCCACATCTTCTGTACCGAAAATCAGATCAACGAAGAAACCGCCAACTTCATCACCCTCCTGCGGGAGGTGTACGCGGACTTCGGCTTCACCGACATCAGCATCAAATTCTCTGATCGCCCGGAAAAACGTGCCGGCAGCGATGAAACCTGGGACAAGGCCGAAAGCGCATTGCAGGCCGCCGTCGAAAGCCTGGGGCTGGAATGCGAACTCAACCCCGGCGAAGGCGCCTTCTACGGCCCCAAACTGGAATTCGTACTGAAAGATGCCATTGGCCGCGACTGGCAATGCGGCACCCTGCAGGTAGACTTTGTTCTGCCAGAGCGACTCGACGCCGAATACGTGGGCGAAGACGGCGCCCGCCATCGCCCGGTCATGCTGCACCGCGCCGTGCTGGGATCCCTGGAGCGCTTCCTGGGCATACTGATTGAATCCACCGCCGGCCATTTGCCCCTGTGGATTTCGCCACTGCCGGTAGTGATCGCCACTATTACGGATGACGCCCGTGACTGGGCCATTGAAGTGGCTGACAAACTGAAAGCCGCCGGCGTGCATGCGGAACTGGATTTACGAAACGAGAAAATTGGTTACAAGGTGCGGGAGCACAGCAATGCCAAGGTTCCGCAAATCTGGGTAGTGGGTAAGAACGAGGCTGAGGCGAAACAGGTGGCAGTGAGATCACTTGGCAGCAAAAACAATGATGTGAAAGACATTGAGGCTGCGGTGAGTGAGATCGAGGCGGCGTGTAAAATCCCCCTTTAGGGGATTAGTTGAGTTTGTGCCGGATTTGCCGGCAGGCATGAGAGGTGCCTGTGAATTCGATTCTCAGCGTTCCGCGATTCGGAGCATCCTACGCGCAAGCGGCACAATGGTAGCATTTGAAGTGGGTAAGCGGCTTTCATCAGGGTTTTGCGCCGCCGAGCATCGCAGGTAAATCTGGATCGAGTGAGCGTTGTCTGAGCCCACAGGGCGAGTTTAGCGAACGCCAATTTACCGAGAAGCGCAGGGAACCCGAAGGGCAAGCAGGCAGCCTGATGAAAGCCGCTTAGCCACTTCAAATACGGCGAACATATACACCAAACCAGAGCAAAAACGCAGACAACCAATGATCAAACTCTACAACACCCTGACCAGCAACAAAGACACCTTCACCCCCATCGACCCCAACCACGTGAAGATGTACGTCTGCGGCCCAACAGTTTACAACTACGTCCACATCGGCAACGCCCGCCCCGTCGTCATCTTCGACGTACTCTACCGTCTGCTCAAACGCCACTACCCCAATGTCACCTACGCCAGAAACATCACCGACGTCGACGACAAAATCAACAAAGCCGCCAAAGACAACAACGAAAGCATCGCCGAACTCAGCAGCCGCTACGCCGGCTACTTCCACGAAGACATGGCCGCCCTGGGCGCCTCCCTGCCCGACATCGAACCCCGCGCCACCGACAACATCGACGTCATGATCCAACTCATCCAGTCGCTGATTGACAAAGGCCACGCTTACGAAGCCGAAGGGCACGTCCTGTTCCAGACCAGCACCGACCCCAGCTACGGCTGCCTCTCCAAACGCAACCTGGAAGACATGATCGCTGGCGCCCGCGTCGAAGTGGCCCCCTACAAAAAGGAGCCCGCCGACTTCGTTCTGTGGAAGCCCTCCAGCGACGACCTGCCCGGCTGGGACAGCCCCTGGGGCCGCGGCCGCCCCGGATGGCACATTGAATGCACCGCCATGATCAACCAGCACCTGGGCAAGACCATCGACATCCACGGCGGCGGGCAGGACCTGATCTTCCCCCACCACGAAAACGAAATCGCCCAGGGCCGCTGCGCCCACGATCACGGCAATGAAAACTTCGTAAACTACTGGATGCACAACGGCTACCTCACCATCGACGGCGAGAAAATGTCGAAATCCCTGGGCAACTTCTTCACCGTAAGGGAGATCCTGGAACAGTGGCCCGGCGAAGTGATTCGTTACGCCCTGATGACCGCCCACTACCGCAAACCCCTGGACTGGTCTGAAGACGCCCTCAAAAACGCCAGAGCCAGTCTCGACACCCTCTATGGCGCCCTGCGGGATGCGCCGATGGACAGCAACCTGACCCCGGAGGACTCCGCACTCCTGAAAGAGGTCGACGACCTGCTGGCCGACGATCTGGCCACCTCCCAAGCCCTGTCCGTACTGCACCGCATTGCCGGCGATATTCACAAGGCCGAAAATCCTGCACAAAAACAGGAACTGCAGAGGATCCTGCGCACCGCCGGCGGCTACCTCGGGTTGCTCACCCAGGACGCCGACGCCTGGTTCAAATGGCAGCCCTCAGCCCTTGCGGATGATGGCCTGACAGACGACCAGATCGACGCCCTGATCGAGGAGCGCCAGCAGGCCAAACTGGACAGGAACTACCAGCGAGCCGACGAAATCCGTAAAACGCTGAAAAACAAGGGTATCCAGCTGGAAGACACCCGGGAAGGCACCCGCTGGACCCGTGGCTGACCGGTCATCCGAATGGCCTAATACCAAGGAATGCAGCCAGAATTTCGTGAATTGCTTAACAATTCCATGCCATCATTTTCAGGCACAATTACTCAGTGTCCCGATTTTCACCTAAACTGAATTAATGGGAACAAAACTCACACTGCCATGGGTCCATGGAGTCTATTTCAAGAGCCTGTATCATGCTGAAAGATAACAAGTTTTTATTGGGTTTGGTTGCAAGTCTGGGATTTGCCACTGCCAGTTTCACCGCCAATGCTGACATTGTGGATACGTTCGAATCCACAGCGGATAACACGTTTTACCTTCTTGAGAGCATAGAGGCTCAACTCGGGTCAGGCACCAATACCGTTTACGAATACGATATGACTGCCGCGGGAACCTCCGTCACACCGCTGTTTCAGATTCCGGAAACCCCAACCCAGATTGCCAAGTATGGCAGCTTGTTATACATCAGTGCCGGACGCAGCCTCTGGGAATATACAACAGCAGGTACACGAACTCACATCCGCAACCTTGTAACGGATGCCATAGACCTGATCGTCACCGAGAACCACCTGATTGTTCTGCAAGGCGCGCCGGATAACGGCATTTTCGTGTACAGAAGGACCTCTGATCTTGGGGCTTCTCTCGACGTGGGAGAGCAGGTAGACCGAACTCCCGTGCCCCTTGACCCCGAGGATTTTTATGGAATCAGCGGTATTTTCCATGACAGCGTTAACGCCAGAATAGTGGTACAGATAAACAGTGCGGCAGACAACCCTGAAGCACAAAACTCGCAATACCTGGAAGCGAGCTTTAATGATGCCGACACTGCAAACCCCCTCGGGATCCTGACGACTATCCCGGTTAATGACGGCGGTACCATTCCTCCGCTGGATTCCCCTGACGGCATGAGCCGGGCGATTTTTCTGGATGATCTGCAAATGGCGATAGATGAGAATGGTAGCGCCGTCGATTTTGCGGGTGGTGCTGACATTATTTTTTCACATGCCAACCCGGAAAACGCAAGGGCTATCGACGAGGACTTGACTGCAGAGCATCTGGTAGCAACTGACGGCACGATCGATGCGGCCAGCGACGATAATAGCTTTGCCTACTATGCCATGACGCTGGATAATCCCTGCAACCCCATTGGCGTAGGCGGCAGCCGGATTATCCGCCGCTTCAAATTCAACCGGTTTCTGATGCTGCCCAGGCAGGGATGGCTTGAGAACAAGATATACTATTATGACACAGCAAACAGCATTCACAGCATTGCGTCCGACGGAACAAACCAGTTTCTTTTCTACGGTGAAGGCGCTGGCTTGTCGGTAGAAGTCATTGACAACACCGACTTTTCATACCCCTTTTTCCCCTGGAGAAATGATAACTACAGCCCTGCTAATGCCAACATGAGCAATGTGAAGCAAAGCACTTCATTTGCCCTGAACGACACGAATATCGCAATGCAAATAGATGGTACCTGTGACCATTATGTGGGCTTCTGGAATACCACGACCAATTCATTCTACGGGCATACAGAAACCCGATGGTTCAATGCAATCGATGGCGCATACGTTCCGGGATTGAACCGTATATTCCTCGCCTTCACAGATGGGGACAACTACTTTATCCAGCATTTCGATTCGGTTACACCGGAAAGCCAGGATGAAACAAAGTTTTCCGTGAGAGATGTCAGATCAAAGGATACGATCCACAAGCTTGTTGCTGCGGGAAGCTTCCTGGTGGTCAGCAAAACCAGTGCGGAGGGAACAGACCAAGTGGTGTCCTATAACCTGAGTGACATTTCAAGTGGCGGGATCACCAACCAAGAACTGAACGACGTCTCAACTATTAATGGCAACACTAATACAGATTGTTGCAGCGCCTGGACTGGCGCCGTGTACAGCGATATTCAGAAACGGATCTATTTCACAACCTCTGAATTTCTGTTTTACATTGGCTTTGATGGAAGCACCGGTGCTTTTTCCGGCTCAGCCGTTAAATCTATCGACTATGGAACTATCCATACCATTCCCTCAGATAACCCTACCCTTTCGTTGAACAGTGACGAGACACTATTATTCATAGACGCACAGGTATACGACACAAGTAACTTGCAGGTCATTGACTCTGTGAACAATGACGCCGACGTTGGAATATTCACAAACAGTGCGCTCTATTCCATTGATTTCGGGGCTTCATCCTATCAAACATCAACTTACGCAGGGACGGGATCACCCGATCTGCTGGATGATGCGGTATCCACTACTTTAAATGGCACCGTGGTAGGGTTATTACCCATATTGAGTGGCGGAAATGTCGTTCCTTTGACCCTGGCAACCCAAACCAACGGCACGCTGAACATTACAATCAATGGAACATCAACGGCTAATGTGGGCAGCGGGAACGGGACCACAGATGACGGTGGAGGCGACGACAGCTCCGGCGGCAACGACGGCGGCTGCGCGGTCACCAACCAGTGCGTCCAGGCACCTGGCGGCGGTGGCGGTGGCCCCGTTGACTGGCTGCTACTGGTGGGCCTGGTGGGCCTTGGTGCACGCCAGCTGCGCAAAACCGCCTGACACAGGCAGCCAACCAACAAAAAAGCCCCGGTAACGGATACCGGGGCTTTTTTTATTCACTCGATTTTCTTCAAGCGCTTTCAGGGCTGAGGCAGATACCCGCCATCCACACCCTTGGTGACAATGCTCACCGCATTATGGGCATGCAGGCTTTCCAGGTGATTCACCCGTACCCAGAAATCCCTGTAGGTTTCGTCCTTGCTGAGGGCGTTCTGGATCTTGCGGGCGGCGTCTTCGCAGAACATCAGGTTCTGGCCGTTCAGACGGGCAAATTCCTGTTCGTCTTCACGCTTTACGGCGGTTTGCACCGGTGTTTTCAGTGCCCCTTCCACCAGATCGATCAGATCCTCCAGCGGGAACTGATCCACACTGTCTTTCAACTCGACTTTGAGTTCTGCAATACTGCGCTGGCTGTGGGGTGTTGCCACAATACCCTGCTCGGTACCCAGCCAGCTGTACACGTCTTCAATATTCACCGATTTGCTGCCACCGAAATCCTCGCGGAACTGGTTCTGGATGAGCTGACGGGCCAGGGCCGCAGAGCATGGGCAGGTGGAGGAATACGGAATTTCACAGCGCAGCTCCAGGCTCAGCTTGTCCTTGTGCTGGGAGGCAATAATCCGCGACGGATAGGCCTTCCAGCCGCTGTACTCACTTTTCAGGGAAGGTCGGCGCGCCAGGAAATCAAAGCGGAAATCCACGAACGCCCGGTCACTCAGCCCTTTGTGAGATTCCAGGAACCGACGCAGTAACTCGCCCAGGTGTGTTACTGTCAGTGTCTGGCTGCAGGCTTCGTCCAGCAGCAGATACAGACGGGACATATGAATGCCCTTGGCTTCGGGATTGATCAGGTTCACATAGGCCTGCGCCTTGGCAACGGAATGCGCCACGCCGCCATCGCGCTTCTCGATGTGCAACGGAACCTCGATTTCGCTCATACCAACCCAGTCCAGCTGCCCCTGCGCCTTTGCTTGGGTCGCAGATGCAACATCTGGCATTGATTCACTGCCCATTGATGCTAAATCCATAAATTTCATGTAGTTACTCCCGCAGGGATCACCAGCTCATTAATCCATAACGGGCCAGAATTGGCAACTCAGGTAAAATGAGCACGGATTGTATACTAAATGCGAATATTTCTGAAATGTTCGCTATGGACAATTACGTTGTCGTTTAGGTCACTCGAAGGCCAAATTTAATTTCGTTAGCCTCCCAGAATCTGATAAGATTATTAATAACAGGCACTTAGCCCCTTGACATGGTCCAGACGGACTTAGACGGGCAAATCATGATGCAACGGGGCTGTTCGGGTCGATTCCGGTCAATTTTCCCGAACTTCAGAATAACCAACTCTCATGCCACTTGCCTGCTCCCTGCAACCCTTGTGGCTATCCTGGCAAACCGGATTAGACTTGAACCCTATAGTCACCGGATAAACGCAGTTATCCAAAGCCCAAACAAAAGCCACTACAAGGACTGGTTACGTGCCCAACAACCTTTCTTTTCTCCCCCTGATCTGCTTCGCCGCCGCCCTGCTCAGCGCCACTCCCGGCCACGCCAAACGCTGGAACGACACCGAAATCCTCATTCACCGCAGCACCTTTGAAGACGTCTTCAATAATGAGGAATTCACCGCCACCGTGATCACTTTTCAGCATGCCAGCGGCTGGGAATTCGGCACCAATTTTTTCTTTATTGATCATGTAACCACTGAAAATGACCAGTACTTTTACGGCGAGTGGTACCCGTTTTTCAGTGGCAAGGACATTGCCGGATGGACGTTCGATGGCGCCATTGCCGATGTGGGCCTGCTGATGGGATTCAATGCGGCGCCGGATGTGAATTCCCTGAAATACCTGCCGGGAATTCAGGTGAACTGGAATCTGCCCGGCTTCATTTTTTTCTCCACAGCACTGACGGGCTTTATTGATCAATCGGAAGGGGACATCGCGCCAAAGGAAGAAGACAGCTATATGATCGATATTGTCTGGAACATGCCTTTCCGGATTGCCGGGCATTCTTTCAGCTTCGAAGGCCACACCGAGTATATCGGTAAACGGGATCTGGAGGACGGCAGCGACAAGGTGCGTGCCTGGATTCTGGCCCAGCCCCAGCTGCGCTGGGATGCGGGACAAAGCTTATTTGGTGAGGTTAACCGCCTGGAGCTGGGCCTGGAATACCAGTATTTCCATAACAAACTAGGCACCAACAAAACAGAAAACCTGCTTAAGTTGCTGTTTATCTGGCATATTTAGTAACATCCGAATAACTGCAGCCCGGTCATTTCTTTCCGTTTCCCGGCTACCGATGGAAATTTATATTTCTATTAAGTGGTTCCTGTCTTTACAAGAAGCATACAAAAAGCCGTCTTCGAACCTTTTCCGGGTTCGGTAAAATGTCGGCTCGTTCAATAACCGGGTTGCAAGTGAGTGATGTTTTCAGGGAAGCGAGTACCAAAAGGATTATTGTTGTGCCTTGGCATGCTGTTGAGCGGCTCAGTTTTTGCGGATGTGGATACCGCCTACGATCGGTACTTTTCAGCCGCCGCCAAAACCCACGGCGTACCGGAGGTAGTTCTGCGCTCCATCTGTGAGCTGGAATCAAGAGGGAATCCCTGGGCGGTCAATATCAATGGCGTAGGTTTTCAGCCCGATTCCCGTCAGGCCGCGCTGGGCCTGCTGGAAAACACCCGCAAGCGCCCCTGGCTGCTCACCCTGCGTTACGGTAATGAGGAGCCCCAGTTCAGTTTTTTCCGCAGCCGGCAAGATGCCCAGCGGGCGCTGAACGATATCTACAATAACAATCACCGCTGGCATCTGGAAAACCCCCGCTATACCAACATCCGCAAACTGGACACCCGCAGTGTGGATATCGGCATGATGCAGATAAACCACCTGTTCCATGGGCGTCATTTTGAAAGCCGGGAAGCCCTGCTGGATCCGCAAACCAATATTTTCTACGCTGCAAAATACCTGCGGCGCCTGATGAACGAGCACAGCACACTCCGCCAGGCGGTTGCCCATTACCACTCCAATACCGCGAAATACCAGGCAATCTACCTCAGCCTTTTCTGGCCCATCTATCAGGAATACGTGGATCTTTACGACAAGAAAGCCTGACCGTCGGTTACCGGTGGCGCAAGGGTTCATACTGGCTTAATCTATAAAAAGCGCGTTTTCCGTTCCTCACTGGATAAGGGGTATTCATGTCCGTATCAACCATTGTGATCCTGGTGATCATTGCCGTTGTTGTTATTTACTTCATTGCCATCTACAACAAGCTGGTGGCACTGAAAAACCGCTTTGCCAATGCGTTTTCCCAGATTAACGTGCAGTTACAGCGCCGTTATGACCTG
>JAWVYU010000088.1:0-15194 GCA_033722575.1 Ketobacteraceae bacterium | reverse complement strand
CCATCAAGCTGGTGGACGTGCTTCATGGTGACCGGGAATCAGAAGCCGGCGAGGGCAAGAGCGCGTGAAGTTTCCCCGCCAGCCCGTTGAAGAGGCATCCGTTAACCTGACACCGCTGATTGATGTGGTATTCCTGCTGCTGATCTTTTTTATGGTGTCCACCACCTTCACCAAGGAGCGTGAGCTCAGCGTAAACCTGCCGGAAGCGGAAGCCGAGACGGCCGGTGAGCGGCCCAGACTCATTGAGGTGGAAATCAGTCAGCATGGCGAATACGCGATCAATGGCAAGCGGCTGGTGAATCGCGAACCCGAGACACTGCGCCGTGCTCTGATTGATGTGGCGGAAGGCGACAACAGTTTGCCGTTCATTATTGTCGCCGACAAAAACACCCCTTACCAGGCGGTGGTAACGGTAATGGATGTGGCCGGAAAGCTGGGTTTTGCCCATCAGAGCCTGAAAACACAGGCGCCCGCCGAGTAACCGGATGATTCGTCACGCAGTTGAGCGTTATTTTAACCGGCGCTGGTATGAGGGCTCCGGCTCTCACTGGTTGTGGAGTCCCCTGAGCCGGTGGGTAACGCGCATCGCTCGCCGGCGCCGTGAAGAGTTTCTCGAGGAAGCGGGCAGGCCGCTGTTTGAATCCTCATCCTCGACTGTTCCTCCCGTGTTGGTGGTGGGCAATATCACCGTCGGGGGTACCGGAAAAACCCCGCTTGTCATTTATCTGATAGAACATCTTCGTGGCTGTGGACTGAAGCTTGCGGTGATCAGCCGCGGCTATGGTGGTAAAGCTGCAAATTACCCTTTGCTGGTGACTGATCAGGTGACACCAGAAGAGGCAGGTGATGAACCCGCCATGATTTATCAGCGCACCGGCATCACTCTGGTGGTGGACCCCAGGCGCAGACGGGCACTGCAGTGGCTGGCGGAGCAGGGCGATTATGATCTGGTGATCAGTGACGACGGCCTGCAGCACTACGATTTACCCCGCCACTACGAGATCGCTGTGATTGATGGCGAACGGGGCCTGGGCAACGGTGCCTGTTTGCCTGCCGGGCCCCTCAGAGAACCGCGGGAACGCCTGGAAAGCGTGGATGCCATTGTGGTCAATGGCGCGCCCGGTGAGCGGCTTACGTCACAACTCAGGGAGGTCGCCACCCCTGTGTACACTATGGAGTTTCAGCCCCAGGGCTTTATCAGCCTGCTGGGGGAACCCCGGGCCCTGGATGGTTTCACGGCACAGGAAAAAGCGTCCATGGAAGCGATTGCCGCCATTGGCAACCCGCAGCGTTTTTTCAGAACGCTGACAGGCCTGGGACTGGATCCGAAAACCCGCCCGTTTCCGGACCATTACGGGTTTTCTTCCGGAGATTTTTCAGCCACGGGACAGTCACTGCTGCTGATGACGGAAAAAGATGCGGTTAAAGTCAAGGGGGTGTTGTCCCCGAAACGCAAGCGATACGCTTACTATCTGGCGATTACCGCCGTGCTCAGTGGTGACCTGATCAATGATATAATCACCCGATTCAAAGGAGAAACCAGAAATGTCAGGATTTAGTGTCATCATTCCCGCCCGTTATGGCTCCTCCCGTTTGCCCGGCAAGCCTCTGCTGGACCTGGGGGGCAAAACCGTGCTCCAGCGGGTATATGAGCAAGCCACCCGCAGCGATGCCAAGGAAGTGATTATTGCCACTGACGACGAGCGTATTCTCGACGTGGCGAAAGGGTTCGCCGACCAGGTCATCATGACCTCAAAGGATCACGAATCGGGTACCGACCGACTTCAGGAAGTCGCCAGAAAAATTGTCCTGTCGGATGAATCCATCGTCGTGAACGTGCAGGGTGATGAACCTCTGATTCCTCCTGCCGTGATCAATCAGGTGGCGGATAACCTGGCGGAGTCAGAGGCATCCGTTGCCACCCTTTGCGAACCCATTCATGACGAGGATACCGCTTTTGATCCCAACGCCGTCAAAGTGGTGTTCAACAAGCATGGGATTGCCATGTACTTCAGCCGGGCGCCCATCCCCTGGAGTCGTGCCAGCTTTTCAGCAGCCGGCGGGCAGCTGCCGGATAAAATGAATCTGTACCGCCATATTGGTATATACGCCTACCGCGTGGCTTTTTTGCATGATTTTGTAGCCTGGGGCCCCTGTCCTCTGGAGCAGACCGAGTCTCTGGAACAGCTTCGGGCCATGTGGCATGGACATCGTATCCATGTGGATCAGGCCATCGAAACACCTCCGGCTGGCATTGATACCCAGGCTGATCTGGACAAGGTGCGGCAGCTGATTGCGGCAGGTGGCTATGACTAAAGTGCTGTTTGTCTGTCTGGGAAACATCTGTCGTTCCCCCACTGCCGAGGCGGTTTTCCGTGGGCTGGCAGAAAAAGAAGACATGCTGGAAGATCTGGTTATCGACTCCTGTGGTACATCGGGTTACCACATTGGCGAAAGCCCGGATGATCGCGCAGCGGCCGTTGCCAGGCGCCGGGGTTACGATATGAGTGATCTGATGGGGCGACAGGTGAACGCCAGTGACTTTGAAACCTTCGATTATATTCTGGCCATGGACCGGGCAAACCTGAGAGACCTGAGGCGTCAGTGCCCTGCTGCCATGCAGGAAAAGATCGCTCTGTTTCTTACCTACAGCAAGAAGTATTCGGAAGACGAGGTACCGGATCCCTATTATGGCGGGGCCCAGGGCTTTGACCGGGTGTTCGATATGGTAGAGGATGCCTCCATCGGTTTGCTGGAAGCCATTAAAGCCCGAACCTGATGTCTGAAATCAAGCAAAATGTATCCCTGAAGCCCTTCAATACTTTTCAGATTGATGCCCGTGCTGCCTATTTCTGTGAAATCCATTCGGTGACGGAGCTGCAGCAACTGATAAAAAGGCTGGATGAGTTTCCCCGGTTCCTGGTGCTGGGAGGGGGCAGTAACCTGCTCTTTTGCGGCGACTACAATGGCCTGGTGATTCACAACTGCATTACCGGTCACTCACTGGCTAAAGCAGACGGGCAACAGATACTGACGTTAGGCAGCGGCGAAAACTGGCATGAGGCGGTGCAGTTTTCTGTTGGTAAGGGCCTGTACGGTATCGAAAATCTGGCCTTGATTCCCGGTACTGCCGGGGCTGCCCCTATACAGAATATCGGTGCGTACGGGGTAGAGTTAAAAGATGTGTTTCGCTCCCTGACGGCGGTGGATCTAAGCAATGGCAGCCTCAGGGAATTTTCATTAGCGGAATGCCGGTTTGCCTATCGTGACAGTATTTTCAAGCAGGAGGCGGCTGACCGGTACTGCATTACATCGGTGACCTTGAACTTATCCACCGAGGGTCAGGTAAAAACCGCCTATGGAGAGATCGAAGCGGAAATTGAGCGGCGCTCCCTGGAGAAGGATGCCATGACGCCCAAAGACATGAGTGAAATTATCACTGCCATCCGGCAACGCAAACTGCCGGATCCTGCCGAGAACCCGAATGCCGGCAGTTTCTTTAAAAATCCTGTGGTACCGAGGGAGCAAGCTGAGGAGCTCAAGGCAAGATTTCCGGGTCTGGTGAGCTATCCGCTCAGTGATCATCAGGTCAAGCTGGCCTCAGGCTGGCTCATAGATAATCTTGGCTGGAA
This sequence comes from Ketobacteraceae bacterium, assembly GCA_033722575.1. Lineage (GTDB taxonomy): Bacteria > Pseudomonadota > Gammaproteobacteria > Pseudomonadales > Ketobacteraceae. Next base: position 11,562 of record JAWVYU010000088.1, on the reverse strand, counting down.
GGGCAGATCCCTGAATGGTGCCAGGGTGCATGACCGGCAGGCGCTGGTGCTGGTCAATGAGGGTGGCGGTGCGCCGGCAGTGAAAGCCCTGGCAGAAAGGATTCAGCGGGAAGTGGCCGACACTTACGGAGTGAAACTGGAACCCGAGCCACGCTGGGTGGAATAACCTGATATTTTTCTCACGCAAAAAAAGAGCGCCTCGTAAGGCGCTCTTTCTGTTTTTGCCGGGTGGCTTTATTCCGAAGCCGAACCTGACCCTGCCGGCTTGGACTGATCGGCAGCCGCATTGCTTTGCCTGGCCGCTGCTGCTGCCTCCTGGCGTCGCCGCATACGAGGGTCATTGCTGGCCCGCTCAGTGGTACCGGGGCTTTCCGGAAACTTCACTTCCGGCATTTTGGGTGCCTCGGAGGCAGGCGCTTCCTGCTTCGGTTTTTCAGGAGCAGGTTTTGCCTGTGGAGCAGCTGGTTGAGCCGCCGCTTTAGCCGGTTTTTGCTCAGCGGGAGCGGCTGCTGAGGGTCGGGCTTCCACTTTCCCGGGTTCCTCTTTTTTGGGTTCCGGTTTGCCAGGCTCCGCTTTGCCGCGCTCTCCTTTGTTGGCTTTGGTTGCGGTGGGCGCAGTGTCACCCGTTGCTGTCTGCTGAGGCTGCCTATCCGCGGCCGGCGGTTTGCCCGGCTGGCCAGCATCGCCTTTGCTCTGGTCCTTCCCGGCAGGAGACTCAGGCACTTTAGGCGCACTGCCAGCCTCACCTTTAGGTTCCGGCTGCTTGCCGGCGGACTGAGGCGTGCTCTGGGTGGTTGCCTGTTGCGGTGGCTCCTTCCGGGGAGACTCTTTTCGCGGTGCATCCTGGCCTGCTGCCGCTTCCGGCTGTTTGGATTGCTCAGGTTTGGCCTGCTCCGGTTTGCCGTCATCTGGCTTGCCGGAACCCTGCCTGCGCTGCTGCTGCGGCTTTGGCTCGTCCTGTTTCCTGTCTTTGGCGCCGTCGCTCTCCTGAGAACCCCTGGGCTGTTGGGATTTTTCCTTGTTTTCCAGTTGTTCCTGCCGGCGGCGTCGGCTGTCATTCGGGCTACGACGTTTACCCCGGCGTTGATTGGGGCCGTCGTCCTTCTGATCCTTGCTGCTTTCCGCCTGGGGAGATGGCTTCGCGCCTTTATCCTGCCGTTTCTCCTGATCGCGGGGCTTGCCGCGGCTCTGTTTCTGCTCAGGGCCGCCCTGTTTCTGCTCAGGCCCTCCCTGTTTCGGCTTGTCGTCCTTCTTGCCCTGCTGACGGTTGCGATTGTCGCGGGGCTGACGCTGCTTGCCGCCTTTCTGGTTGCCCTGCTGGTTGCGGTTACCGCCGCCACGCTGATTACGGTTATCCCGTCCGCCACTGCGCTGGCCGCGCTCCTGGCTGCCTTTGTCTCTACCGGACTGCTTTTTCTTTTCCTCCGCTTCGGCTTCGGCATTGCCGAACAGTTGCGAGAACCAGGCAATCAGCCGGGCCAGAAAACTGGGCTCCTGCTTGGGTTCCGGCATGGGGGCACGGGTTGCCGGCTGTATCGCCTGTACTGCTGCCTCCTGCCTGCGAACCACCGGTTCTGTGGTGGGAGTGGCTACCACCTCTTCAGGCTCTTCCATGTCCTCAATGATGTCATAGCTGGCGGTCTGGTCGCCGGTGAGCTGATCCTGACGGAAACGGGTGACCTCGTAATGAGGTGTCTCCATATTGGGGTTAGGTACCACCAGAATCCGCACTTTGTTGCGCTGCTCTATGGCATACAGGTTGTGACGCTTTTCGTTCAACAGGTAAGTTGCCACAGAGACCGGCACCTGGGCCTGGATTTCAGCGGAGTTTTCCTTCAGTGCTTCCTCTTCGATCAGGCGCATGATGGACAACGACAGCGAATGAAGATCCCTGATGAATGCAGTACCGTTACAACGGGGACAGACATGACCACTGGTTTCTCCCAGCGATGGCCGCAGGCGCTGACGGGACAGCTCCATCAGACCAAAGCGCGAGATACGGCCCACCTGCACCCGGGCGCGATCCAGCTCAAGGGCCTGACGCATGCGGTTTTCCACATCCCGCTGATTGCGGTTGGCGGTCATATCAATGAAGTCCACGACAATCAGCCCGCCGATATCCCGCAGTCGCAGTTGCCTGGCGATTTCATCGGCGGCTTCCAGGTTGGTCATCAGAGCGGTTTCTTCGATGTCGGCACCTTTGGTAGCCCGGGATGAGTTGATATCAATGGATACCAGGGCTTCGGTGGGATCAATCACGATGGAACCGCCGGAGGGCAGCTTCACTTCCCGCTCAAAGGCGGTTTCGATCTGGCTTTCAATCTGATAACGGTTAAACAGGGGAATCGGATCCTGATACAGCTTGATCTTGTTTTCGTAGGCTGGCATGACCTGCTGAACGAAATTCAGGGCCTCCTGATGAACCTCGGGACTGTCAATGCAGACCTCGCCGATATCCTGGCGCAGGTAATCCCTGATGGTGCGAATAATGACGTTGCTTTCCTGGTATATCAGGAATGGGGCAGGACGGCTTTCAGCGGCTTCTTCAATGGAGCTCCACAGCTTGAGCAGATAATCCAGGTCCCATTGCAGTTCTTCCAGGCTCCGGCCTATGCCGGCGGTACGAACGATCACACCCATATCCTTGGGAGTTTTAAGCTCGTTCATGATTTCGCGCAGTTCCGCCCGCTCGTCGCCCTCTATGCGGCGGGAAATACCGCCAGCCCGGGGGTTGTTGGGCATCAGTACCAGGTAGCGGCCGGCCAGGCTGATAAAGGTGGTTAATGCAGCCCCTTTATTGCCGCGTTCTTCCTTGGCAACCTGAATAATGACTTCCTGGCCTTCTTTAATCACATCCTTGATGGTGAAGCGCCCCTGAATGTCACGGGGGCTTTTGGAAAAGTAGATACGGGAGATTTCCTTCAGGGGAAGAAAACCATGTCGTTCAGCACCGAAATCAACAAAGGCTGCTTCCAGGCTGGGTTCGATTCGAGTGATTTTTCCTTTATAAATGTTGGATTTTTTCTGTTCCCGGGTTCTATGTTCTATGTCCAGATCATAGAGCCGTTGGCCATCAACTAGGGCAACACGCATTTCTTCTGCATGTGACGCGTTAATGAGCATTCTTTTCATTGATAATTTCCACTACTTACAAGAGCGAAGTGGAAAGTGATAGCGAGCGGGGAGAGGATCAAAACACGCATAAACACGGGCAAAACTGCTGTTGCAGGCAAGTGACAGGCTGTAAACCCTGAATTCCTCCGGTTACGCAGGAAATGTTCCCGCGCGCCGGAACGCCGAATCAGGGTAGCGACAAGCATAGGCCCTGTGGCCGCTGCTTGCTGGCGTATGTTGCTTACCGGGTTTTACCTGGCGCCAGCACCCTGGTAACGCAAAGCGTTAAGTTAGCGGATCTGCGAAACGGGTTGTGCACACTTTGTGTCTGGTATGCAGTGACCCTGATCACCGGTTCTTCGGTTGTTCGTTCGCTGTCCGCTGGCCTTGCGTGTTCCGTCAGTTCTGGCACAGCATACTACATACTACGTGTACGTCGTTGCCTGCTATTGCGGCATTCGGGGCGTCAGGTGTTCGCATGGGGTCATGCCCTCACACGGCGTCGATATGGATAACGGGATTAATATCACCGAATATCATCCGATATCGCCTGTTACGCTGTTTTTACCGGTTTGGAACCGGCATTCCGCGCCGCTGTCGACGGTACAGTCATCACAGCTTAAACGTGAATTGCAGCTGCCCGTCGCGGTATTTGCCTTCTGTGTTTCGTGTTTTGTCTTTTCTGTCATCGCAAGCTGCGTGGCAACGGGTTAAAGGTTCCTGAACCTTGCTGTTTTCCCGAACTCAACCTGCAACCTGTCGATAAGCTGAACTCTCACCTTGTTGAATCTTTAAAACCAATACCGGGATTGCACGGGCTTTTGTGTCTGTCTGCGGCAGTCTTTTGTTGCGATTGTTGCGATCTTGTGCAAATTCGCTTCAGCTGACCCGCAAAGCCTTTCGTCCGGCATTTTCCCAGGGTTCCTGCGTTGGCTGTAGGCCGGAGATTTCCTTCGATCGTTGGGTGCCAGGTCGCTGGCGTGTCAGGTGTCGTTGGAAGCTCACGGTTTTTACCAGTGCTCGCTTGATCGCGCCTGCTGGTTAGCCGTTACGGGAATTCCGGGGTTCCTCTCTATCTGTAACTTTCCATTCGCGGTTAATTAAACCGGATTGATTTTGTATCAAACCGGGCCGTTGTGTTTCTGTTTCGGCGTTAACCGTATAAAATCCTGCCTAATTCAGTGTAAGCCGCCTGCTGTTTTTTACATCAGCCCCCTGTAACAGGGTGCCCGGCAGGGCTTGTAGGGCTTCACTGCTGAAGTTGTTTCCTGACGCTTGTATTACGCCGGGCGTAATTAGGCACACCAAAATATAGCAGGAAAATATAAGCGCATCAAATACATAGAAAATGATTTCAATCAGATGACAAAACCAGATACAGCGTCTCACGGTGTACGCCTGCTCGAGGTGGGTGAGGACTCGGATGGTCAGCGAATCGACAATTACTTGTTGAAACAGCTGAAGGGCGTCCCAAAATCCGTTATTTATAAGATACTTAGGAAAGGCGAGGTGCGGGTGGATAAAAAACGCGCCAAGCCTGATTATCGTCTTTCCATAGGGGAAATGGTGCGTATACCCCCGGTGCGGCAAGCCTCCCGGGGAGAGCCTCAGCCGGTGGGTGACGGGCTGAAAAAACTGATTGAGGATGCCATTCTCTATGAGGATGATGCCTTGATGGTGGTTAACAAACCAGCGGGGCTGGCGGTGCATGGTGGCAGTGGCGTCAGCGTGGGGCTGATTGAAGTGATCAGGGAGATGCGTCAGCCCGCCAGGTTTCTGGAACTGGTTCACCGGCTTGATAAGGATACGTCAGGCTGCATTATGGTGGCGAAAAAACGATCCATGCTGAAAACCCTTCACCAGAAACTGCGTGATGACAGTGGTATCCAGAAACAGTATCTGGCGCTGGTATGTGGCCGGTGGAAAGGTAAGCAGCATCGTATCGAAGCACCGCTCGAAAAATTCCACCTGGCTTCCGGAGAGCGCATGGTGCGAGTGGCGCGCGAGGGAAAGCCATCCCTTACCCTGTTCAAATGGCGTGAACATTTTGCCGGGGCAACCCTGGTGGAGGCCTATCCGGTTACCGGCAGGACCCATCAGATTCGCGTACATGCGTTGCATGCGGGCCACCCGCTGGCGGGGGATCCCAAATATACTCCGCAAGACCTGAATGCCGGTTTCAGGGAGAGTGGTCTCAGGCGGCTTTTCCTTCATGCCAGCCGGATTTCAGTGCCGGATTTGTTCAGGGACGGTGAAGCCTTTGAAGTGGAAGCCCCCCTGGATCCGGAGCTGGAAGGTTTTCTGCAGGTCTTGCGCGCCCGGGAGAAAGCTGGTGGGGAAGCGCACTCAGAACAGGGACACTCGAACCAGTGAGCAGTATTAAAGTATCGACCCGTCTGGGTTTATTGAAATCAGATTGACAGGTAAAGCAGTCTATATGTCGACCCGTTACAAAATGATTATTTTCGACTGGGATGGGACCCTGATGGATTCCTTGTCCCGGATAGTCTCCTGTATGCAGGCCGCCGGCCGGGACCTGGATCTGCCATCGCGCAGTGAAAAGCAGGTGCATGACATCATCGGGCTGGGGCTGGAGGAGGCAATCAGCCAGCTGTACCCACGGCTTCCCGCGACGCAGGTTGCGCACATGAGGGCGCGATACGCCCATCATTATCTGCGTGAGGACCACAGCCCGAGTCGGTTTTATGAGGGGGTGCTGCCCATGCTGGATAATCTCCGCGAGCGCCCTGTCTGGTTGTCTGTGGCAACCGGAAAAAGCCGTAAGGGTCTGGACCGGGTGATGCAAGCCGCCAGCTCCGGGCATTATTTCCACAGCAGCCGCTGTTCAGACGAGACGGAATCCAAACCCAGCCCGAGAATGGTGCTAGAATTGCTGGATCTTCACGGAGTGTCAGCCAGTGACGCGATCGTGGTGGGCGACACCGAATTTGATATGGCCATGGCCGAAAATGCGGGCGTGGACCGTATTGGTGTAGGCTGGGGGGCCCATCAGCTGCACCGCCTGGAAAAATATCAACCCAAAGCCTGTTTCAATGAAGTCAGTGACCTGGCTGACTGGTTACTGGCGTGAACAACACAAGCTCAAGATAAGGAAGCAACGCTAGATGTCAGAGAATCAACCTGAAAACCCGAGAAATGATAACCAGCAAAGGAATGATCGTGGCAGGGGTGGCCGCAGGGGTGGTCCCCGTCGGCCACAAAGCCAGAAGGAGTGGAGGCTGCTGGAAAAACTGCTGATGAAGCAGTTTGATGAACAGAAAAAAAGTCGCCGCTGGAGCAATATCTTCAAAGGCGGCATTCTGATTTATATGTTTGTGGCCCTGTTTGTATTCAAGTTTGGCTTTGGCGGTGATATCGCGCCGGCCACCGAACCTCATACCGCGCTGGTGAACGTGAAAGGCATGATCGCCGATGGTTATGACGCCAACGCTGACAGCATTGTTTCCGGACTGAGAAAAGCTTTCGAGGCTGAGCACTCCAAGGCGGTCGTGCTGCGGATCAACAGCCCGGGTGGAAGTCCCGTTCAGTCAGGTATGGTTTATCGGGAAATACTGCGTCTGCGGGATGAGAACCCGGAAAAGAAAGTTTATGCCGTGATTACCGATGTGGGAGCTTCCGGTGCCTATTATATAGCTGCTGCGGCTGACGAGATCTACGCCGACCAGGCCAGCATCGTGGGTTCCATTGGTGTGATCAGCGATGGCTTCGGGTTTGTGGAAGCCATCGACAAGCTGGGAATAGAACGCCGTATTTATAACTCCGGTGAAAACAAGGCAATGCTTGATCCCTTTTCGCCGGAGGATAAAGAACAGACCGAGTTCTTTCAATCCGTGCTGAATACTGTCCATCAGCAGTTTATTGAGGCCGTCAAACAGGGGCGGGGCGATCGCCTCAAGGATACGGAAACGGTTTTCAGTGGCCTGATGTGGTCGGGAGAGCAGGCATTGCCACTGGGGTTGATCGATGGTCTGGGCAGCCCGGGGTACGTGGCAAGGGAAATCATTGGCGAGGAAAAGGTTGTGGATTACACGCCTAAAGTCAGTCCTTTCCAGAATTTTGCTGACCGTCTGGGAATAAAAATCGCCACCACCCTGGTAGAGCTTACCGGGTTGGGGCCGGTATCCCTGCGATAGGCCGGATCCATATATGCGGCAATAAAAAAGGGTGGTCCCTTGTCGGCCACCCTTTTTCTTTATGTGCTTGTTTATCTGAAGCTGCGGCGCGTATCCTTTTGCGAGGGATTCTGCGGATCAGCTCAGCAGACGGGTTACCAGATCGGCGACATAGCGCTGCACCTGCTCCACGTCGATGGTTTTTTCCTCGGCATCGTTGGCTGGAGGCAGGTCGATCCAGCTGAATTTCACCAGTAGTGTGCCGATCAGGGTACTGAGAAGGTCCTGGGCTTCCATTGGTTTGATGCTGCCGGATTGCTGACCCTGCTCCAGCATTCTGCGGATACGCTCCTGCATTTCCTTGAGCTCCATGGGGATACTGTTACCATGGCTCAGGGTAAAGCGACGGTTAACGGGGTCGTAGCCCAGTGGCACCGACAGATCCCGCAGCATCAGCCGGAAGTAGGCAGGGTTTTCACCCAGGAATGCCGTGAGCTCAGCAGCGCCGCGCCTCAGACTCTCCAGGGGAGGCTCTCCCGCTTTGGGAAGGAACATTTGCGTAAAGGCCCGGTTAATGCGTGAGCCCATAGCCGCAAGGATGTCCTCCCGGCCACTGAAGTGCGCGTACACCGAGGGCAATTTGATCCCGATTTTATCTGCAACATCCTGAAGTTTGAGGTGCTCTATACCATGAATGGACGCCAGTTTTTCGGCTTCATCGATAATGCGCTCTTTCGTGTTGCGACGTCTTGGTGTAGCAATTGAAGTTTCTTCAACCATAAAACCCGCCCGAACATACTTACACAGAAACTAGGCCGGTTCTTTTGCAGAAAAAAGGACACTTGGCAGTGGCAATATTGGCAAAAGAACTGTGCTTTATCTTACCTAACAATATAAGTGTAGACGTGGTCTTTGGATTGTTAAGGAATTAGAGGGCAAATTCCTATGGGATTTGTATACCTTTTTGTTCTAAAAAAGATACAAGTCTGATCAGTGGTAAGCCAATCAACGAGTTAGGATCATCACCTTCGAGCTTTTCGAACAGGGAAATGCCCAGCCCCTCGGATTTAAAGGCCCCCGCGCATTGCAATGGCTGCTCCTTCTGCAGGTATCTGGCGATTTTCTCTGGTGACAGTTGGCGGAAATGCACTTTAAAAGGCACTATATCCAGTTGATGAGTCTGTTCAGCGGCGTCGAACACGCAAAGGCTGGTAAGAAAAGTCACTGTTTTGCCGCTGCTGGCTTCCAGCTGGCGGGTGGCTTTTTCAAGGGTACCCGGTTTGCCATTGATGTTTCCATCCAGCACTGACACCTGGTCGCTGGCAATAATGAGAGCATTAGGGTGCTGGGCTGCGACAGCTCTGGCTTTTTCAAGGGCCAGCCTGGCCACCAGTTGCTCGGGTGACTCCCCCGGGGCAGGAGTTTCGTCTATATCCGGTGAACAGGTGGTAAACCTCAGCCCCAGAGTTTGCAGCAGTTGCTGCCGGTAAGGTGAGCTGGACCCCAGAACTATGGGCTGTTGAGCATCATTCATTCGCTGGAACCTTTAATTGCATGTCTGTGTGTGCCGGTGATGCAGGTGATAGTGCCTGTGGCGAGGGCGCCAGAGTATATCAGAGGAGCGGATTCAGGGTGAACTGTGCTGTAGTTACCGGATACGGGAGCGGTATTGCAGGCAAAAAACGTTTAAAAACAGACGATTAAATATCGCCATAAACCCTTTGACATGACCGGATTGAATCCCTATTATTGCGCGCTTATGCTTGAGAGCACACTACCTGAACAAGTTAAACCGGTTAAATTTGCCAAGCGTGGCGCCTCCTTCAATGGCAGGTGGTCCCTGGAAAGGTTCAAGCGGCTGGCAGCCGACACCGTGTCCGGTTCAGGAGAGGTCATCGTGCAGGCCGAATTCGGCTTCGAAGAAGGTTTTCCCGCTTTTAAGGGCACGGCAAGCGTCAATGTACAGCTGGTGTGCCAGCGGTGCCTGGAGCCTGTGGTGGTGCCGTTGGATGTCTCCTTCGGGCTGGTCTTTGTGTCCTCCGAGGAGCAGGCCGGCGAAGTGCCGGAGCCTCTGGAAACCGTGCTTCTCCAGGATGAAGAGATTTCTATCCTTGAGGTGGTGGAAGACGAGCTGTTACTTGCGCTTCCCATCGTCGCTTTTCACCGGGAGTGCGAAGCCTTTGACTACCGCACGGACGATGAAAAAGCTGATGAGCAAAGCCGACAGGAGCCATCGGAAAACCCTTTCAGTGTGCTTGAGCAGCTGAAGGGCAAACTGAAATCCGATGACTGACCCGGAAACTTCAGTGATTTGGTGCTTAACTGAAGATCTCAACCAGAGGTCTGCACAACAGGTCTCAACTACAGGTCTAAAAGTCGTTTAACGCGACTGTGATTAATTGAACGTATAGCAGGAGCAGCTAGCAATGGCAGTTCAACAAAACCGTAAAACCCGTTCCAAGCGTGGCATGCGCCGTTCACACGATGCGTTGTCCGGCCCGACGCTTTCCGAAGATCAGACTACCGGTGAAACCCACCGTCGTCACCACGTAACCGCGGACGGTTTTTACCGTGGACGTCAAATCGTTACCAATCAGTCTGACGATTAATTCTGTCTGATAACGAATGATCACCATTGCGATTGATGCAATGGGAGGAGATCAGGGCCCCGAGGTTCTGGTTTCAGCAGCCCTGGATGTTTTTCAGCAACATCCGGGGCTTTCGCTTATCTTGGTGGGCGATAAAGCCGCCATTGACCCTGTGGTGCAGGGTCGCCAGTCATTAAACTCCCCAGCGGATGCCGATTCAGCCACCGAGGCAGGTACTGTGGTGATTCGTCATGCCTCGGAAGTTATTGCCATGGATGACAAGCCGGCGGTGGTATTGCGAACCAAAAAAGATGCCTCCATGCGGGTTGCCGTGGATCTGCTGGCGCGAGGCGAAGCCGATGCCTGCGTCAGTGCAGGTAATACCGGTGCCCTGATGGCCATCAGCCGTTTTGTGCTGCGAACCTGTGAAGGAATTGATCGCCCGGCGATCATATCGGCTCTGCCGTCACGGAACGGACAGGCGTTCATGCTGGATCTGGGGGCCAATGTAGACTGCAATTCCGAGCAGCTGTACCAGTTTGCGCTCATGGGGCAGGCTGTTGCCCGTGCCCTGACAGACATTGAAAAGCCCAGGGTGGCGCTGCTCAATATTGGTGAGGAGGATGTCAAGGGTAACGATCAGGTGAAGCAGGCCAATGAGCTGCTCAGGGCTGACCCTGGCATTCACTACATCGGCTACGTGGAAGGTAATCAGATTCTGTCGGGGGATGTGGATGTGATTGTCTGTGACGGTTTTGTGGGTAATGTAGCACTCAAATCCATTGAGGGTGCCTCAAGTTATCTGCTGGGCCAGCTGGAAGATCAGTTGGCGCAGTTGGGCTGGAAAAAATACCTGTTTGGGTGGTTGCTCCGGCCGTTGCTGAGGCATTTCCTGAAGCGTTTTCATCCGGCGGAATATAACGGCGCTACCCTGGTGGGACTGCGGGGCATTGTGGTGAAGAGCCATGGCGCTGCCGACAAGGCGGCCTTCGCCAATGCGATTGAACTCGCCGTGAAGGAAGTTCACCATAATCTGCCGCGGCAGATTATGTCCCTGTGAACGGCTTTAACGGGCTATCAGCGGGTTCTGTCAGGCCGGGTGAGCACAGAAACTGTCGATCCTGTCCGCCCGGTCATTAGGATTTGTTACTTTTCCTGCGTGAAGCCTCGTCTTGAGATGAGTATGATGGCACGCACCGAGTTCTGATAATAATTCCAGGCCAGAAGAATGAGTATGACGAAAAATACCCTAGCGTTTGTGTTTCCGGGTCAGGGATCCCAGTCTGTTGGTATGCTGGGTGAGCTGGCAGAAAAGTATCCCGTGGTGAAGGATACCTTTGCCGAGGCTTCCGAAGTCTTTGGCCGCGATATGTGGTCTCTGGCACAGGAGGGGCCTCAGGAAGAGTTGGCCCTGACGGAAATTACCCAGCCCATTATGTTGATTGCCGGTGTTGCAGCCTTTCGTGCATGGGAATCTGCTACCGATCTCAGGCCGGCAATCATGGCCGGACACAGCCTGGGGGAATACTCCGCCTACGTGTGTTCCGGAGCGATCACGCTGGCTCAGGGAGTGGAGCTGGTAAAAATTCGCGGTGAGCTGATGCGCGATGCCTGCCCCGGAGGTCAGGGGCGGATGGCGGCCATCATCGGCCTGGATGATGAATCTATTATTGCCTGCTGTGAACAGGCAGCCGAGGGTGAGGTGGTGCAGGCGGTAAATTTCAATG
>JAWVYU010000087.1:0-15238 GCA_033722575.1 Ketobacteraceae bacterium | reverse complement strand
CGTATTCCTGGCATTCCAGTACCCGGTGGAGATTCCCGGCGTCAGCAATATGCAGTTTATGAAAGCGTCCGTGGATGCCATTCGTGAACATCACGGTAAAGAAGCTCTGGAAACACCGGCTTTTATGAAACTGGCCCGGGAAAAGTGCAAAGAACTGAAACTGAAACCGGAGTTTCTGAAACGCGGTGTCAATGAAGGCTTTTCCGGCGGTGAAAAGAAACGTAACGAAATTCTGCAGATGGCCTTGTTGGAACCGGCTTTGTGCCTGCTGGATGAAACCGATTCCGGCCTGGATATCGACGCGCTCCAGATCGCAGCAGAAGGCGTGAACGGCTTACGCAGCCCTGACCGCAGCTTTGTGCTGGTCACTCACTATCAGCGATTGCTGCAATACATCGTTCCTGACCACGTTCACGTGCTGGCCCACGGCAAGATCGTGAAATCCGGTGGCCGGGAGCTGGCACTGGAGCTGGAAGAAAAAGGTTACGGCTGGATCGAGCAGAAAGCAGGATAGGTGGCATTTCCGACATGACAAATCAACTGAATACCATTGATTTCAAAGCGGCGGCACAGTCCCTGAAAAACAGCCAGCAGGACGTAAACCGGTGGCTGAAGAGTGCCCGTGAACAAGGGGCTGCCGCACTGGAAACAACGCCCTGGCCTACCCGTAAGACGGAAGCCTGGAAATACACATCGCTATACCCGCTGGTTGCGGAAAACTACCTGCAGCCGGCACCGGCAGCCAACGTGGGCGCCGACGCCCTTGAATCTTTCGATATGGGGCTGGAATGCTATCGCCTGGTGTTTGTCGATGGCGAGTTTGACGAGACGCTGTCGGATACCGTGCCTGGCGCTGTCGCAGTGCCATTTTCCCGCGCGGAACGGCCTGCCGATATTGTGCAAAAACTCAATACCAGCTTCAGGCTGGAAAAACATATTTTCGCACAGGTTAACGCCAGCCTGATGACAGATGGCTTCTTTATTCTGGTACCGGCCAATACCCGCATCGATAAGCCGATACACCTGCTGCACATCAACACCCGGCAAAACCAGCCTTTTTACAGCCAGCAGCGGATTCTGGTGGTGGCAGAAACCGGCAGCGAAGCTACCCTAATAGATCACCGCGACAGCATCGGTGCCAGTAACAGCATCCATAACCTGGTGACGGAAGTTCACGTGGCAGACAATGCCCGGCTTTCCCACATTACCCTTCAGCTGGAAGCGGAAACCCAGATCGCCATATCAGGAACCCATGTCAAGCTGGGGCGAGACAGCCACTACCGTCATTTTGCGGTTTCTATTGGCAGCAAGGTCAAGCGCAATGATCTGCAGACGAACCTGGCACAGTCCGGCGCCAATGCGGTGCTGCACGGCGTCTACCTGTGCAAGCACCAGCAGCATATCGACAACCAGACCGCCATTGATCATATCGCAGCTCACTGCAACAGCGAGGAAACCTACCGCGGCCTGATCATGGACAAGGGCAAGGCCACGTTCAACGGGCGCATCCATATTCACCGGGATGCCCAGAAAACCGATGCGCATCTGAACAACAAGAACCTGCTGTTGTCCAAAGAGGGTGAAATCAACACCAAGCCGGAGCTGGAAATTTACGCGGACGACGTAAAGTGCTCCCATGGTGCCACCATCGGTCAGCTGGATGAATCCTCTTTATTTTATTTCCAGTCCCGGGGAATCGATAAACAGCGGGCCGAGGCCATGCTGTGTTTCGGCTTTGTGAATGCCATGGTGACAGAGCTGCCCATACCCGAAGTGCAGGAATATGTCGCCGGACGCCTGGGCACTTTCTTTAACGATGTCGACAAACTGAAAACACTCTGGGCTTTGTGAGACCAACATGACCAGCGAAAACCCGAATATTCAACCACCACTGGATGTTGAGAAAATCCGTGCTGATTTTCCTATCCTTCATCAGGAAGTGAAAGGCAAGCCGCTGGTGTACCTGGATAACGCCGCCACCACCCAGAAGCCGAAAGCGGTAATCCATGCACTGACGCACTATTACGAGACCGTGAATTCCAATGTGCACCGCGGTGCCCATACCCTGAGTGATCTGGCCACCCGTGAATTCGAGAATGCCCGGGTAACCGTGCAGCAGTATCTGAACGCGCCCTCTTCAAGGCAAATTATCTGGACCCGGGGCACCACCGAATCACTGAACCTGGTGGCACACAGTTATGCCAGGGAGTTTCTGAAACCCGGTGATGAAATTCTGATTTCTGCCATGGAGCACCACTCCAATATTGTTCCCTGGCAAATCGTAGCCCAGGTCACCGGTGCGGTACTGAAGATTATTCCCGTACAGGAAAACGGTGAACTGGACATGGCAGGTTTTGAGCAACTGCTGAGTGATAAAACCCGGTTCATTTCCATCGTTCATGTTTCCAATTCTCTGGGTACTATCAACCCGGTGAAACAGATTATTGATAAAGGCCACGAGGTAGGCGCTGTAGTGTGTGTGGATGGTGCCCAGGCGGCACCCCACTGGCCCATAGACGTGCAGGCCCTGGACTGCGATTTTTACGCATTTTCCGGACACAAGATTTTCGGGCCCACCGGTATTGGTGTTTTGTATGGCAAGGAAGCTTTGCTGAATAAAATGGTGCCCTACCAATCCGGCGGCGAAATGATTGAAAAAGTGTCCTTCAGCGGCACTACCTACAACGAACTGCCTTTCAAGTTCGAAGCCGGTACCCCCAATATCGCCGGGGCAATCGGGCTGGGCGCCGCCATTGCATACCTGAACCAGTTACCCCGGGCTGCGGTTGAAATTCACGAAGCTGGCCTTATGTCTTATGCGCACGAGAAGGCCCGTGACTTCGGTGGGTTACGGCTGATAGGCACAGCAAAAAACAAAACCTGCGCTTTCTCTTTTTTGCTGGAAGGCGCTCATCCCCACGATGTGGGAACTCTGCTGGATCAGCAGGGCATTGCCGTGCGCACGGGGCACCACTGCACCATGCCACTTATGGAGCAGTTCGGCATTCCCGGCACAGCCCGCGCCTCGTTCTCTATTTATAACACCAGAGAAGAAATTGATCAGTTCTTTGCCGGCCTTGAAAAGGCAAAGATGCTACTGCTTTAAGAGGTGAACACATTATGTCGGTAGAAACCTTCGTTCCCGGTCAGAAAGATTCCACCCATATCAGGGTGACCGATAACGCTATCAAGCACTTCCGGAGCAAGCTGGAGGAGAAGCCGGAAGCCCGGGGGGTGCGTATCAGCGTCAAGCCCAGTGGCTGTTCCGGTTATATGTATGTACTTGATTATGTGAACACACCGGAAGACAACGATACCCTTCTGGATATCAGCGACAAGGTAACCCTGTTCATCGACACCGACAGCCTGCCGGTAATCAATGGCACAGAAATCGATTTCGTCAAACAGGGTCTCAACGCATCTATCCAGTTCCGGAACCCCAACGTCACCGGCGAATGTGGTTGTGGTGAAAGTTTTACGGTGAATTAACCCAATGAATGCACAGCTAGAACAACGCATGGTGGCCGCAGTCCAAGACTGCCCTGCGCGCCTGGTGCCTTCCGGGGAACCCATTGTTATTCCCAAAAACACCTTTGTTACCATTACCCAGGCCAGAGGCGGCACTTACACCGTCAGCTACAAAGGCAATCTCGCCAGAGTGGATGGTACCGATGCAGAAGCCCTGGGGCTGGAACCGGAAGAAATTGAGTACCCCAATGCCGAAGAAGGCGAAGTCAAGGAAAGCTATATCTGGGATACCCTGCGCACCGTTTATGACCCCGAGATACCCGTGAGCATTGTGGATCTTGGTCTGATCTACAATGTGGATATCCGGAAAGGAAACAACGGCCATGCCAAAGTGCTGGTGGAAATGACGCTCACGGCCCCCGGCTGCGGGATGGGTCAGGTGTTGGCAGATGACGTGCGTTATCGACTGAAAAAAGTGCCCAATGTAGACGATGTGGAGGTCAGGCTGGTGTTTGATCCACCCTGGAGCAGGGACATGATTTCAGAAGAGGCCCAGCTGGAGTTGGGTATTTTTTAGAGCCCTGATACAAAACGCACCGCACAGAACGCTATTTATTATGACGGAAACACCCATGACTGATTCCAGCAACGATTCCAGCAACCCCCTCGGCACCAGTATCACCCACGAAGATCTGATTGAAGATCTGGCATTTTTTGACAGTTGGGAAGACCGCTACCGGTATATTATCGACCTGGGCAAAAAACTGCCGCCCATGCCGGAGGAACTGAAAACCGAGGAAAACTTCGTGCATGGTTGTCAGAGCCAGGTGTGGATACACGCCAGCTACGACGAAAACAGCGACTGCATTGATTTTCTGGTGGAAAGCGATGCCCACATTGTACGTGGCCTCGCGGCCATGGTCATGGCCGCCTATAATCACCAGACGCCCCGTGACATACTGGATTTTGATATCGAGAACTACTTTGAAAAAACCCAGCTGATTCAGCACCTTAGTCCCACCCGCGGTAACGGCCTGAAGTCCATGGTAAACAAGATCCGGCAACTGGCAGAAGTTCACGCATGATGTGCCGGTTCCATCAGATTCCTTTCGCTGGCAGACCGTATTTCGGTTAGAATGCCCCACCTTCTGGCAAAGCTCACCCTTGCTGTATCGTGGTGAGGGTTACCAATAACGATGAACCGACACACCATTTTCAACACACCCATTATCACCCCGTTATGTCAGCTGTTCAGCAGGCTTCTGTTATCGCTTGCAGGCTGGAAAGTGGAAGGGAAGCGCCCGGATATTCCCAAATACGTTTTGATTGCGGCCCCTCACACCAGCAACTGGGATTTCTACTACCTAATCCTGATGGCTTTTTACTATCGAATGCCTATCTGCTGGATGGGGAAGGATTCCCTGTTTCATGGCTGGCGTGGCCCCTTCATGCGTTGGCTGGGTGGCATTCCCGTCAATCGCAGTTCAGCATCCAACCTGGTAAATGACACCGTCGCCGCATTCAGGCAAACCGACTCCATGACCATTGCGATTCCACCAGAAGGCACCCGTGGCCAGGTCACTTACTGGAAAAGCGGTTTTTATCATATTGCCCGCGGCGCTGATGTACCCATTGTGCTGGGTTATCTGGATTTCGGCCGCAAATGCGGAGGGCTGGGGCCGGTATTCTGGCCCACCGGAGATTTTGACACTGATTTGAAAGAGATAAAGGCTTTCTACGGTCCTATTCAGGGCAAACACCGTCAGAATTTTTCCGGTGATGCAGTAAAATCACGCCAGGACAACGACAAGCAGTAAATCCATGGCGAATCCCCGGAAGCTTAATCACTTTGAATGTGGCGAAGCCAGGTATTCCAGTTTTTTGACTAATTCCGCGATCTCCCTGATATTCTCGTTACCGCTCGCCGGCAGCTTTTCCAGCACGCCTGCCACAGCCGTGATGTCATCATAGCCAAAACTGCCAGCCGTTCCTTTTAATTTATGAGCAGAGTTCAGAACCGCATCCCAGTCCCTGGCGTTGGCAGCTCGCTTGATTTCGTCAACATAACCGGGGAGGCGTTCCTCAAACTCCGCTTTCAACTTGCGGTATTCTTCATTTTCCTTTTCCCAGCCTCTATTACTCGAACCATTCGCCTGCAGTGAAGCATCCATATGTGTAGTTTTGCGGGAAAGCTGACTCGCCAACAGGTTAAAAAACTGTTCCCTGTCAACGGGCTTTGCCAAGTGACCATTAAAGCCAACCGCCATGTAATGTTCCACCTGGTCCGCCATAACATTCGCGGTTAAGGCGAAAACAGGGGTTTCAAAGCCCACACCCCGTAATAATTCCGTGGCCTGCACACCGTCCACCCCAGGCATCTGGATATCCATGAGCACAAGATCAAAATCTTCACTCAGTGCCTTCTCTACCGCCTGCTCGCCGTTATCAACCACCACCACTTCAGCGCCGGTACTACGTATATACATGCTCAGCAACCGTTGATTGTCCTTACCATCTTCTGCGAGGAGCACACGCCCGGCGAGGTCCCTGGCCTTCACCTGATGTCGGGATTGTGTCTCTCTCCATGTGGGACGATCAGCTTCTCTGTTAACCATTTCTATCTCAGCCAATGGCCCGGTTGGCAGCGTTACCCGAAAAACACTTCCCTTATCGGGAATACTGGTTACTGACAACTCGCCGCCCATTAGCTCAACCAGCTGCTTTGAGATTGCCAGACCAAGACCGGTACCGCCAAAACGTCGTGCGGTGGACGCATCCGCTTGCGTGAAAGGCCTGAAAAGTCGTGCTAATTGCTCAGTGGACATACCAATACCGGTGTCCTCTACTTCGAACCCGATACACTGGTTATCTGGCTCACAAAAAACTTTCAGGTGAACATGACCCTGTTCAGTAAATTTAATCGCATTACTGCACAGGTTATACAAAACCTGCCTCAGTCTTGTGGGATCACCTTTGATGCTTGAAGGAACGGGAAAAGAGTATTTCACCTGAAAATCTATATCTTTCCTGTTTACCAGAACCTCCAGTGTTGCCTGAATGTCGTCTAGAATTTCGAAGGGCGACACGGAGACTGATTCAATTTCCATGTGCCCGGCAGCAATTTTCGACAGGTCCAGAACATCGTTAATCAACGCGAGCAAATGTCGGCTGTTACGCAGAATTACTTCTCCGGATTCCTTGTGGTCCACACCGTCATCTTCCAGCAAAGACTCAGCGAAACCGATGATTGCAGTGAGTGGTGTGCGAATTTCATGAGAAGTATTCGCCAAAAATCGTGATTCTGTTTCCTTCGCTTCAGCCAGCGCCCGATTACGCTCTCGCAACTGTTCCATTAATTGTCCCAGCCGTAGCTGCGTCTGAGCCCGGGCCAGCACGACAGGCATATCAAGCGGCTTGGTCACATAGTCATTGGCACCCAGCGCCAATGCCTCAACGACATCACTGCTGTCACTTTTTGCGGTATTCATGATAACAGGCAGGTCTGTGAGTGATGGATCCGAGCGGATGCGTTCCAGCACTTCCAGACCACTCATTCCTGGCATCATCAGGTCGAGAAAAACCAGGTCATAGGACGACTGCGTTAACTTCGAAAGTGTATCAGGGCCGTCCACAGCTGAATCCACCTGAAATCCATGACGAGTCAGTCGTCGAACAAACATGTCACGGTTCATATCCTCGTCATCAACAACCAGAACCCGGGGCGTAGATTGCTGGCGTGCACTAACCTCCGGAACTGCCTGTACGCCCGCACTGGACCGTGCATTTTTCCTTGCAAAATATTCACCCGAAGAAGCTCTCCCTGCTTCTTCCTGCTGTTTTGCAGAAGTTGAGGGCCCATCAAGCAACCGTAGGGGCTGCTCAAAAAAAGAATCTATCAAGCCCAGAAGATCACCACCGGCATGGCGTATTTTTTCAAGATCTTGAAGCCAGTCCGTATAGCCACCATCTCTGGCGTCCTCACATAGCAACTCGGTAAACCCAATGATCTGATTGAGTGGCGTAAGCAGATCATGGCGCCAGGCGCGCAGCTTAGACGACGGCTGAATATGCGCTGACGCGTTATGGTCTTCAGAACTCGCTTCCCGTTCAGGCATTACTAGGATTCTTTCAAAAATGATTCAATTTTCTGAAGCAGGCGACTGAATTCCACCGGTTTGGAATCGTAATCATCACAACCTGCCGCCAAAGCTTTGTCCCTGTCGCCCTGCATGGCGTGTGCCGTCAGAGCGATCACCGGTATGGAGGATATTGCAGGGTCGGCCTTGATACGACGTGTAGCCTCCCAGCCATCCATCACAGGCAGGCTCATATCCATCAATATCAGATCGGGACCGTCCGCAGCGAGTTTTACACCCTCTTCACCATTGGCTGCAACCACCACCTCAAACCCGCGTCGCTGCAATCGGCGAGACAGCATGTCCTGATTCATTTCATTGTCTTCTACAAGCAGAATCTTATGGCTCATAATGTACCTCTGGCTGTAACGCCATTTTGTTTAAGTCTAGCGAATAATCACAGCAAGTAAATACAGGGGCTATCCGCACTGAGCTCATACCAACATCATTGAATTCAGTTAGATCAGGCATGTTTCAGATTCACTGGCAAACGTACGATAAAGCGACTACCTTTCCCCTCCTGACTTTCGAGCGAAATAGTGCCTCCCAGAAGTTCGCAAAAACTTTTCGTGATAGTTAACCCAAGCCCCGTACCGCCATATTTTCGCGTAGAAGAGGCATCAGCCTGGGTAAACGAATCAAACACCCGTTCCATTTGATTCTCACTCATTCCTATACCGGTATCCTTTATTTCAAACTCTATCATACGGTCGCCGTTAACCGAGATAACCTCAACGGTCAGGCTCACCCTCCCATTTTTGGTAAATTTCGCGGAGTTGCTCAGAAGATTAAAGAGTATCTGGCGCATCTTTACATCATCCTGAAACAGCTCGGTGACGTCGTTACTTATGTTCACATCAAGCTTATTACCATTAGCTTCAAGTAATGGCCGAACCCCGTCGCATACAGTATCTATCAACCTTCTGACTGAAAATCGAACAGGCGTTAGATCCATTTTTCCTGCCTCGATTTTCGTCAGATCGAGAATATCGCCGATAAGATTCAACAAGTGTTTTCCGGCATCGCGAATCTTGTAAAGATCCGTCACATATCCTGCCTCTCCGTCCTCCTCGGCATCCTCAATCAAAATCTCACTGTAGCCAATCACCGCATTGATTGGTGTACGTAGCTCATGACTCATATTGGCAAGAAATATGGTCTTGGCCTGATTGGCTGCCTGGATACGAACGACCTCCTGCTTCGCGGAAAACTCCCTTTCCTTGGCTTTATCTTTCTCCTTTCTTATGGCATTAATCCGATCGGTAAGTGCAAAAGACAGCAACGATACCATAAGTGCGGCACCAATTTTGGGAGCACTTTCCAGGTATGGCGCCAGCGCGGAGAATAAGGCGAGTTTGCCAAAAACATAGAGCACCATGATTATCAGCAGACAAGCCCATGCAAGCACATAGAATCGTGCCGCATGATAGCCTCTGGCATATTGTATGATACCGATAAGCAGCATTGCAGAACAGGACACGCCTGCGAGCACAAGCGCAGGCTTTACCAGCTGGGAATACGTAACAAACACCGAAACAGTAGCGAATATGATATTGAGATAAAGGAGACTTCTTGCGACAAGATCAAGGCGCGGAGAATACTTTGCCGTACTCAGGAATTGCCGGCAGAACATAAATCCGAATGCTGTTGTAATGGCAACAAACACGCAGATACTTTGATTTTGCCACCAGACGCTTTCCGGCCAGAGATACTGAAATGCGAAACCATCGATAGTCAGCACCAGCAGCGAGAACGACAGAACGAAAAACACATGGTAGAGATAGGCTGCCGACCTTAGCATAAACCACACAAACAGATTATATGCAGCCATAATCAGCAGGGCGCCATGAAACAACCCATGCGCGAGCTGAAACTTCTGGTCTGTTTCGTAGAAATCCAGGGGATTCCAAAGCTGCATGGGGAGCTGAACTGAGCTGGAAGTCTCGATGCGCATGTAAAGGGATGTTTTTCCTGGTGGCAGGGTCAAAGGAATTACAAAGTGTCGGTGAGCAATCGGTCGCGTCTCAAAGCTGTATGCATCTCCTAACACAAAATCCTGCAAAACCTGATCGTCACTCACCAGGTATACATTGACGTAATCCAGCAACGCATAGCCAATCTCGAGGAGCTGTTTATCTGTTCCCACCCTATGGTTTTTAATATCAAACCGGACCCATACCGCGGCGCTATGGTAACCCAGATTTAGATCAGCATTATTTGCATATTCCCATTTTGGCGCTATCTTATGCTTGAGCAGGTCCTCAATCGTTGTATCGCTATTTCGATCCGCCCAATAGGCCATCTCCTTTAGCTCAATTACCGGTTTTGCTTCCACATCAGCATAAACAGTGGAGCCAATCAACAGCAGGCAGACGGCCGCAAACAGAAATGCCAGACAAATCTGGCGGGCTAAAATGCGCATGTCGGCTCGTTCATCGCAGACACTTGTCATCCCGCCGCACCCGTGTTCGATCGGGAAACCGCTTTAATTGCGGCTATCAACTCCTCGCGAGAGTAACTGCCTTTCTGCATGATCGCCAAAACACCGCCGCGCAATCGCTCCAACTCAGGCCGGGAAAGATCCTTGGCCGTAACAACCACAACGGGTATGTCGCGCCAGGTCGTATGCAGGCGTACCTGCGACAGAAATTCAAAACCATCCATACGAGGCATCATCAAATCCAGCACAATGACGTCTGGCGGAGTTTCTATCATTCGCTGTAACGCTGAAACGCCATCTTCAGCTTCAATAATCGTCCACCCCTGACCAGCCAGCGCACGCTTCACCAACGACCGCATTTCAATGCTGTCATCCACCAGCAACAGAGCCCCTCTTCTATTGCTGCTCCTGTACTGTGACAACACTTCAATCAGGCGCTCTTTCTGGATAGGTTTGGTGATATATTCAGATGCACCTAGAGAAAGACCAATTTCGTGGTTTGTAGTTATCGTTACCAGTAAAACCGGCGTGTTCATCAACTCTTTTTCCGCTTTGATTCGAGACAACACCTGCCAGCCATCCATTTTAGGCATCATGACGTCAAGAGTTATCAGGTCGGGCTGAAGCAACTGAGCGAGCCGTAATCCCTTCTCGCCATCATGAGCAATTTGTACCGTAAACCCCTCCTGCTCCAGAATACGCCGCAGGATGGCAACAGAATCCTCATCGTCATCAATCACAAGCGCAACGGGGTTAGTCTCTGAATTCTCTTCAAGCGCCGGGATTCTCACTTCATCACCAGCGACTTTTGACAACGTGCTTTTCTGGCTTTCCACCAGGCCCACTGGGAAGCGGACCGTAAATGTTGTGCCTTTTTTCTCCTGGCTTTCCACTCTTATCTCTGCGCCCATCAACTCACAAAATCGCTTTGTAATTGTCAGGCCCAGGCCGGTTCCGCCGTATTGACGTGTAGTGGAAGAGTCTGCCTGTGTGAACGCAATGAATACCCGGCCAAGTTGCGCCTCATTCATACCAATACCGGTATCACGAATGACAAACCGCAACCAGTCTCCGTTTTCATCCTGCTCACGTTCAGCTGACAGATACAACGAGCCATTTTGCGTGAATTTTGCAGCATTACTCAGAAGATTCAGCAAGATCTGCCGCATTTTAGTTTCGTCCGAATAGACCACACCGACAGCAGCATCAACCTGATAATGCAAAACGTTTCCATTCTGTTCTACCAAGGGCTGGATACTGGCAGACACATCAGAAATCATCGAAGCAACCTCAAAATACTCAAGATAAAGCTCCATTTTTCCTGCTTCAATTTTGGAGAGATCCAGAATATCGTTAATCAGTGATAACAGATGTTTTGCCGCAGCATATATCTTATTAACATCGTCCGCCGCTCCAGCGTTTCCTGCAACCTCCGCATCCTCTTTTAACATTTCGCTGTAGCCAATAATGGCATTCATCGGTGTTCTGAGTTCGTGGCTCATATTCGCCAGGAAAGCACTCTTGGCTTGACTAGCAGACTCTGCCTGCTGTTTGGCTGATTCAAGCTCTTCTGTATGCTGGCTGACGCTCTCCTCCAGCTGACTCTGGGCCTTGATCATAAGACTGCGGTCCTTCTCAACATGATCCAGCATTTTATTAAAATCAACCGCCAGATCTTCAAGTTCGCCACCAGCTATCGGCTGCATACGAAAGCTTAAGCCATTGTTTTCACGAACTTGTCTAAAAGCCTCCCTAAATCTTTCCAGCTGAGAGGAAATGTTTTTTTTCCAGAATCTGAAGAGCAGGAAAGCAATCGCAAAGCCCGCCATAAAAAGCAACAGCAAAAACAGGACGTTGTTCAGAATATATCCATACAACGCTGGGATCCTGGCCTGCAATACGAGCAATCCTACCTGACTGTCCTGGTGGAATACCGGATATAGCACCATGATTCCCTGATCAACAACCTCCAGGTGTGGCGCTTCGATAAATCTGAAAGAATTCTCCGGCACAGGTTGGTTTCCATACGCAGCCAGCACGCCAGATGTTTTTCCGTGAACCAGCCAGGCGTACTCGATAGCACTCAGATTGTGCAGGACCTTCAGTTGTTCATCCGCTTGTTCACTGTCCTGGTAAAAAGCAGCCTCTGACAAATTGGATGACAGAAGCTCACCCAAAACGCTAACAAGCTCTTCTGCATCGCGCTCTGCCGCCAGCCATTGCCATACCGATACCAGAGTTATAAGGGACACAAAAGTCACGAAAGCTATCACCCGGGAGCGGCGAGAATTCCTTAAACAGATATCTTGGATAACCCACCTCCGTAAAGCGCCATGGTTCCGACACTCAACGGAACCTGGCGGCAATTTACGCCATAGCACGTGTTTACTTCAGCTCTGGGCTTCCTCATGACGCTATTTACTCTGACCTTGCAGGATGTGAGCGTATTTTTGCACCACCTCATCTATTTTTCCTGCCCGGCAGGGCTTCACCAGAAATGCATTGGCGCCGTAGCGCTTTGCCTTACGAACGTTATCCAGAGTACCCGCGCCACTCACCATGACAGTAAAGATCTGTTCATTGCGCGACTTCAATTCACGCAGCACCTCTAGGCCATCCAAGCCAGGCATATTAATGTCAAGAAATGCCAGGTCGATCTCAAAATTGGCTGCGATCTCCATGGCCCGGTCACCATTCTGGGCGTGGAAAATATTATTAAATCCATAATGCATAAGAACCGTGGCGAGCAGGTTCCGCATCTCTTCTACATCATCCACGATCAGAACCGCCTTATGGCCCAAATTCACCACAAATATCCTCCTTTGCCCGGTTAATTCTTTTGGTTATATTAAAACCCGGATTTATACATCGATCTGTCAACTCGCAACTATATGAAGGTCTAGAGGCCCTGAATAACCGGTCTTCAGATAAATCATATTAGGCAAATATTTGGATCCTGCACTAGTCTTTAAAGAACAATTACAGCGTTTTTGGCAGAGTACCCACCCTGTAAAAGGACATAGCCAGCCCGAAGATTTACTCCCTGAATCTACTGCAATTCCTCTGGCGCACATGCGCCGATAGATTACACGCTAATTTAGCTGTGAAAGAAGGCAGGCTCGTATTGAATAAATGAGATAGGCACTGATGAACAAAGGATCCGCATCCCGCTGGCATCCATTCACCAGCAAGAAAAAGACAGCACGATCCTATCCTGGTTCGTGCTCCAACCTCGAGCCTCTCAGGTACACAAACAGATTTCCGGCCTTTTTTGCCAGCAAACTGATAATTTTGGTTACGTTGCTGATCTGTGTGACCTGCACATATGCAAACAGCCCTGCCCCAGACAGCTTTTCACACCTGGAGCTTTCTCCCGATAAGCAAAAATATGCGCTCCCGCTGCACATGTGGACGCTGGAAACCAGCCGCGACACTGAACTGAATGAGATCCGTCACTCATCGCTAGCTGACGATTTCCGGCCTAATAGGGTAGCCATACCCAATCATGGATTTTCCCATTCCGCTTTCTGGTACCGGACAACTATTGAAAGCACCTTCAGCCAGGAGACACACTGGATTCTTGAAATAGACGACCCAATGCTGAACCATATTGAGGTCTATGCGGTCCATCCGGATGGCTCCATCACCGGGTATAAGGGAGGGAGTCTGCTTCCTTTCGAAGACAGACCGATCAGATCATCCAGTCATGCGTTTCCTATACAGGTAGACGCCAGCTCCCGGGTGAAGCTTTATGTCAAGGTATGGAGCAATATGGCGATATTCGTTCCGATGACATTGTGGGAGCCGCAGGCATTCAATGAAGAAAGCCGCTTCGCAAGCATGGTAAACGCGCTATACCTTGGACTGATGATTGCCATGTTATTCTATAACAGCTTTGTCTATATCAGCCTGCGTGACAAAAGCTACTTGTATTATCTGTTTTTCCTGAGTTCATCGATATTGAACGCAACCGCACTTTCAGGGCTTCTGGCAGAATTCGTTTTGCCGGGCTCACCCCACCTTGTCAATATCTTGTTCTCCATGTCATATGGTCTATGGCTCATATTCGCGATACTGTTCAGCATGACGTTCCTTGGCATTGACTCCCGACACCGATTTTTCTACCTGACGGGCAAGATAATGATCTCTATTGGCTCAGTAACGGTGGTTCTGTCGGCTATCTGGTATTATTCGCAGACATTATTGGTGGTTGCTGCAACCTCAGTTCCTGCTTCTTTACTCCTGGTTATTATCGGTATTTGGGGCGTCATAAAAGGCAAGTATTCTGCGCGCTATTACCTAATGGCCTGGATTGTATTCATTATAGGAACAATTTTGTTTTCCCTTACCTGCGCGGGTCTTCTGCCAAAAAACAGCATAACCTTCAACTCCCTTCAGATAGGTGCTGCCATTGAAGCGATTCTGCTATCGGTTGCCCTTGCTTCACGTATGCGTACGATGAGGGCCGCCGTTGAAGAGGCACAAAAGGAAGCTTTAGAGAATCAACAACGAGCGCTCGACAACCTGCGTCGAATGGACAAGCTGAAAGACGAATTTATGGCCAACATGAGTCATGAGTTGCGCACCCCTATGAATGCGATTATTGGCTACAGCGAAATATTGATTGAGGAGACTGAAGAAGAAGGCAACAGCCATTACCATTCCGACCTCAATAAAATACTGAAATCCAGCCGCCATCTTCTTGGATTGATTGACAATGTACTGGACCTTTCAAAAATCGAAGCCGGAAAAATGGAGGTTCACTTTGAATCGGTGGATATAAATGCGCTTATAGAAGAAGTAAAAGCGATAGTAGAACCCCTGGCCAGGAAACACAACAATCAGCTAGATGTCGAAATACCAAAAGAACATCTCACATTATATACCGACGCAACCAAACTCCGTCAGGTACTTTTCAATCTACTTAGCAACGCTGCCAAGTTCACTGAGAAAGGGTCCTTGCTGATTAGAGTGTCCACTCAGACTGGAAAGGAATGCAACTGGGTAATTTTTGAGGTTAAGGATTCAGGTATCGGTATGAGCCAGGAGCAACTGGACAAAGTTTTCGATGCGTTTACCCAGGCTGACACGTCCACAACAAGAAAATATGGCGGAACAGGTCTCGGATTAACCATTAGCAGGCACTACTGTGAGATGCTGGGTGGCCGCCTGGATGCTAGCAGTGCCCCGGGGG
>JAWVYU010000086.1:0-15334 GCA_033722575.1 Ketobacteraceae bacterium | reverse complement strand
TCCCAGATGTGAGAACCCCCAGCGGTGATTGATGTATTGCAACCCCGGCACAAAGATTTCCAATAGCTCGTTAAGGCTGCGGGCAGATGTCTGGCGTATGTGTTCGGCACTGATATGTGTGAGCGCGGCTGGTACATGCTCACGGGGAGTGTTGGTAAGCGTGGCCGGTAAGTTGATTTTGATTTTTATCAGCTCTGTCAGTGGTAAATCAAAGAGATCTACTTCCTTCCCCAAAGCCGAAGGGGAGGTGATCGTAAGCAGGCAACAAAGGGAAGCGCCTGTCAGCTTTCGAATGGGGCTCATTGAGATCTCTTTGAGGGCCGGTTTTAAAGTGCCTGGTAAACCGAATTATAGTCGCGATCCTTTTGAAATGTCAGGCCCAAATGGTATAAGCGTGCATGTAAAGTCGCAGCCTCTGTATATAATCATTGATTCTAGGTAAATGATTAAATTTTCTAAAAATCGTTGGCCCCGGATGCTGTTGTATAATTTGGCCTCTTGACTTATAGGTTTAATAAGTGCTCATTATGTGGTTTCGAACAGCAGCCGTATCCGATGCTGTATGGCCTGATACAGGATGGCGCCCTTCCGGAGCTTACTGACGTTTTGACGTTAATCCGGTATAGTCTAACCTTTTGTTTTCAATAAAAGCCGGCAAAAAACAGCAGGTGGCGCGCTGCATTGAAAAGGAGGTGCAATGAATATCGCTCTGGTCCTGACAGGCGGAGGCTCAAGAGCAGCTTACCAGATAGGGGTGCTGGAGGGGATAAGAAAAATAACAGGGCAGAATGACAAACCTTTTAATATTTATGTCGGGTCAAGTGGCGGTGCCATCAACGCTACTTATCTGGCGTCACATTATGGGACGTTCAACAAGGCAGTTGGCGATCTCAGTCATTTCTGGGGCGGACTGCGCTCAGAAGATATCTACAATACAAGTATCACATCGCTGCTGAAAACCGCATCCGGTCTGCTTTATGATTTCACGCTTGGGCGGCATTATCATAATAAGGTCCGCTACATTATGGATACTCAGCCACTGCGTCAGTTGATCGAGCGCAACGAGTCCCATGGATCGCTCCATAAAAAAATACAGGAAGGGGGCCTGAGGGGCTTGAGTATCGCTGCTACCAGTTATGATGCATCCAGTACCATTCATTTTGTGGAAACCGGCTTACCCCTTAAACCCTGGGAAAAGCATCGCCGCTGTGCCAAGCTCACTGATATTACTGTCGATCATGTGATGGCGTCGAGTGCAATACCATTCTTTTTTCCTCCAGTCAGAATCGGTGACGATTACTTTGGCGATGGCAGCATTCGTAATATCTACCCGCTGAGCCCGGCTATACGTTTGGGGTGTGACAAGATACTGGCTATTGGAGTGCGTAATGCGAAAGAGGAGTTTCGTGAGCAAAAACATGATAAACCCAGCTTTGCGCGGGTGCTCAGTGTCATTATCAATGCAATATTCCTTGACGCCGTGGACAGTGATCTTGAACAGCTAAATATCAAAAACAGAATTGCGAAGAGCGATGCCTGCAGCGGTGCCACATCCTTGCGGCATATCGAGGCGCTGATGATATCGCCCTCACGGGATCTGGCCGAGATTGCCTATGAATTACAGGATTCGCTGCCTCGGGTTTTATCCTACTTTCTTTCCGGCCTCGGGGCTCCCGAAGAAGCATCCACCCTGATGAGTTATTTCTTTTTTGAGGAGGTTTTTACAAAAAAGATCATGGAGTTGGGATATCAGGATGCACTGGCGCAGGAAGAGGAGATAAAGGAATTTATGAGTTAAGCAGCAGGACGCTTATGGAAGCCGGTATTAATGGCGGGCTGCTTGGGCTGTAAAAGTAATATAACCAGAGGTTAGAGAAAGATGAATCAGGAGCAAACAGTAGATGCGGCCCGTCTGTATGGAAACCGGGTTGATTTATATGAAAAGTTTGTAGGTATCGGCCGGTATCCTCAGGCGTTGCAGAATTTTTTTGAGCAGTGGCCAGGCCTTGAACAGGATCAGAAAATTCTTGATGCGGGTTGTGGCACAGGCTTGCTGACTCTGGCGCTCTACCGGGCGTTACAAACGCGGCGCATAATTGGTGTTACCATAAAGGCGTTCGATTTAACACCAGCGATGCTTTCGCGGTTTCGAAGCCATTTACACGAGGAAGGAATTAACGATATCGAATTAGCTTGCGCTAACGTGCTTGAACCGGATGCACTACCTGTCAACTGGAAAGGCTTTGATCTGGTGGTTTCCGCCTCTATGATGGAGTACGTACCACGGGATGATTTTGCAATGGCGCTGTCAGGATTACGCAGCCGCCTGAGAAAAGACGGAAAGCTGCTTCTTTTTATCAGCCGCCGGAATGTCCTGATGCGACCACTGATAGGTCGCTGGTGGAAAGCCAATCTTTATACGAAAGACGAGCTGCGCCGGGAATTCCGACAGGCAGGGTTTTCCCATATCCAGTTTCGACAGTTTTCCGGGTTGTACCGGTATTTCAACCTTTGGGGACATATTGTGGAGGCGAGTTAGATAATGTATCAGGTGATTCACAGAATATGAGCAACCAGGCCGATAAAATGTTTGCCGCTCTTGAAGGTGTCTGGCGTTCTCAGGGTTATGGCAAGATTCTGGAGATACACAGCGATCATTATGTGCTGTACGAGGAAACCGGAATCAGCTGTATCCCAATGTATTCCGGCTCCTTGAGAGAGCTCAGCCAGCACTATGAGGATCTGGTGGTTTCGTCCCGCAAACAGCGTTTCAGCGTCAGGCGGGCGAGCGGTGTATCCCGGGTGGATTTCCGGCGCCTCAAGGCGCTTCCGCCCACTGCCGAGCTGAGCCGCACCCGAAACCCTGAGGATCCTGAATATAATTTTGAAGTATTCGGGCGCCAGTTCTCGGAAAATTATGCGTTATTTCCACTCAAGGGCGTGGCCTGGGAAGAGGCAATCGATCAGGCCCGTAGCCGTGTATCTCCGGAGACGCACCCGGAAATACTTTTTGCTATTATGACCACCTTGCTAAGGCCTCTGCGGGATGGCCATATTCGCATGCAAACACCCTGGGGGCATTACAACGCAGGAGCCAAACCGGCACTGTATAAACGCCTGGAGAAAGAACTGGCCAGTGCGGACGATGACAGGGAGGCGGGTAGCTACCTCTCTGAACTACTGGAGATGCTTTACGAAGTAATACATGAGGATTATCTGGATAACGACGTAAAACACGGGGGCCACCGGCTGGTGGAGTGGGGGCGCCTTGATGGTCATACCGGTTACCTGAATATCCGTGCTATGGCAGGGCAGAGCGGCAAGGTAGGTCACCCGGCAGATGACCTGGTTGCCACCGAGCGGGTTATGCATCGTGTACTGGAGGACCTGGGGGACTTACCGTATCTGGTGGTTGATTTGCGCCGCAATGGTGGTGGTTACGACGGCGTAGCCCTCCGGTTTGCGTCTTTTCTGGTGGATCGAAAGCGGCTGGCATTCCAGAAATGCGCCAGACGTGGAGACGGGTTTACCGGTCAGCAAGCCATTTATGTGACACCGGCGGATACCGGCACCTACGGCGGCAGCCTGTTTATACTCACCAGTGAGCTCACCGCCAGCGCAGCCGAAATATTTGTGCTGTCGCTGCTCCAGCATCCCAGTCTCACCCTGATTGGCGAGCCGACCCAGGGCATTCTCTCCGATACCCTGGAACGTCATCTTCCCAACGGCTGGTTTCTGACGCTTTCCAATGAAATCTACCGGGCCTGTGATGGCGAAATCTACGAGGATGTGGGCATACCGCCTCACGTGCGCATCCCTTTTCTGGGTCAGAAGGCAAGAGAAGCAAACCGGGATATGATGCTGGATCGCGTTTTGAGCCTCGCAAAAACCAGATGAGGCTTCCGGCTGATTTTCCGTGGATCCTCCTCATGACTACTGCCAGGCTATGTATATGAGTGTTTAACAGCTATGCTAACAAGTGTATTAATAACTGATGACCTGCCGGCGTGCTCAAGGCACCGGTAACGGGTGAGGAGGAGCGACTATGTTGGGTGATCGCCGGGTGACAGTGTTCTACGATGAAACAATGCTGGAGCATAACCCGGAAGTGGATCTGCCGTTTCTTCCCAGCCGGGTAGAAAAGCGGGTTCGCACTATTCTGGAAGATCTGGAAGCCAAGTGGAGCTACCCGGAGCATCCCGGGCGCCTGAAAGCCATAAAAAAACACCTTGAAGAGCACCCCATTCCCGGTGTGCATTTCAAGGCAGGCGCGCTGGCTACCCGCAAGCAGCTGGCCCGGGTGCATACGGCTTCCTATCTGGATGATATTTTTGAGCTGGAAGGCAAGCGGGCGTGGCTGGACCGGGATACCACCGCGGTAGCACCGGGTAGCATCAAGGCAGCCATGTCCGCTGCGGGCACCGCCATTCGCGCGGTGGAAGCGGTGGTGGCCGGCAAAACCCAGAGCGCCTTTGCTCTGGTGCGCCCGCCGGGACACCATGCGGAGCCGGTTCGGGCAAGGGGTTTCTGTTTGTTCAACAACGTGGCGGTAGCCGCTGCCCATGCTCAGGCAAAGCTGGGTTGCGAACGTATCCTGATTATTGACTGGGATGCACACCATGGTAATGGCACCCAGGATATATTCTGGGCAGACCCTGATGTGTTGTTTTTTGATACCCACTGTGCACCACCGTTTTATCCCGGCTCCGGGTATCTCGAGGAAGTGGGTGCCGGCCTTGGGGAGGGTTATACCATTAATGTTCCCTTGCCTGAAAATGCCGGAGACATCGCATTCGAGCGTGCGTTTAAAGATATACTGGTGCCTGCCGCTGACCGTTTCGAACCGGACCTCGTGCTGGTATCCGCCGGGTTTGACCCCCATCGTTATGATATGGCGCTGAATCTGACCTATGAGGGTTTCAAGGCGCTTACCAGTATCGTGCAGGGCATTGCTGACAAACACTGTAAGGGGCGGCTGGCACTGGTGCTGGAAGGGGGCTATAACCTCGATTCCCTGGCGGGTGGTGTTCACAGTGTGCTGGAGGTACTGGCGGGCGGTGAAGTACCGCCGCTATCGGAATGCGGGTTGCCCGAAGTTATGGAAGCCGTCGATTTTCACCGGGATGCGTTTATTGACGAAAAGTAAAGGGATACACAGGAGAGGCCATCGGCGCGTCGGTGGCCCGGGTCACCAAAGTCTTGCTGGCATCAGGCGGTTATCCAGAATCCGTACAGCATGATCAGCATCAGGGCAACAAAAAAAGCCTGCAATCCCCATTCAAACGCAATCTGATCTGAGGTCCCGAATTCCCTTCCCCAACGCACCAGTCTTTCCTTCAGGGTGCTGTCTGCTAACGTAAAATGGATTCCCCGCCGGGACAGAGGAAGCCTCCGTTTTCCCAGCCATTCCAGCAGATTCATCCAGTCTCCCGGTGGTACTTCCAGATTCCATCGCGCTGTAAGCTTTTTGCCCCAGCGGAGAACGCCCGCGGTGATCAGCAGGACGACGAGAATCGGCTGGAGGGCAGACAGCGACAGCCATTTCAATGGGCTTGTTGTAACCAGTAATTCACTGATATAAAGCAGCACCACAGGGGTGGCAGCAGCACCTGTCAGGGCTGTGAGCCAGGTACCCAGCACCCAGCCATCCGGACCATGGCCATGATGATCTGTGGTGCGGGTCAACAGCCAGGCGTAACGGCACATCAGACAGGTGGTGAGGAGCGACCCCACCCAGAGGAGCGATTTCAGGTGTGCCCAGTCATTACTGCCTATCTCTTCGGACAGTCCTTTCAGCAGGGCTTTCGCCACCGCACCACTGGTGACCGGGGCACCGGCAATAGACGCCATTACGATCACGGTTCCCCAAAAAATCCAGCGCCGGTGATGCCTGGCCACCGAAGGGTAAATGCCAATCGTAAAAAACAATGCCGCTTTGCAAATAGCGTGATGAAGCGCGAATATCAGGGCAATCAGGGAAGCCATTGGCCAGAGTGATGGCTGGTAAAAACCCACCCCGATAACCACACTGATCAGCCCCATTTGGCTGACACTGGAATAGGCCAGGGCCGCTTTGGCCTGATTCTGTGTGATACCAATTAACGCCGCCAGCAAGGAACCGCCCATACCCAGAACTATCAGGGCGGTTCCTGCTGATGCCTCTGCTGCCAGTTCAGGCGGGATAAAGCGAGTCCAGCCGATCACGCCAGCCTTGAGCATGGCGCCACTCAATATGGCGCTGGCCGGCGTGGGGGCCATGGGGTGTGCCAGCGGCAACCACAGATGCAGCGGCATTAATCCCGCTTTGATACCAAACCCCAGCATCAGTATCCATAAACCGCCTGTTAAAACAGCGGGGGATACAGCTTTACTTACCAGGCCAGTGGTAAAAGCAGTGATGATCACCACGCCGGCAAAAACCATCAGCTCATTAAGAATCACCATCCGCATATACCAGCGTCCCGCACGGAAAGCCTGCTCAGTGCGTTGATGCACAATCAGGCCGAAGGAAGCAAATCCCATCAAGGCAAAAAAGGGCAGGAAGGTGGGGGCGTTAGCCGCCAGCACCAGGCCCAGGTTACCTGTACAGGCCAGCAGGAAGAAGATCCAGTAGGAATCAGCATTGGTGCTGTCACGGAGATAACCTTTTCCATAGGCTGCTCCCAGCAGCCAGATGACAGCGGCCAGCAGCAGCCACCAGCGGGAGGTGTCGTCCAGCCGCAGCTCGGCACCCAAAAGCACTGCAGAAAGCTGCAGGCCACCGGGCTCCCCCACCAGCGCGGCAAGCAGTGCCGGAACTACTGCAAGCACCGCAAGGGTTGGCAGGGCGGACCGCGTGGCCGGATGACTACCTGCCAGCAATAACGCAATTAAAGGCGACAGCGGAATGGCCAGTAACCAGGCATCCTGCCCCTGAACGAGCGCCGGAGCCAGCCGTCCAACCTGCGTCAGGGTTTCCATTTCCACGATCAGAGTAGCCCAGCTTAAAGGGCTGAGTTCATAGCCGGCCAGAAGTCCGCAGAACAGCGCAGCCAGAGCAGTAATGACCGGCGGGAAAAGGAGCATCTCGCGGGCTTCCCAGCGGCGGGGAGAAGAATCGGTGGCCACCTGTTCTGCATGGTGTTCTTCATCATGTCCGTGAGCATGCCATTCCTGATCCTGAGGCAGAAACCACGCCCTATAAAGGATGGGCAGAAAATACGCCGCATTCAATAAACTGCTGGTAACCAACACCAGAATGACCCAGTCGTAACCGGAAGCCATGGCGCCGCTGGCCAGATACCATTTGGTAACGAATCCCGCCATGGGGGGCACCCCGATCATTCCCAGACTGGCTGCGGTAAAGCACAGGGTGGTGAGGGGCATGCGCCGGCCAACACCGTTCATTTCGCTGATTTTGTGAATTCCGAGGGTTTCTGCATACACTCCGGCGCAAAAGAACAGCGTGATCTTCATCAGGCCCTGATGCACCAGATGAACCATTCCACCGACAGCCGCGATGGGTCCTGCCATGGCAGTCCCAAGCGCGATGTAAGACACCTGGCTCACCGTGGAAAACGCCAGCCGTTTTTTCAGATCGTTCTGGCCAAGAGCCCGGACTGAGCCATAAACAATCGTGATACAGGCCCAGAACACGAGCGGCATCAACAATCCCAGATCTGTTGCCAGCTCCACGCCATACACATCGTAAACGACACGCACAATCCCGAAGGCGCCTGCTTTTACAACGGCCACCGCGTGCAACAGGGCGCTCACGGGTGCCGGAGCAGCCATGGCTTCCGGCAACCAGCCGTGCAGGGGACCCAGCGCTGCTTTCACTCCAAGCCCCCCGATTATCAGCCAGAAAATAGCTTGCAGGTGCCAGTCGTTAACCGCCCGGTCAACCAGTATGCCCTGTTGCACGAAATCGAGGTTTCCTACCAGTGATTTCAGCCACACCACACCGATCAGCAGGCAGGTTCCGCCGATAATTGTGTAGGTCAGATAGATACGTCCGGCCTTTAAGGAGGCCTCATTGCCACGATGTACCACCAAAGGGTAAGTAACAATTGTGAGTAATTCGTAAAACAATAAAAACGTCACCATATTGCCAGCCAGTGCAATACCAATGGTGGCGCCAACGCATAAGCTGAAAAATCCGAAAAAGCGACTGCGATGGGGTGTTTTCTCCAGATAGCCCACCGCATAGATAGTGGTAACCAGCCATAACACGCTGGACAGCACCACAAACAGCAAACTGAGCTTGTCTGCGCGCAAAACCAGATCAATGTTATAGAGCAGGGGAAAACGAAACTCATACACCTTTCCTACCGCTACCCCGGCCACCATAAAGGCCACCAGCCCGATGACCAGCATTGCACTCAGCAGGTTGAAGAAGGTACGCAAGCCATGACGCTTTTCATCAATAAAAAAAATGACACCACCGGTAATAAAAGAAATCAGTGGAATCCATACCGGTAACGCCGTGTTAAGGTCCATCATGATTCCATTAACTCCGCAGAAAAAAATCTGATAGCGGTGGTGCAAAGAATCCGATAGCAATGGCCAGCAGCGCCAGGCTCATGGGCACCATCTGCAGCGCCATCGGGACCGGTTTCCAGTGGGCCTTTTTGAACTGCTCGCCACTGCGGTCGAATGCCAGGGATATCATTCGGTACACATAGGCTGCTGCGGCCAGGGTGCCCATGAATATTACGGCTACCATCCACCAGAGACCTTTATCGATAATATTGGCTAACAGCATCCATTTGCCGATAAAGCCACCGCTGGGTGGCAGTCCGATCAGGCTTACCCCCGCCAACGCAATGGCACCCAGGGCAAGAGGCAGGTGGGTGGCGGCACCGGTTAGCCCTTTCAGATCGTCGCGCCCAGCCGCTTTTACAATAGTGCCAGCGGCCAGAAACAGTGCCGCCTTTGCCAGCGCATGGGACAGCAGAAAAAAATAGAGGGCCGATAATGGCAGTGCATCATGTTTGTCGGTGATCAGTGATAATGCCAGAAACACATAGCCGATTTGTGCCACGGTAGAGTAAGCGATCAAATGCTTGATCCGTGTCGCAACTACAGCCTGGTAGCCTGCCCACAGAACGGCACCGGCTCCGAGGACGGCAAACAGCGTCAGCCAGATCTGGAAATCCGTAAACAGAGCCAGGCCTGTCCAAAGCCGTACCAATACATAGATGGGGGCTTTAACGATCATACCGGACAGCAGGGCACTGACCGGCGATACTGCCGAGGCATGGGTGGCGGGCAGCCAGAAATGGAAAGGGAATAGGGCAGCCTTGATCATCAGGCCCAGGCTGATGGCTGAACAGGCCGCCCAGGTCAGGGGCGACGGATGAATTTTATGGAGCAGTATGGCCACGTCCAGTAGTTCATACTCCAGGTACAAAAGACTCACACCCAGCACGTAGCACATGGACCCCAGTGCACTGGTAAACAGGTAACGCAGGGCTGCCCGGCGGCTTGTGTTGTGTCCGCCCCAACCGGCCAGCCCCACTGCCGCAAAGGTCAGCATTTCTATGGCGATGTAAATGGTAAACAGGTCACCGGAAATCACCAGAGCGTTGAAACCTGCGAGGGCAGACAGCACCAGTGGCCAGTACAATGGATTATGCTCCCGGAAGTACGCCATGCTATAGAGCACGCTGCCAAAGGTGGTGATCGCTGCTATCCACAGCATCAGCAGGCTGAAACCATCCACCATCAAGCGGATTCCCAGGGGTGGGGCCCACCCCCCCACATTATGGGTCACAGTAAGAGGCCCTGACAGATAGGCAAGCGTGAGGCAGCTCACGGCCAGCAGATTGACGCCAACCACCAACAGGCTGATAACCCCGGTAGTTTTCCCTCTGGTCGCGTAAGTGACCATTACTCCGAATAGCGGCCAGAGTGCAATAAAAGGCAGCAGATGATGTGCGGTGGGCAGAGAACTTGGCATCCGGGCCTCAATGGCGCTGGGTGGAGTGTGAGGTCTGGTCTGAAGCTTGCGGGTCTGCGCTATCGGAATGTTTCGCAGTCAGCACAATCAGCCGTAATGCAAGGGCAGAGAATGCAACTGACACCACGATCCCGGTCAGCACCATGGCCTGGGGCACCGGGTCCAGACCCATAGGCAGATCCCGATGGGCGAGAGCCAGTAACAACATAAACAACCCCGCGCTGGCGATATTAATGGCCAGCACCCGCCTGAAATGATTGTCGCTGGCGATGACTCCCGCCATTCCCATAGCGAACAACAAGATGGCGGCCACCAGAAAAACATAAGCGTCGGACATCAGTGTTTTTTTCCTCCCGGAGAATGGATGTGCTCGTTCAGCAGCTGTAATAGCAGTACAGAAATCGACAGGGTCGCGAAGAACTCGATCAGCAGTATCCAGCCACCGGCCTGGCTGACGGGATAACGCAGCAGCTGGCCTTCCGCAAACAGCATCCCCACGGCGACGCCTCCGAATACCAGCCAGCCCAGAGTTACCGGCACACTCAGGACATCCCGCAACAGCCAGTGATCCAGATCACGTCGGCTTAACCGGACCAGCAGCCCTGCGCTGGCCAGTAACGCGCCCGCCTGAAAGGCACCCCCGGGTTGAGTGGAGCCGATCCACAGCAGATAACCTGCAATCATGATTGAGAGTGGCACCACGAACGTCACCAGACTCCGCAGCAACGGAGTGTTCACCGGTGCGGCAATCACTTCCGGCGGCAGATGGCTTGGGTCACGGCTGCTTTTGATCACCATAAGAGCCAGAATCAGTACGGCCAGTTCCAGCAGGGTGTCGTAGCCGCGGTAATTCACCAGCACAGCGGTAACCGGATTGGTCACACCGGTCTGCGCCAGCGAGCCCTGCGTGAGGGTGTACAACCCTCCGGATTGTGAAAACTCCAGAACAATGAAGTACGACAGCAGCGCGACAAAGGGCGTGGTCAGCACCATCATGACTGCCCCTTTGGATAGCCTGAAGGCAGGATGACGCCTGTCCTTGCCCGGCTCTGCATGTGTCGGCAAGCTTTTCAGTGCGATCAGGCAGAGTGCGCCAGTGATACCGGCGCCAATGATAGCTTCCGCTATAGCCACATCAATGGCCCCCAGCCGCACCCAGCAGAGACTCATCAACAGGCCAAAACAGATAAAAAAGATACTGGCTTTGAACAAATCCCGGGTGAGCAATGCCAAGGCAGCAAACAGCACCACCAGGGCAGCCATGAGCAGGTTAACGGCGGTTCCCCACTCCATCATGATGGATCCTGGCCAGGCGGTGGCAGCTGATCAGCCGGTGCACCATGCTGCCGATGGTAAAACTGCGCTAACAGGTGACTGCAGGTGGCACTGCCGGCAAGTACCAGCAGCCAGACCAGCACCAGCTTGAGGGCTTCCACCCAGTTCGGCTGATCCAGCACCAAACCCAGCACAATGAGCCCCAGGCCCGCATTATCCACTTTGGTGAGTGCGTGCAGTCGGGACAGGGTGTTGGGAAAGCGATATACCCCGAGGCTGCCCACCATACATACCAGTGCCCCCAGCCAGAGCAGGGCGTAATGCAGCCATTCCAGCGGTGTCAGTTCGGGCAGGGTCATTGGTGATCCTTTGATGAGGACGCCATGCGCAGAAATGCTACCAGGGTAACGGGAGCCAGCAACGCAAAGCAAAGTGCAATATTGATGGTAGGCGGGATTGATTCCATTTTGCCCAGCACCAGCAGGATGGCGATACCTGTGGTGGAAAACAACTGGACCGACAGCATGAGATCACTCTCCAGCGGGCCTTTAATCACCCGCCACAAACCAATCAGCATGGACAGAAACAGCAGAATCACGATAGGTGCGTACATGATATTTCTCTCAAGGCAGGGATGGATCAGGGGATGGATCAAAGGGTAAGCGAAATACCCGGGCAACCAGTGCTTCACAGTCGCGAATGCCTGCCTGGCCGGTATCTCGGGTGTCGATACTGTGGATCAGCAAGTGATCGGCCGCGATGTCTACCACCAGCGTGCCCGGTAACAGGCTGACAGCATTAACGAACAGCACCCTGGCAGAACGATTTTGCAATTGTGTGTGGTATCTGTAGAGTACGCCGGTCCGGGTGCCGGCGTCCTGCTGAAGTGCCATCAGGCCAACCCGGTAAGTGCCCAGCAAGGACTGGCCAATGAAATAAACCAAAAACCGGAAAGCTGAAGGCCAGTGCACCCGCAGGGAATCCGGATCCAGCAGCCAGCCACAGGCAGCAGATGCCAGTAACGCGAAAGGGATGCCCACCACCAGGCTTTGCAGGTCAACACCGGTCAGGAGAAACCATAACCCCAGCGAGGGTATCAGTGTCACTCCGGTAACCAGCAGAAAAGATCTGCTTTCTCTTTGCATCAGGACGCATGCCCTGGATGGGCTCGCCGTGGGTTCAATGCTGGTGCGGGCTGGCGGCTATTGATCAGGATAATTACATGTATCATGCTGTCCCTTGTTTACAGCGAGGGTGTGTTGCGGATAAAACCCGCAATCTATCTTGATCAGGGAGGCGGAGGCAAGTGGAGTTTGACTCCTTGCCTTATGGCAGGTTGAAATTTGTGCTGATTTCGGTGGTCAATATGGCTTAGTTTTCTCCCGGCCGTTGCCTGACGGCCAGGCCCGGAACGATAGCAAAGTTATCATAATAGGCATACACGGTTTTCGATGGCGACCAACTGGAATCCGCTCCACCGTGGAAGGTGGAAAACAGGAAACGGTTGATCTCGGTGTCCCTGTTAATGACAGAACGCAATCTGATGTTGTCCCAGCGACTCACCTCTCTGCCATTGATAAACAGAGCAGTTTCGCCGTCACTGCGGTCTGATGCTGAATTGACCCGTACGTACAGTGACACCGCCTGGTAGCCGGATTTGTTGAAATAAAAGTCAGCTAAACGGCTGTCACCACAGTTGTGCTGCCGGTCCTGGTGGTAGTTGTACATTTCGGCCCGGCCATTGCGGCGCCACATCACCCTGACGCTCCAGCCATCCTCCTCGATGGGTTTGCAGCCCGTGGTTTTATACTTCGGGCCCAGACCGTGCATTTTGCCACCCTTTATGAACTCGAAGCCGGGATCAAATTTCACATCATATTGCAGGGTGTATTCCCGGGCGGGAGGAATGGGGATGTCTTTTACCAGGCGTCTTGAGCCACTGGAGTAGGGCTCGTAACGCACCTGCAGGCAGCGGCTGTTATTGACACCGCAACTGGCCTGTACTGAAGCCAGTGAGTTGCCCAGCCAGGAGGAGCCCAGCGCCTGGGACTCAAAGGATTGCCGGTAAACCGGTTCGGGCCCCGCTGAACCTCCGCCATTGCCGATATCTCCCTCCAGCGAGACTTCGGCAATACTGTTCCAGCTGTTTTCCGAGTTGCCGTAACCCACCACGCGAACATATCTGGCGTTATGTTCTTCAAAATGAAAGCGCTCGAAATCTGCAGTGGTGCCACTGCTTTCGCCGCGAAATACCCGGGTTAGGGAATCAGGATTGTCGCCCAGCCAGATTTCAAAAAAGGCGCGGCGCTGGTCGCCACGATAGAACGCGATATCCACATTGCTGATCGGGATTGAATAGATCAGCTGATACTGGATCCATTCACCTTCACCCCAGGCAGACCACCGGGATTCGGGAGATAAATCGTTGTCAGTGGTGTTGTAGGCACCATGACCGTCGTCGGAACTGGATGTGATGGACACAATACAGCCACTTAACAGCGTACAGAACAGAGCGACCCCCAGAACCCTGAACAGATGTGTGAGGGAAAAGTAATGGTGCCCTTGATGGATAATTCGCATAGGAAAACTCATGATCTTCTTGTTCTTGAGTATGCGAATCACTTTATAGGTTTTTAAAGCGGTTGGAAACCTGTCATAGGATGTGCCAGATTAAACGAAAGTTACGAATTTGAGGGGTGATACACTGCGTTAAGCTGGAACGTGGCGTTCTGAGCGTCCTGAACCTGATGTAACCCTGGGGATGGGTCAAAAGGGCATGGCACTATCGGGGTAGCCCATCCGGTCCATTCATGGGTCCCTGCAAAGTAGTCTGCACTGGCAGGCAGGATGAATAGCCGCTCGCAGAAAGCACGAACGGCGCCTGTGTAAACTTGAGGTGCTTTGACTATTATTGGTCTGACATAACCATCAGATAAGGTATTTATAGTGGACGTGAATACACAGATTGCCGAACTCAGGGAGGAGATTCGTGGGCTTCAGGCATTCAAACACCGTCTGGAAAAGCAGATTTATGCTGGCGTGGCGGTGGCTGGTGTGCTCGGTGCTCTGGGCCTTTTTGGTGCGGCATGGATCAACAAGCTCCAGAACAAGCTTGATACCCTGAATGAGCGAACTGATCAGGTGGAAGTCAAACTGACAGACTGGGATGAACGGGTCAGTGAAGGGCTGGAGAAACTGAGTGAAGCGGAAATGAGCCACCGTAATTATCTAAGCAGCTTTGCCAGAGATTTGCGCAAGGAAGAGGAGGCAGCTTTTGCCACTCTGCTGAGCAGGTCCAGGCAGGAGATGGAAACCCAGGTGAAACGCAGAAAAGCTGATGTGGACGCTTATATTAAAGCCATTGATGATACCGGCCGACTTAAGTTGCAGGAAATTCAGAATGTCAGTGTTGTGGATGTTCTGAATAAACTCAAGGATGGCTCCCAGAAGCTTACCTTGAGCGGACTGAACATTAATAATGGAAAAGGGACTACGGTAGTAGCGCTTCACCCCGATACGTCAGACAGTGGCGATGGTGACGGGTTTATCCGGATTAATAACCAGGATGGTAAAATGCGGATGCTGTTTTATCATGAAGATGATCGCCCCCAGGTAATTTTCAAGAACAGCCAAAACGCCACCGCC
Source organism: Ketobacteraceae bacterium (assembly GCA_033722575.1). Taxonomy (GTDB): domain Bacteria; phylum Pseudomonadota; class Gammaproteobacteria; order Pseudomonadales; family Ketobacteraceae. The sequence continues at coordinate 474 of JAWVYU010000086.1, read as the reverse complement.
CTGAGTTACGGGGTCTATCGCAATGCGGATATCGGATTTCTGAGGCTTTTCAGTGTGGATGGAAAAACCAAACTGCTGGAAATTGATTCAAATGACAATGGCGGTACCATAAGCCAGTATCACGTAAACGGAAATAACGTCATTTACCTTGGACCTGATAGCAAATCCGGCAAGGGATTGTTGAATATTTACACTAAAGATTTGGATAAAAAAGAATCCTTCACCGTTAACTGAAAGGTGCTTCTGAACATTGTTATCAGGGTTCCGGCTAATCCGCACCGGCGATTTTGTACTGTTTCCGGGCGGAGTCCAGGGATTGCTGATAATGCTTAGCGCTTTTTCTGTTGACGCTGCCCCACAGGTGGGTTAGTTCATCATCAGCCCATTCCATTCTTTCACCGGCGATCATGATATCGCCGCCCAGACTGGAAAAATGCAGGTGAGTATACAAAGCCAGGGCGCGGTTATACATAT
>JAWVYU010000085.1:0-15463 GCA_033722575.1 Ketobacteraceae bacterium | reverse complement strand
TGAGCTTGGCAATTTTCTGCTGATACTCGTTCTCGAGGGTTTTCACATGCAGGCGCTGCTGGCGAATCAGACTGGCAATTTTCTTGCGATGGGCTGTTTCCAGAGCCGCAATCTGGCTCTCTGTCAGCCCCATATCGTCATCGTCGTCTTCATCGATATCCGCCAGGAACTCATCGTCCAGCTCGTCGAAATCCGCCATGTAACTGGCCGCATTGAAACGCTCCGGGTCTTCCTGGAGCATGGGAGGTTCCGCGTATTTTGCCGCGGGCTTGGGCTTGGGCCGCTTCATCGGCTGACGCTGGCGCGATTCCTCTTCCTCGTCACCCAGGGTCCAGCGATTTTCCGTTTCCGTGGGCTGGGCAAAAGTGCCCCGCTCTTCGGTGGCCACGGTGGGCAGGCACAGACGGTTATTGGCTATGGCGTCACGGATTTTGACAAAGGTGTTGTTTGAGGAAGACATCACCGGATCCCACAGCTGATCCTTTTGCCACTTCACCGGGCACTGGCTTTTGCAGGCCAGCCGGATCGGGCCAGCACCCATGTCGGGGCCCCGTCCGGCACTGTCTGCCAGGTGTCGCAGGGGAATATTCCAGGAGCGGTCGGCGTAGCCCTGACGATCAAAGCCGATCCGGAACAGCACCACAGCAACCACCTTGAGACGGCCGTTCACCATCACGTAGGCGCCCCGAGCTTCTTCACCGGCGAGGTCATTCATACCCACCACACCGTCCAGCACGGCCTCGAATTCACTGTAGGTCATTTCCTTACTGACGCCCTTCTTGTCAAAAAACAGAATGGCTTCAGTGGCGACCGAAGGATCTACCATCATGACGTGTATCCAGTTTGTCTCATCAATCACCCGGCGGCCGGGAAAAACACTGCAATTCAAATAATCAGTTTAAGCGAGCGATCGGGTATTTGCCTCTCATTCACTCGCTAAACCTTAGTTTATTGGAAACCCGGGCGGTGCGATGTGAACCCCGTAGCAGACTGACCGTGCCTTCCGAACAAAAAACCACCAACAAGTCGGTTTCCGGACCTCAACATGACGCGCTATCCTCAACCTTATATACTTTCGGCCTGTTCAATCATGCGCCTCCGCCCGGGGCCATGGCCGGCCACTCCCAGCAGAGGACAACACGGAACCTATGAAAATCGGTGATACCACAGCGAGCTACCTGCACTATCTGCTGCATACCGCCGAAGCCCTGGGTGCCGACACCGATATGCTGTTGCGGGACGTAGGCTTGGAGAAGAAAGCCCTGCAGGACGGTGACGAGCGTATTGATCTCACCTATCTGATGCGCATCGGCTACTACGCCATCCAGCGCACCAATGAGCCCTCCATTGGCCTGATGGCCGGCAGCCGCAGCAGCATTACCCGGTTTGGTATAGCAGGTCTGGCGGCCATGACAGCCCCCACCCTTGGTGACGCCCTGCGCATCATCACTGACTATGAGGATCTGTATGGCAGATGTTACCGGGGCAGCTCAAGCCTGACTCGGGAGGGGGATCATACCTGGCTGAATTTCTACTCCATCTCTCCCTACAACGATTACACCTTTTTCGTGGTGGATGCGGTACTCAGTGGCTGGGCCCATGCCGTCCAGTGGCTGACGGGCAGGAACGACCTGGTGGAAGCGGCCCATATCGAATTTTCCGCGCCGCCCTACGCAGAGGATTATAAAAAGGCGTTCAACTGTCCGGTGGTCTTCAATCAGGACCGGAATGCCCTCAAGCTGAAGGACAACGTGCTGGAAACGCCGTTGATCCACGAAAACCGGAGCCTGCACCAGTATCTGCTGGAACAGTGCGAGCTGGCCATCAGCCGCGTAGCACTGGCCAGCAGCTATCGCAATAAAGTGCTGAAAGTACTGGGCACCATGCTGCACGGTAAAACACCCTCCATTGAAGAGGTTGCACAGGAACTGGGCATACCCACCTGGACATTGCGGCGCAAGCTCAAGGATGAGGACACGTCCTATCAGGCTTTGGTGGATGAAATGCGGCGGGACGTGGCCCTGAGCTATATGCGCAACACGGACCTGTCGTTTGGCGAAATATCTTATCTGCTGGGCTTTTCAACGCCGGGAGCGTTTCAGAGAGCATTCAAAAGGTGGGCGGGAACTACCCCGGGAGAATACAGAAAATCCTTGCTAAACAAGGACTAAGAAAATGCCAGTGGACGATGCTTACATTTCATAAGCATCGTCTGTTTCATCGTCAAAATCAAAGCTATCAAACTCATCCCAGTCAAACTGACCCTGGAATGTCTCCTGTTGCTCCCGGTATTCATCGAATAATTCATCCATCGTTAACTCCTTCCTGTTTTTTCACCTCATGTAGTTGATATGCCTCCGCTGTGCAGCGGCAATGAATCTGACAACCAAATTTCATGCCAGTCACGGCAGCGACGGCCCGCAGTATGGCATTCGTTATATGACAATTGTGTGAAGTTTGAACTGAAGATCTTGATATATGGAAGAACATATATATGATTCAGCGCATATATTTTTCACCCCCGGAGGCGTTAGTTCTTGAACCCGACGAAGGCAACACAGTCAATCACAGCACCACCACCAGAACACCCCCTGCAAGCACCCCAGGATCTGTTCAAGGCCCTGAGTGACCAGACCCGTCTCAGCATTCTGGCGCTGGTAACCACCGAAAGCGAGTTGTGCGTTTGCGAGCTGGTGTGCGCACTGCAGCAATCCCAGCCCAAGATCTCACGGCATCTGAAACTGTTGCGGGAGCAGGCCCTGCTGGAAGACCGGCGCCAGGGTGTCTGGGTTTACTACCGCCTGCATCCGGACCTTCCGGGCTGGATCAGGGATATTCTGCGTATTACCACCGACGCCAGTGCAGACCTGACAGCACCTTGCCTGACAAGGCTGCGGGCCATGGGCGATCGGCCGCAACGACAATCCAGCTGCTGCTGACAGACAGGAATAATCATTATGACCGTAAAAGTAGGCATTAACGGGTTTGGCCGTATGGGCCGCCTGACGCTGCGCGTGCTTCACGACATGAACGACATGGTGATCAGCCATATCAATGACCCTGCGGGAGATGCCCGGACACTCGCCCACCTGCTGAATTTCGACTCCGTCCATGGCCGCTGGGACCACGAAGCCACCGCCCGTGGTGACAGCATTCAGATTGGGAACCAGAGTATCAGCACCAGCCAGAACCGGGAGATTTCCGCTACGGACTGGTCGGGCTGTGATCTGGTGGTGGAGGCATCGGGAAAAATGAAAACCCGGGCGCTGCTGCAACAGTATCTGGATCAGGGCGTGCAGCGGGTGGTGGTGACCGCCCCTGTCAAAGAGGAAGGTATTCTGAACATTGTGATGGGAGTTAACGATCATCTTTATGACCCTGCCCTGCACACCATTGTGACGGCCGCCTCCTGCACCACCAACTGCCTGGCGCCCGCGGTTAAGGTTATCCAGGAAAACTTCGGCATTCGCCACGGCAGCATGACCACCATTCACGATATCACCAATACCCAGAGCATTCTGGATACACCCCACAAGGACCTGCGTCGTGCCCGCGCCTGTGGTATGAGCCTGATTCCCACCACCACCGGCTCCGCCACCGCCATTACCCATATTTTTCCGGAGCTGAAGGGCCGCCTGAATGGTCATGCCATTCGTGTACCCCTGGCCAACGCTTCCATTACAGACTGCGTGTTCGAACTCGAAACGCCGGTGACCACCGAGGCCGTTAATGCCTCCCTCCAGAAAGCGGCAGAAGGTGAGCTGAAAGGCATTCTGGGTTATGAGGAACGGCCTCTGGTATCCATCGATTACCGGACTGATCCCCGCTCCTGTGTGGTGGATGCACTATCCACCATGGTGATCAACAACACCCAGCTCAAACTCTATCTGTGGTACGACAATGAATGGGGCTACGCCAACCGCACCGCCGAGCTGGTTAACAAGGTGGCGGGCAACCTGGCATGACCGGATTCGCCGATCTCTCCACAGAGGTGCGCCGCTATCTGCTGGTAACGGCCAACTACTGGGCTTTTACCCTTACCGACGGCGCCCTGCGGATGCTGGTGGTGCTGCATTTCCATCAGCTGGGGTATTCACCCCTGGCCATCGCCATGCTGTTTATTTTTTACGAGTTCTTCGGCGTGGTAACCAATCTGGTGGGGGGCTGGCTGGGTGCCCGACTGGGGCTTAACCGCACCATGAATATCGGCCTTGGGCTGCAGGTTTTCGCCCTGCTGATGCTGACGGTGCCCGCAGCCCTGCTGACGGTGCCCTGGGTGATGGCGGCCCAGGCCTTGTCCGGCATTGCCAAGGACCTGAATAAAATGAGCGCCAAGAGCAGCATTAAAGCCCTGGTACCCAAAGATCAGGATAACCGTTTGTTCCGCTGGGTGGCGTTTCTGACGGGCTCCAAGAATACCCTGAAAGGCGCCGGCTTTTTCCTGGGGGGTGGCCTGCTCACCTGGCTGGGCTTTCAGCATGCCCTGCTGACCATGGCCATGGCATTGAGCCTGGTATGGCTGGGCAGCCTGTTCATGCTCAGAGACGCCATGGGCAAGGCAAAAAACAAACCGCGATTCCGGGATATCTTCTCCAAAAGCCCCGCCATCAATACCCTGTCTGCCGCCCGCCTGTTCCTGTTCGCATCCAGGGACGTATGGTTTGTGGTGGCTTTGCCGGTATTTCTGAGCCAGCAGTTTCAATGGGATTTCTGGCAGGTGGGCGGCTTTCTGGCGGTATGGATCATTTGCTACGGTGTAGCGCAATCCGTGGCGCCCGGCCTGATTCAAAGGTCGCTCCACACACCGGCTGGCGGCGCAGCCATACTGTGGGCCGCATTGCTTGCTCTCACACCCATTGGCATTGCCTGTGGTTTTTACTGGCAATGGCCCCTGCAACAAACCCTGCTGCTGGGCCTGATTGCATTCGGGGTCCTCTTCGCTATCAATTCATCGCTGCACAGTTTTCTGATTGTACGGTTTGCAAATGCGGATGGGGTATCGCTGGACGTGGGTTTCTATTACATGGCAAATGCCATGGGGCGGCTGATCGGTACAGTGCTTTCAGGGTGGGTGTTTCAGGCCTACGGTATCGCCGCCTGCCTTTGGGTATCGGGTGGATTTATTATTGCCACCGCACTGATCAGCTTTGCCCTGCCGCGATCACTGGAAAGCTCGCCGGATAAAGCCATATAGAGCCCACAAACAAAAAAACCCTGTCAGGGTTACTGACAGGGTTTTCGAATCAGTGGCGGAGCGGACGGGACTCGAACCCGCGACCCCCGGCGTGACAGGCCGGTATTCTAACCAACTGAACTACCGCTCCGTATTCTCGGCCAACTACTTTCTTTATCAGACGCTGTGCCCAAGGATTTTGCCTTGCTTACAGCTACTGAATCAGTCACTGAAAGTAGTGGTGGGTGGTGCAGGGCTCGAACCTGCGACCCTCGCCTTGTAAGGGCGATGCTCTCCCAGCTGAGCTAACCACCCGAGAAGTGCGCGCCATTTTACGGTTTTTTGGCAGCCTGTCAAACCTTTATGTAAAAAAAGGTCCAAAAAACTTTTACCGTAAAAACTCTTTACGAGTTAGGCAGTTACCTCAGGCTGGCACCCTGGCTGGCGGCCCCTGCATTCACGCTGGCAACAGCATCTGCAACAGCCACCGAGTCTTTAAAGATAGACGAAATCACCACTTCTACAACCGCGTCACTGTGGGCCAGGGATTCTTCACCGGAAAGGGGCTCAATGTCGTACAGGGTTTTCACCAGCGGAGCCAGTGAAAAGAAATTGGCGGCGGCTGCCGTTACCATCATCATTAACTGAGGGAAAGGTATGGGTTTCAGCCAGCCTTCGGACGCACCTTCCAGATAGATGTCGTAGAACGGCTGCATCACCGGCTTGATCAGTTCCGTGGCCATCCATTCCAGACGCTCGGTGCGCTGGGCACCTTCACGCATAATGAACTGGCCAAATTCCGGATGCTTGGCACTGAAAGCGACGTAGTTTCTGATGGCTTCAATGACAAAACGCTTTTTGTCCTGTTTTGGCAAATTGGCAACCACCTGGGTGAACTCGCGATCCAGCTGTGAGAACAGACGGGTCACCGCTGCCTTCCACAAGGCTTCCTTGTTTTTGAAATGATAATGAATCAGCGGCTGGGTAATACCGGCCACTTTTGCGATTTGTGTGGTGGACACACCTTCAAAACCACGCATTGCGAACAGCGACAAAGCCGCTGACAGAATTCGGTCCCGTGCATCAGGACCTTTTTCGGGAGTGAATGTGAGCCCGGGGGAAGATTGCTCCATAGCAGTCATGATAAGCCACCCTATTTATCGTTTTTATTTTTTAAAGCGTGGTGCAGCGCCGGAATCTGAGTCCGTGTTCCTGGCTCCTGCATCCTCTTTTATTTTTAATTTTCTTGTATACCTGACATCCCGTTTCGAGTAATACGCCGGGTGTTAAGAAAGCATTGGATAACTGACAGAATCCTTTATGGACAATTGTTAGTCAAAACAATCGTACCAGTTTTTTCAATAGTGGCACAAGCTGAAAAGGCCTGAAAACCGCGGGCACGGAGCGCAAAAACCGAGTTTGAGAACCAGTTAAAAACCCCGGAAAAACAGGCCAAAAGATTAGTTATCAGGAATTTCCCATGGTTCTCAACAGGTTACTAAAATTCCTTGATAGCAAGGCCTAAGGCCTGTTCCGCGAGCTGATCAATGTTGAGGGAACCGGCAGGGTCATACCAGAAGTTGGACCACGCCAGTGCACCGGTCAGAAAGCGGCGCAGGATAAAGGTATCAACGGAAGGGGGAATCATGCCGGCAGACTGACATTCATTCAGCACATCCAGCCACATTTGTTCGTAGGTATCCCTGAGCACAAGAATGTCTTTCTGGCTGTCCGGCTTAAGGCTACGCCATTCGTTGGTAAGCACCGCCATGGCTTCGCCGGTTTCGCCATTAATGGATTGCAGTTCGCACCGGATCAGGGCCAGCAACCGGTCACGGGGGCTTTTTGCTGCGGCCAGTTCCCGCCGCATTCGCTCCGTATTGAACAGGATAACTTCTACCATGACCTGCCGGAGGATTTCCTCCTTGGTTTTAAAATGATGGAAGATACTGCCCGACTGTATCCCCACTTCCTGGGCAAGATCACGGACTGTCGTTCGCTCAAAACCCTTGTGACGAAACAGATGCGCCGCAGCTTTCAGGATACGTCCCCTGGGGGAGTCGTCCAGGCCATTGTGGAGTTCTTGGGTTGCTGCGCTCATTGATTGTTTCCTCACTGCTTTGCCTTATCCCCGGGTTCAATTGCTTTGCCTTCACTGCATGATTTTTAGCTGCATGATGTGTTCCGGTTTTTCGGGACCTGTTTTTTGCCCGAATTCACCCTTTACAAACCAAGCGCTTGCTTGGTAGCTTAATGCAAACGCCAGCCATGAGCCAGTGGTTGCCCAAAAATCCAGTCAAACAACGCGACCGGGATACGGAAAATGACAACAAAATCAACCGTTAACATCGGCTGCGCCGCGGCCTTCTGGGGAGACACGGAAACCGCCGCCGGCCAGCTTATCGACTCAGGACAGGTGGATTATGTCGTTTTCGACTATCTCGCCGAGATCACCATGTCGATCATGGCTGGCGCCAAAATGAAAGATGCCAGCGCCGGATTCGCCACCGATTTCGTCTACCGGGTCATGAAGCCTCTGCTGCCGAAAATTGCAGCGGACGGAGTAAAAATCGTTACCAACGCCGGTGGCGTGAACCCCCTCTCCTGCCAGAAAGCCCTGCAGGAACTGATCAGCGCGGCAGATCTGGATCTGCAGGTTGCCGTTGTGCTGGGGGACGATCTGATCCCACAAAAGCCGGAACTCGACAAACTCGGGATTACCGAACTGGGCGGTGATAAACCGCTGCCTCCCGTGGTGGTGAGCATGAACGCCTACCTTGGTGCGCTGGGACTGGTGGATGCCCTGAAAGCCGGCGCGGATATTGTGATTACCGGTCGGGTGGTGGACAGCGCTTTGGTACTGGCACCCCTGATCTATGAGTTTGACTGGTCACTGCAGGACTACGACAAACTGGCCCAGGGTTCGCTGGCGGGACACATTATTGAATGCGGCGCGCAATGCACCGGCGGCAACTTTACCGATTGGGAACAGGTACCCGACTACGACAACATGGGTTTTCCCATCGTGGAGTGCCAATCCGACGGCAGCTTCACGGTGACCAAGCCGGAAAACACCGGCGGCATGGTGACCACTGCCACGGTGGCAGAACAGCTGGTGTATGAAATTGGTGATCCCCGGGCCTACTACCTTCCCGATGTGGTGTGTGATTTTACGCAGGTAACCCTTGAGCAGACAGGCCGGGACCGGGTATCTGTTACCGGTGCCCGGGGCCATGGCCCCACCAATCAGTACAAGGTTTCCGCCACTTATCCTGACGGCTTCCGGGTAACCGCCAGCTTTCTGATGGGTGGCATTGATGCGGACAGAAAAGCCAAGCGGGTGGCCGATGCACTGATAAAGAAAACCTCCCGGCTGTTCGCAGAAAAAGCCCTGGATGATTTCCGGGAGGTGTCCATCGAACTGCTGGGTTGTGAATCCACCTACGGTGCCCACGCACAGATTCGTTCCCCGCGGGAAGTGGTGGTAAAAATCGCGGCCACTCACAACGATAAAAAAGCACTGGAACTGTTTTCCCGGGAAATTGCCCAGGCCGGTACCGGTATGGCTCCGGGACTGACTGGTATTGTGGGTGGTCGCCCCAAGGTTTCCCCGGTGATTCGTCTGTTTTCCTGCCTGATTCCCAAACATCTTGTGCAGGTGAGCTATCAGATCAATGACGATAAACACCACAGCCAGATTGATCTGGAGAATCATTTTTCGGAACAGCAGATTGAGCCGCAACCCCGGGGCGAAACAGCCAGTGACGGCACAGCTCTGGTGCCGCTGGTCAAACTGGCCTGGGCCCGCAGCGGCGACAAGGGTAACCATGCCAATATCGGCGTGATCGCCCGTCGCAGCGAGTACCTTCCCTACCTGCGCAATGCGCTCACTGAAGAAGCCGTGGCCGAATACTTCAGTCATGTGCTGGACCCGCAACGGGGCAAGGTTTCCCGCTGGGAGCTGCCCGGCATTCACGCACTCAATTTTCTGCTGGAAAACAGCCTTGGGGGCGGAGGTATCGCCAGCCTGCGGATCGATCCTCAGGGTAAGGCGTTCGCCCAGCAACTATTGGATTTTCCTGTACCTGTCAGCCAGAAACTGGCTGATGAAATCAATCAGTAAGGGATATCACTATGGGATATCGATCGGTTTTCAAACCCGGCTTGTTCAAAGACAAAGTGATTGTTGTTACCGGCGGTGGCAGTGGTATCGGCCGCTGTACCGCCCATGAGCTGGCATCACTGGGTGCGCATGTGGTGCTGCTTGGCCGCAAGCCGGAAAAACTGCAGAAAGTGGCCGCAGAAATCGAGGAAGACGGCGGCTCTGTTTCCTTCAACACCTGTGATATTCGCGACGAGGAAACCGTGCGCAACACGGTGGCGGATATCGTCAGCGAATACCCCACCATCAACGGCCTGGTGAATAACGCCGGTGGCCAGTTCCCCTCCCCCTTGGCCATGATCAACAAAAAAGGCTGGGATGCAGTGATTAACACCAATCTTACCGGCGGTTTTTTAATGGCAAGGGAGGTGTTTACCCAGAGTATGAACAAGTCCGGTGGCGCCATTGTCAACATTGTTGCTGACATGTGGGGCGGCATGCCGGGCATGGGCCACTCCGGTGCGGCCCGGGCGGGCATGGTGAACTTTACCCAGACCGCGGCGGTGGAATGGGGCTGCACCAATGTCAGGGTCAATGCCGTTGCACCGGGCTGGATTCGCTCCAGCGGCATGGACACCTATCCCGAGGGCATGAAATCCATTATCAAAACCCTGAAAGGTGCCGTTCCTCTGAAGCGCATGGGTAACGAAGCCGAGGTCAGTGGCGCGATATGCTTTCTGCTCAGCGATGCCGCAGCCTATATATCAGGTACCACCATCCGCATTGATGGCGGCTCTTCCCAGGGGAATCCTGCCATTTTCCCGCTGCCGGACCATAACAGATCCACGCCCTTTGAAGGCTTTCACCGAGAAGTGATACCGGACCTGTTCAAAGACGAGGACGCCGGATAATGCCAGTTATTGAATCCCAGTTAGATACCGGATCCCAAGAATATCAGGACAGCCGCAACTATATGTTGGGGCTGGTGGAAGAATTCCGCGGGATCGAACAGAAGGTGGTGGATAAAGGCGAAAAGGCCCGACCCAAATTCGAGAAACGCAACCAGCTGTTGCCACGGGAACGGGTGGAACGCCTGCTGGATCCCGGCTCCCCCTTTCTTGAGTTACTTTCTCTGGCCGGTTACCGGATGCATGATGACAAGGACGGCAGTGACGCCGGTGGCGGGCTTATTGCCGGCATCGGTTATGTGGAGGGTATTCGCTGCCTGATCACTGCCAATAACAGCGCCATTAAAGGCGGCACCATTTCCCCCGCAGGTTTGCGCAAATCCCTGCGCCTCCAGGAAATTGCCAGAGAAAACAAGCTGCCGGTTTTATCCCTGTCCGAAAGCGGCGGCGCCAATCTGAATTATGCCGGTGAGATTTTTGTGGAAGGGGCCCGGGCCTTTGCCAACCAGGCACGCTTGTCGGCCGCGGGTATTCCCCAGGTTACCGTGGTGCACGGCAACGCCACCGCCGGTGGCGCGTACCAGCCCGGCCTTTCCGATTACGTGGTGGTGGTGCGCAATCGCTCCAAGATGTTCCTGGCCGGACCGCCCCTGCTGAAAGCGGCAACCGGCGAGATCGCCACGGATGAAGAACTGGGTGGCGCCGAAATGCATGCCTATACCGCCGGCACCGCGGAATATTTAGCAGAAAATGACGAAGACGGTATTCGCCTGGTACGGGACATCATGGCCAAAATGTCCTGGAACGATCGGCTGCCCTATCGGCCCGTCAAAAACTTTCGTCCGCCCCGTTACGATGAAGAGGAATTGCTGGGGATCATCCCGACGGATGCCAAAAAGCCCTACGACTGCCGCGAAGTGATTGCGCGGATTGCCGATGATTCCGATTTTCTGGACTTCAAAAACGAATTCGACAGCCAAACGGTGTGTGGCTGGCTGAAGATTGAGGGCTACAGTGCCGGCTTTATTGGCAATAACGGCCCCATCACACCCCAGGGTGCCGCAAAGGCAGCGCAGTTTATCCAGCTCTGTGATCAGAACCAGACGCCGCTGCTGTTTTTTCATAACACCACCGGCTTTCTGGTGGGTACCGAACCGGAACACAACGGTGTCATCAAGCATGGTTCCAAAATGATACAGGCCGTGGCCAATGCGCGGGTACCCAAATTCACCGTGGTGATTGGTGGCTCCTATGGCGCCGGTAACTACGCCATGTGTGGTCGTGGGCTGGACCCGCGTTTCATTTTTGCCTGGCCCAATAATAAAACTGCCGTTATGGGTGGCGCCCAGGCGGGTAAGGTATTGCGGATTGTTGCGGAACAAAAACAGCGTGCAGCAGGCATGGAACCGGATGAAAAGGTACTGGATATGCTGGAACAGAGCACCGCTATTAACCTGGACAAACAATCCACTGCGCTGTATGGCACCGCCCACCTCTGGGACGATGGGCTGATAGATCCAAGAGATACCCGCCGTGTGCTGGCTTATGTCATGTCAGTCACGCGGGAAGCGCAAGCCAGAAAACTGCAGCCTAATGCCTTTGGCGTGGGTCGCTTTTAACAATATTTGAGGTAGAGGGAAACCCGTATGTTATTCACCCCCGAGCATGAAGAACTGCGTCGCACGGTGCGCCAGTTTGTGGAAAAAGAAATTAACCCCTATGTGGAAGAGTGGGAAGAACAGCCCCCCTTCCCAGCCCACCAGGTTTTCAAAAAACTCGGAGACCTTGGCCTGCTGGGGGTGAGCAAACCGGAAAAATACGGCGGTATGGGGCTGGACTATTCCTACAATCTGGTGGTGGCAGAAGAACTGGGCTACGCCCACTGTGGCGGTGTTCCTCTGGCCATCGGAGTTCAGACAGACATGGCAACTCCTGCGCTGGCACGCTTTGGCAGCGAAGCACTCTGCAATGAATTCCTGGTGCCGGCCATTAAGGGTGACATGGTGGGCGCTATTGCGGTCAGCGAACCCGGCGCCGGTTCTGATGTGGCCAATATCAAGACCAAAGCGGTGAAAGACGGCGACGACTACATCATTAATGGCACCAAGATGTGGATTACCAATTCCACCCAGGCGGATTTTTTCTGCCTGCTGGCCAACACCGGCGACGGCCCCAAACACAAGAACAAATCTTTGATCGTGGTACCCGCCAATAGCGACGGCATCAGCTTCTCTGAAAAGCTGAACAAACTGGGCATGCGATCATCCGATACCGCCCAGGTATTTTTCGATAATGTCCGGGTACCCCAGAAGAACCTGATTGGCATGGAAGGCCAAGGATTCATGCTGCAAATGATGCAGTTTCAGGAGGAACGTATGTGGGGCGCCGCCAATGCCATCGGCGGTCTGGAAAACTGTATTCGCGCCACCATTGCCTACACCAGGGACCGGGAAGCCTTTGGCCAGCCCCTGATTGATAACCAGAGCATTCATTTTCGCCTTGCCGAACTGCAAACAGAAGTGGAAATGCTGCGGGCGCTGGTTTACTCCACCTGTGAACGTTACATCAATAACGATAACCCTAGCGAAGTCCTGAAACTGGCGTCCATGTGCAAACTGAAAGGCGGCAGGCTGGCCAGGGAAGTGAGTGATTCCTGCCTGCAATACTGGGGTGGCATGGGTTTTATGTGGGACAACATTGTGTCCCGCTCCTACCGCGACAGCCGCCTGGCTTCCATTGGTGGTGGTGCCGACGAAGTCATGCTCGGCATTATCTGCAAAACCATGGACATTCTTCCCGGCAACAAAAAGAAGGACTGAGTCATGGCGCTACCGCAAACCGCAACACTGCTGCTGAAACAGGACGGCCCTGCGCTCCATATCACACTGAACCGGTCGGAGGCCCGTAACGCCATGAGTCTGGAAATGGTGAACGAACTCATGGCCGTATTCGACACCATTGCAGAAGATAGCAACATCCGCGCTGTGGTGTTGCGTGGCGCTGACGGACATTTCTGTGCCGGCGGCGATATCAAGGACATGTCAACCGCCCGCGCCAGAGCGGCGGAAGCGATTGCAAAAGGCCAGGATAATCCGTTCTTTTCCCTGAACCGTCAGTTTGGCCATCTGATCACCCAGGTTAACCATGCGCCACAGGTGGTGGTGGCCGTGCTGGAAGGCGCTGTGCTGGGAGGCGGTTTCGGGCTGGCCTGTGTTAGCGATGTTGCCATTGCCCATGGCAAGGCCCAGTTTGGCCTGCCGGAAACCGGACTGGGGGTTATCCCGGCACAGATCGCTCCCTTCGTGGTGGAGCGCATCGGCCTGACCCAGGCCCGGCGACTGGCACTGCTGGGGGAACGCTTTACAGGGGTGGAAGCCCATTCCCTGGGGGTGGTGCATTTTGTGGAAAACGATACCGACAATATTGAAAACACACTGGCGCGGGTACTGGAACAGATCAAACGTTGCGGACCCTCCGCCAACCGCCAGACCAAGGCGTTAATGCACCGTGTTGGCCACGAACCGATGAGCACTCTGCTGGATGATGCCGCCAAAGCCTTCGCGGATGCCGTGGCCAGCGAGGAAGGCATGGAAGGTACCATGGCTTTCGTGCAGAAACGTTTACCCAGCTGGGCACAATAACCGGGCGCAATAAAGGAATACCCAATGGCTGAAATCTCCAAAATCCTGATAGCTAACCGGGGCGAAATCGCGGTCAGGGTCATTCGCACCGCCCGCAACCTGGGTTATGACACCGTGGCGGTCTACAGCGAGGCGGACAAAAATGCGCTTCATGTTAAAGTGGCCGATGAAGCCGTGTGCGTGGGCCCTGCGGTGGTCGCCGAATCCTATCTGAATATCGACAGCATCATCCGGGCTGCAAAACTGACCGGCGCCGATGCCATTCACCCCGGCTATGGCTTTCTGTCAGAAAACGCCGCTTTCGCCCAGGCCTGTGCAGACAACGACATTATCTTCATCGGCCCTCCCGTTGGCGCGATCGAGCTGATGGGCAGCAAACGGCAATCCAAGATCGCCATGGAAAAAGCGGATGTGCCCTGCATTCCCGGCTACCAGGGCGATGACCAGAGCCTGGAAAACCTGGCCAGCAAAGCCAGAGCCGTGGGCACACCCCTGATGATCAAGGCCAGCGCCGGCGGTGGCGGTCGCGGAATGCGACTGGTCCATGATCTGGACAGCGTTGAGGCCGAACTGAAATCCGCCCGCTCCGAGGCACAGAACGCCTTCGGCAGCGGTGAGCTGATCCTGGAACGAGCAGTGCTGGAGCCGCGGCATATCGAGATTCAGGTTTTTGCTGATCAGCAGGGCAATGTGATTTATCTGGGAGAGCGGGATTGCTCCATACAGCGGCGTCATCAGAAAGTGGTGGAGGAAGCCCCCTCTCCCGCCGTTGACGAGCCACTGCGACGCAAGATGGGCCAAGCCGCGGTGAACGCCGCCAGAGCCTGCGATTATGTCGGGGCCGGCACGGTGGAGTTTCTGCTGGCCCCCGACGGCAGTTTCTATTTTCTGGAAATGAATACCCGGCTGCAGGTGGAACACCCGGTAACGGAAATGATCACCGGGCAGGATCTGGTGGAATGGCAGATCAATGTGGCCCGTGGCCAACCTCTGCCGCTGACCCAGGAACAGGTCCGGCTGACAGGCCACGCCATAGAAGTCCGCCTGTATGCCGAGGATACTGCCCGGAATTACATGCCCCAGACTGGCACCATCAGTGACTGGCGGATCCCGGCTATCGAGGGGCTGCGGCTGGACCATGGCATTCAGGTGGGGCAGCAGGTATCACCCTACTATGACCCCATGCTGGCGAAAGTCATCACCTGGGGAAAATCCCGCACGGACGCCATCCGCAAACTGCGCAAAGCACTGCGGGAGCTGGTGGTGTTCGGGGTTACCACCAACCAGTATTTTCTGGCGGAAATTCTGGGTCATAAGGCATTTATCCAGGGTGAATTCAGCACCGCGTTTCTCAACAAGGACTTTACCGGCAACCCCGCGCTGGCGCCTTCGGTGTTATCTCCCGAAGCCGCCGCCGTAGCCGCACTGCTGTTTCACAGTCAGGCCCAGCCCGCTGACAGGACGCAAAACCCGGCAGCTCTGAAGACCCTCCGCCGGTGGCATAGCGGCACGGGATTCGTACGGCGGGCAAAATTCCGCCAGGGCGACCAGACCTATGATCTGGGCCTGCAACCCGAAAGTAACGGCTACTGGTCGCTCATCAACGGGGACAGCCCCGTTAGTCTGAAACTGCTGAACC
>JAWVYU010000084.1:0-15604 GCA_033722575.1 Ketobacteraceae bacterium | reverse complement strand
GATTTCAGTTGATTATGACTCGAATGAGTCGCCGCCGCTCAACATCACATCTCTTGAAACTTCACTAAGCCTGTTTTTACGTTTGTATATCCAAAGCACCCTCTGAGCATCAGGGGAGAATAGTCAGATTATACAATTCATGCGTAGCTGTCACCACGCAGCACCACGCACTCATGAACTTCGATTGTGGTAACCATGACATTAGAGGCCGTTTTTCCGATATAGGCTGAGTTAGGTTGAAAAAGATATTGCCCTCCTTGGAAACATAACCCAGCAACTTTTCCTTCCACAACAATATGGCAGTAGCGAGCATGCGTTCCAACCAGGAAAAAACCCTGAATCTTGGCGAATTTTGTAATCTGAATGAAGTCCTTCATCGAAGAGCCATTATACAGCCCGATGAGGCAGCGTATATTTTTCTGAAAGATGGGGAGTCTGTAGAGGAACGCATCACCTATAGCCAGCTTCACAGGCGCGCACTTGCCATTGCCAAACACCTGAGTGCTCGCGGTGCCGCCGGGGACAGGGCTGTACTCATGTATCCGGCAGGAATTGACTATGTGGTTGCATTTTATGGTTGCCTGTACGCGGGCATTATCGCTGTGCCGGCCTACCCGATCGACCCCAATCGTATGTCACGCACCCTGCCGCGTTTGCTTAGCATCATTGATGATTGTACCGCGCGGTTCGTGCTTACCACCAGTGAGCTTCTGACCACAACAGATGCCATGTTTGAGCTGGCGCCTGATCTTCAGGACAAAATTTGGGTTGGTACAGATAACCTGGATTCAGGAGCGGCTGAAGAATTTACGTATCCCTCGGTGGATAGACAGACCACTGCCTATTTACAATATACTTCCGGGTCAACCGGCTCGCCCAAGGGCGTGATAATAACCCATGATAATATTATTGAACATGAAATTGCCTTGCTGCGGGTAAATCAGCAGCCTGCTGACCGCGCGGTGGTGTCCTGGCTCCCGATTTATCACGATCTCGGTCTGATTTCCAAAATCATACTGTCTTTATGCGCAGGTTCAACATGCGTGTTTATGTCTCCAATGAGCTTTCTTCAGCGGCCGGTAAGGTGGCTTCAGGCTATTTCCAAATATCGGGGCTGGTGGAGTGGCGGGCCCAATTTCGCCTATGCCCTTTGCGCATCAAAGACCACGCCAGAGCAACGTCAGCAACTGGATCTGAGCGGCTGGATGATAGCGGGTTGTGGCGCAGAGCCGTTACGTGCCAACGTGGTGAATCATTTTATATCGACCTTTGCTGAATGTGGTTTTAAACCACAAAGTTTCTGCCCCCAGTATGGCCTGGCGGAAGCTACGCTGGGTGTATCCGCCAATAAATTTCAATCACCCTATAAAAGCCTTGATGTCGATGCCTCAGCAATGGCGCAAGGTATTATCAGGCCCGCTACACCAGGCATGCTATCCAGTCGGGTGGTGGGCTGTGGTGTTGCTATCGAAGGCGTCGATGTTGAGATTGTTGATCCTGAAACGCGCAAGCGATGTGAACCGGATCGAATCGGAGAAATCTGGGTATCCGGGCCCAATGTTGCAGAGGGGTACTGGGAGCGAGAAAAGGAGACTAAAGCGACGTTTCAGGCTTACCTGGCTGATACAGGTGAGGGGCCATTTCTGCGCACAGGTGATTTTGGCTTTTTGCAGCAGGGTGAATTGTATATCTCTTCGCGCCTTAAGGATATCGTTATTATTCGTGGAAAAAATTACTACCCACATGAAATTGAAGCGGCAATAGAGGGCAGCCATGCAAGCCTTAAAGCGGGTTGTAGTGCCGTTTTTTCTATAGAGCATAACGACGAAGAAAAGCTGGTTGTGGCAGTTGAAATAAAAAGCGACCAGGTCGCAGGGGTATCTGACCGACCTCCGGGTGAGGCGGAACTCAGCGGTTTCCAGGAGGTTTTTACCGGGATTCGCAATACTGTTACCAGTCAGTTCGGTATCATGCCCCATGCCATTGTCCTTCTGCGTTCAGGCACAATACCGAAAACATCGAGTGGCAAAATTCAGAGAGCCGGTTGTCGCTCATCATTTATCGACGGCAGCCTTGATATCATAGCAGCTCAAACTGACGCTCTAGAGGAATCTGATACCTTTGCAGGCCAGGGAGCGACGCAGGCAAAAGCTGACGCTTTAGCGAAAAAGTCAGCTTCTGATCCAGAGCTGCAACAATGGATTACGCAATGGCTGAGTCAGCGTCTTTCTATCCCGGCGTCTTCTATCGATGAAACGGCACCGCTGGCGGATATGGGGCTGGATTCTATCGGTGCAGCTGAGCTTGCCAGTCAGCTGGAGATTAAGCTGCAGAGAAAGGTGCCGGCAACCGCCGCCTGGACAGGCGTTTCGGTCGCTGGCATGGTGGAAGAGTTCGGGGCAGCCGGAAAAACGGCAGGCACTGAAGTTCCAGAGGTCAATGATGAATCCTGCGAAGCAGTCGAGCCCATAGCAATTGTAGGAATGGCCTGCCGTTTTCCCGGAAGTGCTAACACGCCGAATGATTTCTGGAGTCTTCTGGAAGGTGAAAAAAACGCGATCACCCGGATTCCTGCTCGCCGGTGGGATATCGATGAATTCTATAGCCCTGAAGCAGGTGCGCCAGGTCGCACCAACAGTCGATGGGGAGGATTCATTGACAATGTAGAAGATTTTGACCCCTCGTTTTTCGGGATCTCAGACCGTGAAGCTGTGCAGATGGATCCGCAGCAGCGCCTTCTGCTCGAGGTTTCCTGGGAGGCCCTCGAAAGCGCCGGAATTGTACCTGCTCGGATAAAAGGGAGTCGCACAGGTTTATACCTGGGTATATGTTCAAGTGATTATGCACAGAGAACAATAAGCCCATTAAGCCGTGAGAGTATCGATATGCATTCAGCCACCGGGAGCAGCTTGAGCGTAGCTTCCGGCCGGGTGTCATATCTGCTGGGGTTCCACGGCCCCAGCATGTCGATTGACACCGCATGCTCTTCATCGCTTGTTGCAGTCCATCAGGCATGCCAAAGTCTTCGCGCCAGGGAATGCACCCTGGCAATCGGTGCCGGTGCCAATCTCATACTCTCACCGGAAATCAGCATTGCCATGAGCCAGATGGGAGCACTATCGTCTGGTGATAGCTGCAGAACGTTTGATGCAAATGCTGACGGGTATGTTCGCGGTGAAGGTTGTGGTGCCGTTGTGTTAAAGCGGCTGGTTGACGCTCAGCGGGACGGGGACGAGATACTGGCAGTGATCCGTGGCAGCGCGGTAAACCAGGACGGACGATCCAACGGGTTGACGGCGCCCAACGGCAAAGCGCAAAAGGATGTTATTACTCGTGCATTACAAAGTGCACAAATTGATCCGGTTACGGTCGGCTATGTTGAATGCCATGGTACCGCCACGCCTCTCGGAGACCCAATCGAGGTCGCTTCACTGGCTTCTGTTTACTGCGCTGAACGGACAACCGAAAACTCCCTGTTGATCGGATCCGTAAAAAGTAATATCGGCCACACCGAAGGTGCCGCAGGAATTGCCGGGTTAATCAAGGCGGTACTTTCCCTGAAAAAACGGAAAATACCGCGCTCATTGCACTTTAATAACCCGAATCCGGAGGTCGACTGGAAAGAAATCCCCGTGTCCGTGGCGAGAAAATGCATTGACTGGAATGGCAATGACGAACCTCGCCGTGCGGGAGTTTCCTCTTTCGGGTTTTCTGGAACAAATGCGCACCTTGTTCTTGAAGAATGGCCTGCCGGTGAACAGGAGCGGACACTCTACACGCGCGATGACGCAGGCGATCACTGTGGAACTGCAAACACTAACTCCTATGACCGCCATGAAGCAACGACAAGTGTAGCAGTATCGTCAGATGAGAGTTCAAAGTATATGCCCGTTGTACTTTCTGGCCGTAGTAAAGAAGCGCTGCGAGCTCAGGCGAAAAATCTGAAATCCTGTTTGCAGTCGAATCCGGAGCTTGCTGTTTCAGATGTTGCCTATTGTCTGGCAACCAGAAGGACACACTTTGAACACCGTGGCTTAATAGTATCAGATGAAAGAACCCGCCTGATAAATTCTCTGAATAGTCTTGCTGATGGTACGCCCGATCAATACACAGCAGAGGGTGAAGCCGTTGTGAATGGCAAGCTGGTGTTCGTCTTTCCAGGTCAAGGTACTCAGTGGCCTGGTATGGCAAAAGCGCTGATGGAAACCTCCGCCGCCTTCCGTCAGCAGATGGAAGACTGTGCACGCGCGTTCTCGCCATATATAGACTGGCAGTTTCCTGAAATGCTAGCGGAAGAAGACCTTACGGCCATGAATCGCGTCGATGTGGTACAGCCGTTGCTGTTTTCCATGATGGTATCTCTGGCAAATCTGTGGCGCTCAATGGGTGTTGATCCGGACGCCGTTATCGGCGTGAGCCAGGGCGAAGTTGCTGCTGCCTATATTGCCGGCGCACTATCCCTGGATGATGCAGCGAAGATCGTGGCTCTGAGAAGCCAGGCTATTACAGCGCTGGCCGGTCAGGGTGCCATGGCAGCCGTAGAGTTATCACCGGCCGAGCTGGCACCGTACCTGGATTCCGGCTTTGGAGAGAGTCTGGCAATTTCTGCCTATACCGGGCCACGCTCCTTACTGGTGTCTGGTGAGTCGGGTGAGATCAGATCGTTAGTTGCCAGGCTGACCGAGGATGAAATATTCGCACGGGAAGTTCGGGTCGACTATGCATCACACTGTGTGCAGGTGGAGGCAGTTCGTGAAGAAATACTCTCTGCGCTCAAGGATATTGTCCCCCGTGAAACCAGAATCCCAATGTACTCCACGGTTGACGGAGAGTCTTTCAAGCCATTGAAAGGGGCTGGTCTCGATGCGTTATATTGGTTCCGCAATCTTCGTCAGCCAGTGCAATTTGCCAATACCGTAGAAGAGCTGGTAAACGACGGGGCCAGATTCTTTGTAGAGGTCAGCCCCCATCCTGCAATGCACATGGCCCTGAAGGCTGTTATGGAGCAGGAGAGCGTCGACGGCTGTGTGGTCGGTACGCTTTGGCGTGATAAAGGTGAATTTGGCAGCGTTCTGCTCAATCTTGGCCGGCTTCATGTGCAGGGGTATGCACTGGACTGGAAATCCTTTGACGGCTTTAAGGGTTCAACAGCTGTGGCTTTGCCAATCTATCCGTTCCAGCGGCAACGGTATTACCTTGATGCACCAAGTCCGAAAGCGCTTAGTCATGGAATGTTGAAGTATAGCAGGCCGGGGTCAGGAAAAAGTAGTGCTCACCCGCTGCTCGGGCCGGCGTACTCAATGTCGGCTCCGGAAAGCGTTGTTCTGTGGGATATTGCATTTAATCGCAAAAGCCAGCCCTGGGTTGAAGATCACAAGGTGCAATCAGTTTGTGTGTTTCCCGGAGCGGCTTATATAGAAATCGCGTTATCTGTCGCTCGGGAGTTAGCTCCCCGTAAGAAAATTACGCTCAAGAATATCGAATTCAAAAAGCCCCTGATCATAAATGAAGCCGATGAGGTTTTGGCGCAAGTGTCTATGCTTCCAGCTTCAGATTCCGGGTATTCGGATGACAGGAGCCCCGGTAATGGTAGTGCCGAAAGTCAGTCAGACATTAGCCAAAACGGGTCTGCATGGATACTTGGTGTGTCCAAGACTGGTGGCGGAGCAAAGGATACTGATGCCTCCTGGGATAGGCTCGTCTCTGCTCACGTTATAGCTGAACATCCTGAACATCTTGATTCGCCTGTGAATAGTGACCCTTCTGTGGGTAGATCAGCTATCCATAGCGCATTCTGCAATAGCTCAGCTATCAAAGATGCCAAAGCTCGCTGTACAATCCCGCAATCTGTTGAGGGAACCTATTACAGGTTCATGGAATATGGATTGAATTATGGGCCATTATTTCAGGGATTAACACAGCTATGGTCAAGTGAGGATTGCAATTCAGCGCTCGGTCAGGTGGCTTTACCTGGACTGGAGGAACAGAAGCAAAGCTTCATGATACATCCCGCTTTATTGGATGCCTGCCTTCATGTTGCCGGTGCAGCCGCGATGTTATTGAACCCGTCGCTGGCAGGGCCAGTGGTTCCCGTCAGGATAGGAAGCCTTCACGTAGCTCGTTCAGTGGGGGGTGGACCTTTATGGTGCGAAGCCGTTCTGCGCCCTGCAGATAACATAACGGGTTTTATTGCTGATATTGCACTGTGGGATGAGCAAGGGGAGCCTTTAGGCAACATAAACCATCTGGAAGCCATACCCCTGGAAAGCAGCTTTTCTGCGGGTTTGGATAAGCCGCAAGAATCGCTGCTAGCTGTACGATGGACAAACTCAGACTCTCTGGTGTCGCTTATCCATTCTGAGCGGTCTACTCTCTCATCAGGGGTATCCACAGGGAAAGCGGCGGAAAATGGCCCTACTGAACGCTGGTTAGTGCTGGCGGATAACCAGGGCTTTGGCAATAATGTCGTATCTGAGCTGCGCGCCCAAGGCGCATTGGTAGAGGTTCTTTACAACGATGCAGGCTCAGTCAGTCCCCTTAATCCGCTTACAACTATTATTGGTTCGCTGCTGAACGGCAATGAAGTCCTGAGCGGCATTATTTGCCTTTGGGGGCTTGACTCTCCCCCGATGGAGCAGGTTGCTCCTGATGCAATAGTCAAAGCAGGTGAGGATGGCTGGGCCAGTGCGCTAAATGCGGTACAAGCCCTAATCACTAGTTCACCGGATATTCTACCTCGGCTTGTGTTGGTAACGCAGAATTCACAGCCCATTAGTGGACACCCTTTAGTTCGTCCAGACCAGGCTATTCTGTGGGGTTTGGGTGGGGTAATACATAGCGAAGAACCCTTGTTGCGATCGCTGAGAGTCGATATAGGCGATCCTAAAAGTTATGAAGAGGCCCGTTCGTTAGTAGCAGTCGCACTTTCAGACACCAGAGAGGAACAGATCGCTCTTCGCAGCGACTCGCTCTATGTTCCCAGACTGGAACAGAAAACTCCCGGCGCGCTTTCCTCCTGCTCCAGGGCCTCGTCCGTCGACGAGTCAGATGGGTTCGTTCTGACCGGTAAAGGGAGCTATCTCATTACCGGCGGTACCGGTGGGCTGGGGCTTTCTCTTGCGGCATGTCTGGTAGAGCAGGGTGCAGAACACATCGTATTGCTGGGGCGCAGAGGCGTTACCAATGCAGCACAAAAGAGTGCGATAAAGGATATGGAGGCGCGTGGTGCGCTGGTTACGGTGGTTCGGGGGGATGTCGCTAACATAGCAGCGCTGGAGTCTGTCATTGACTCACTGCCGGATGGGTATCCGCTCAGAGGCGTGGTGCACGCTGCGGGCCTCCTGGATGACGGTGTACTGGCTGATCAATCTGTGGAGCGGTTTCACAACGTCATGGGTCCAAAAGTCGCCGGTGCATGGAATCTGCATCTGCTCACACGCGATATTGAGCTGGACTTTTTTGTTTTATACAGTTCGTCTGCAACACTTGTTGGTAACCCGGGGCAGAGCAACTATGCGTCTGCAAACGCCTTTCTCGATGCCTTGTCACACTATCGGCAGCAGCTTGGATTGAAGTCTTTATCTCTGAACTGGGGTGCAATTTCCCAGGTTGGCCTGGCTGCGGAGCAGGAAAATCGTGGTGCCAGGCTGGAAGAGCTGGGTTTTCAATCGCTGACTCCGGAGCAGGCAAATGACATATTCTTGCGGTTGGTGCCAACGTCGATTGCACAAGTCGCTCCCTGTTCCGTGGATTTAGCACAGTGGCTGAAATACTCCCCTGAAATTGCCCATTGGCCTTATCTGGAAACCTTGCTTTCCAATGTCGGGAATCCTGCTGACAACGGGGAAAATACAGTTGGAAAGGTATCTCCAAACCTGGAGAAAAAGATTAGGAATGCGGACGAGGTCCAGTTAGAACAGCTTTTAGTTGAACATATTATTGAACAAATCGCAGGTGTCACTCACATTGATCCCGCGCGGATATCGCCAACCAGCCCCTTTATAGATTTAGGCATCGACAGCTTGATGGGCCTTGAATTTCGCAATCGCCTTAATGCGTCAACGGGCCTGAAGCTGAGCGCAACCGTTGTGTTCCGGTTTCCGGATGCTGCGAGTCTTGCAAGGCATATGTCGGAGCAGTTTTCAGTAACCGGACCAGGTAAAAACACACTACCGACACTGGGTGAGATACAGTTGTTGGAGCAATCCTCCGAGTCTGTTTCCTTATCTGACAATGTGGCAGCTCCCAGCAAGCTACCAACGCTTGCACCCCTGTCGCCTGGTCAGCAACGGTTGTGGTTCCTCAATCAGGTACTTGAAAAACCTGAAGTCTATAACGTTCATATAGGACTGCATGTACAGTCCGGGTTGCGTCTGGCGTGGTTGCAGGAAGCCCTGGAGTCTCTTGTTGCTCGCCACGAGCAGCTTCGAGTGTGTTTTGTGACGCGTGATGGCATACCTTGCCAGCGGGTTTTACCCTGGGTTGAAGCGGACATAGCCAGTCATGACCTGTCAATGCTTTCGGCTGGTGAGCAGTCATCCGCATTGCAGGAACTGAGTCATAAGCTCGCCCACAAGACTTTCGATTTGTCCCGGGCTCCCTTGATCCGCCTGGCGCTGGTGCGGTTGGCATCGGATCAGTCTGCCATTTTTGTCACCTGGCACCATATAGCAACCGACGGATACTCTCTTGCTGTCTTTTTACAGGAATTATTCCGTGCTTATCAGAACGCCGCTGAAGGGAAGCTGGGACAGAAAGTTATCGCAGCACCTTCCTATCTGGCCTACACGGATCAGATCCTCACGTGGAAGAAATCACCCGAAGCCGAGTTGCAACGTGAATGGTGGAAGCACGCATTAGCGAAGATACAATCCCTGAAATTACCGCTGGAACGTTCATTATCGGGGCCCACAGGTAATAGTGGCGGAATGATTCACTTCTCGCTCACCAGGGCGCTTTCTGACGAGGTTGACCAGCTGGCGCAGCGATTGGGTTGCACTTCGTTTTCATTGTTCCTTTCGGTCTGGTCAATTCTCCAATATCGTCTGTCGGGGCAAACCGATTTTGCGGTGGGCACCGTCGTGTCGGGCAGATTGCAGCGGGAGTTACGTGACGCGATCGGATTCTATGTCAACACGCTTCCCATTCCTGTCCATATCGAAGGCATATCAGGTTTCGACAATTTTGTACGGCAATCCCACGATAAGCTGCTTGAAGCGCTGGACCATCAAATGCTGCCTTTCGACGAGATTGTCCAGCAGGCGCCCATTAACGATGGACAGAAACTGGAAGCTGCGGAGCTGTTCCGTTCAGTCATTGTTCTGGAAGAGGGGGACTGGTTCGCGGACTCTTTTGCTGCGCTGGGGCGCCCGGTAAGGCCACTCACCAGGTCCGTTGGCGGTAACCTGGAAGACGCGGTAAAGTTTGATTTATCAATAACACTCGCGGGATCCAATGATGGCTATATTGGCTCCTTGGGTTATGCGGCGGATAAGTTTGACGGATCTGCAGCAGAGCGGATGCTGGAACAATTCAAAACACTGCTTCAATCTGTGATTGATAAGCCGAATGAACCGGTGGCTAAACTGGAAATGCTTTCCAAAGCTGAGCGCCATAAGGTTCTGGAGCTTTTCAACGATACCCAGGCTATTGATAGCGGTTACCAGACAATCCTGGACATGTTTGCCGCCCAGGTGGCCTGTAATCCCGATAATGTTGCCGTTATCTGTGGGGAAACCACCTTAACTTTCGGGGAGCTTAACGCACAGGCCAACCAGCTTGCCCATTACCTGCAAAGCATTGGGGTGGGGCCAGAAACGCGAGTCGGGATCTGTTTGGAAAGGAATATGCAACTGCCGGTAGCGCTGCTTGGCACCCTCAAGGCTGGGGGAGCTTTTGTACCGCTTGATCCTTCCTACCCTCAGGCGCGGCTGGATTTCATGGTGGAAGACAGTTCACCCCTGGTTCTGCTGACACAAGCGGCCTTAAAGACGCGCTGGCTTCATGTTTGTTCGGATACCAAAGTGATTGAACTGGATGGGCAGAACAATCCATGGGAACGTCTAACCCAGGTTGATCCTGACAGACAAACCACCGGGCTTTCACCCGAGCACCAGGCCTACGTCATATACACATCCGGATCCACGGGACTCCCGAAAGGCGTAATGATCGAGCATCGCGCGCTGGTAAATTACCTAAGCTGGATAACGCACGCCTATTACCAAGAGTATCAGGGCGGGTCACCCACTGTATTTTCTATCAGTTTCGATGGCGGTATTACCACCACCTTCGGTGCACTGATGGCGGGTCAACCACTGACGATGCTGGCTGCTGGCGATGAGATTGCGAGTTTGGGCCAGGGTCTGAAGCAGGAAACACCTTACACGCTTCTCAAAGTAACCCCTTCTCATCTCAAAGCGATTAACCAGGGTCTTGACCATAGCAACGCAGAGAGTCCGACCCGCGCGCTAATGACGGGCGGCGAAGCAATGGTTCCGGAGGATGTCAGTTTTTGGCAACAACGTTATCCCGGTGTTCGCCTGATCAACCATTTTGGCCCAACGGAAGCCACTGTGGGTTGTGCCACATTTGAGATAACGGAAGATGTCAGCGAGTGGCAATCGATTCCTATCGGTCGGCCAATCCAGAACGTCCAGCTCTATATATTGAATGAGTCTCTGGAACCGCAACCCATTGGTGTGCCAGGCCAGCTCTATATCGCTGGCAGTGGTCTGGCCAGAGGGTATGTGAACCGCCCTGAACTTACCGCCGAACGCTTTCTGGCAAATCCCTTCGGCAAACCTGGGGCCCGCATGTATGCAACGGGCGACCTTTGCCGCTGGCGTGAAGACGGGAACATTGAGTACCTGGGGCGTCTGGATCACCAGGTCAAGATTCGGGGCTTCCGGATAGAGTTAGGCGAAATTGAGGCATGTCTTGCCAAATATCCTGCAGTCAATGAATGTGTGTGCGTTGCACATGAAGACAGCGCAGGCCATAAACGATTGATTGCCTACCTTATGGCTGACAAGTCGCAAGAAGAGGTTTCAGTTTCTGATCTCCGGTCCTATCTGTCTGAAAACATGCCTGAGTACATGATCCCGAATGCCTTCGTGTTTGTGGATAAATGGCCACTGACCAACAATGGTAAGCTCGACAGAAAGGCGCTTCCAATACCCGAATTTGATCGTAGCCAACTGGGTCAGGCCTATAAGGCGCCAGATAACGCATCAGAGCGTTCTCTGGTAACAATCTGGTCAGAGTTGCTTCAACTCGATGTTGACACGATTGGTGTACATGACAACTTTTTTGATCTGGGAGGCCACTCTCTTCTGCTTTTGGAGATGTCTTCGCGTATTCTGGCGGAATTCTCTGTTGAGTTAGGGGTGCGAGCGCTCTTTGAGGCTCAGACCATTCGTGAGCTTGCTACAAAGCTCGAAGATACGGGCTGCAATGATACAGCCCCTGCTATCGATCTCGTTAAGGAGGTTGAAAGCCTTCCCGTTATTGCCCCCCAATGGAACAACGTAAGGTCTATTAAGGCAGCTACGCAGGCGCCGAAGAGGATATTGCTCACAGGAGCGACAGGGTTTGTTGGTGCGCATCTGCTCTTCGAACTTGTTTCAGCCTTTCAATGTCGTGTTGCGTGCCTTGTGCGCGCTGATACTAACGAAGATGGATTGGACAGGATAAAGCAGGTTTTCAACGATTACGAAATACAGGCAGACGCCAGATTCTGGGATAACGTGAGTATTGTCTGCGGTGATCTGAGCCAGCAAAGCTTTGGGCTATCGCAGGCAAAGATAGACAGGCTCTGCGACCGAATTGAATCAATTGTACATGTGGCGGCACTTGTGGATCATTTGCGCCCCTACAGCATGCTGAAAGATGCCAATGTGATGGGCACCCTGGAGGCCTTGCGTCTGGCTGCGTCTGGTCAGCCGAAGACAATTCACCTGGTATCGACGATGGGTGTATGGGCACCTGAAAGTGAGGCAGATCTGAATAACGGAGTTTCCGAGAGCTGGGATATACCCGTTCCAAGGGCTACGGCCAGTGGATACACCCATAGCAAGTGGGTGGCAGAGCAGCTGGCCAGAAAAGCGAGCGAGGCGGGTCTGCCCGTCGTCCTGCACCGGCCTGGCCTGGTATGGGGTGATATGAAATCCGGGGCGCTGCCACTAAAACATTATTGGTTCACGTCAGCATTGAAAGCCTGCACTTTGGTTAAAGGGTTCCCCCATAAGCAATGGCGTAATGGCATTGCGGTAAACGATCTGTGCCGTGCGATTGCCTACCGAATGATGTCACAGGCTAACAAGCATGACGTCTTCAATTTTTCATTGCCTGTTGATGTTGAAGAGGGACAAATGAATGACATATTTGCGCAGTTTGGGGTTCCGGCAGAGCCACTTGAGTATGCAGAGTGGCGCAGCAGAGTGATTAACCTTGCAGATAAAGCAGATGACGACGGTTTGCGTCAACTGGCTATGCTGCTCCCTGAACCGAGCTTTATCGGCACTCCTGGGTACAAACCTTTTGTTCATAATGACAATGCAAGGGAGCTGGTTAACAGCTCAGTTAATATGGAGTCGAACTTCCAGAAAGCCTTTTTGCCAATGTTGAAATTTGTAGAACGCAAAGCTGTCTAACACTCGTTACTCAACTGAGTATGTTTGTCGAATACAGTACGTGGAGCTTTCTGAAGCTGAAGCCTGAATCGCAGGTACCCCACAGAAAGCTTTAGCTGTTGTAAATATATCCAAGAGAATATGATATGGAAGTAGATCAGGTTGGTAGCACTTATATCCAGGGAAAAGAGGATATCATGCGCGGGAATTCAATTATTGCAAACGTACGCTTTAAGGAGCCGCTTGATCGTGAAGCCCTGTGGGAGAGTTACCGGAGATTCATTCTGGCCCGTAAGAATATGCGGTTGAAATGGGTGAAGGAGGATGACTCAAAGGGCTATCAATGGGTTGAGTTCGATGAGCAAGAGGTTGAGGAGTTGCTTGAAAAGGAACGGCCGACGCTTGAAGGGTATACCACTACAGAAACCGTCCGGTCTGAATATTATCCTACAAATACCAGGCTGCCGATGCGGCTGGCTTTGCTCGACGATTATACGCTGGTTGTGGTTATTAATCACACGTTTGCCACTGGCAGGGCAGGGGTATACTGGTTTGAAGACTGGTTACAGTTCTATGAAAGTAAAAGCAGTGAAACGCCGCCGTTATTAGCGCAAAGAACAGCCAGGAAACCGTCCGCCACGACTCAGTTGTCTCGCGATGCTGTTGGTATGTTCTGGCTTATCACCTATCTGATAAAGTTCTTCAGAGATGCTGGAAAAAAACCGACGCTTGATACTGTTGACCTATCCCATGGGCGCCAGACCCATCAATACAGCTCAGGCTACAGTGTAAAGTCCTACCGTTTAACGCCAGAACAAACTGTAGCGCTAAGGAAACGATGCAGATCTCGTGGAGTCACTGTCACTGAACATCTTGTGGAAGTAATAGCGCAGGCAATGTTTGATCTGCAGCCAGATAAGCAGCGCGTATGTATATCTGTCCCTGTCGATCTTTCTTTGCTCATGAGATATGTTGAGCGATCACGGCCCGGAAATTACACAAGCGCTATTATTATTCAGCTTTTTCGGAATCGCGAGTTGATACCGCAGATTAGAAGCCAATTAAAATGGGTTCGTCGTGGTGTGCCTTACTATTTCTTTCGGCTTCTCGGATGGTTAAACACGGATAAAACGTTGCGTGAAAAGCTGATAAATGGCACGCGGCTACCTTTTACCAGTCGTGGGCCATTGGAAGGCCATACCTGTATTCTCTCCCTTCCCGGCACAGTAAAAAAAGCGCGCCTGGTGGAAAAGATTGAATGGGCATCCGGTCATTCAAGGACGCAGGCGCCTCTCATAGCGTTCGCTAGCATTGGTCGTGTCACCTGTATGGAAGTGTCTGCCGCCAATGATTTGTATAAAGCGCAAGAGGTGTTTGCTGCCGCAGATAAAATATATGCTGCGTTGCTTTCATAAGAAAGCAGGCTGAATCACCCAACATGATTGGTGTGACTGGTTTTGGGGTTGCACAAACGTCATCAAGTATCAAAGGTAAAAATAAGATGAAAATCGCTATTATCGGGGCCGGTTGGTCCGGGCTGTCAATAATGAAAGTTTTATTGGCCTGTGGCCATGATGTAAAAGCTTTTGAGGCGAATTCTGATGTAGGAGGTACATGGAACCCTGCGATAGCTTATCATGGACTGAAAATACACAATTCGCTGTTCAGCTGTATGTTTGAAGGCGAAACACCGTCAGAAAACAGAAACAGATTGAAACGGCTATACAGCCAGGATATTTATGCATTAAGCCAGGCATACGCAAATGATAATAAACTGTATGGGAATATCCGCTTTAATACAAAGGTAAAATCGATCAGCTATTCCAGTGAAAGCGGTATAAGTACACTGCAAATACTGGATTTGGAAAGCGGTAAGGTTGACGTCCAGGAATTTGATTTCGTTATCTCGACACAATTCAATAGCCCCAGAGTGCCAGAATTTAAACGGCAGGAGGAGTTTTCGGGCGACATCTACCATACCAACGATATCAAGGAAAGTGTTGTTGACGACATTATATTGAAGAACAAAAAGGTAGTGGTTTTGGGAGGTAGTAAGTCCGGGTCGGATATAGCGCTTATGTTTCTGGATCGCAAT
The DNA here is from genome assembly GCA_033722575.1 of Ketobacteraceae bacterium. GTDB lineage: Bacteria > Pseudomonadota > Gammaproteobacteria > Pseudomonadales > Ketobacteraceae. The sequence continues at coordinate 880 of JAWVYU010000084.1, read as the reverse complement.
TATCAGGTGAAATGGCTGTATCGAAAGGCATACTGGTTTAACGATGCTTCCAAGTCAAATCTTTTTTACCGAATGTTAAGCTATATTGCGCCTTCATTTATGTTCAACGAGCTGAGCAGTAAAGTCATATTTTCTCTGATGAGTATGATTGGTCTGATTAAAACCCCGGGTAAAAAACACCTTGATTTCAGAAAATATCACGCTGGTTCCATTTATGGACATGACCTTAAAACACTAAAGGATGAGCCCGAACACATAGAGGGAGAGGTAGACCACCTTGATGATCATGAAATTGTACTAGAGAGCGGAAAAAGAGTTCCCTGTGATGTGTTGATATGTGCCACGGGATGCGACCCCGTATCAGACAGGATTGATCTGAAGGTAGACGGTGTTTCGTTGAATTATGAAGATGTTAAGTATATGTATCGTTCTTCAATCATTCCGGAGCTGCCAAAGTTGTGCTTTACCGGTTATTTTCCCTTTGGTATGGGGCCTTTGAATGGATTTCACAGGGCTGCATGGCTTTTGTGGTATTTCCCCAAAAACCTATCGACAGATGAACTGAAAGAATTAGCTATGGAAGAGGGCGCGCACGAAGGTGGGTTTTTTAAATCGATGCCGCTATTTGACAGTTCAGGCTACCTGTTTCTGAACATGAGGCGCAAATTTTCGCATTTTGTTAAAGATGGGTTTATATCCCAGCGGGAAATCATCCTGTTTTTCTATAATTTAAGAGTAAAACTTCGTTATAAGCCTTTTGAAAGTGCTGTGAAAATTATAAACCAGCATAAAGTTAATGGGTAAAAATGAGGCGGAGTTTGAGGTGTAATCCCCCCATTTTTAACCACAGTTAAAAGTATAATGTTACACAGCCTTTAGT
>JAWVYU010000083.1:0-15767 GCA_033722575.1 Ketobacteraceae bacterium | reverse complement strand
GGTCTGCGAGATCATGCCATCCATCGAATCGGTACGTATGGTGAATTCCGGCACCGAAGCCACCATGACCGCTATCCGGCTGGCGCGGGGCTACACCGGCAGGGACAAAATCGTCAAGTTCGAGGGCTGCTATCACGGCCATGCAGATTCGCTGCTGGTAAAGGCGGGCTCAGGCGCCCTGACCCTGGGTGTGCCCTCGTCGCCCGGTGTGCCGGAGGCCCTGGCGCAACACACCATCACCCTGCAGTTTAACGACATCGACGAAGTGAAATCCTTCTTTGCGGATAAAGGCAATGAGGTTGCCGCCGTGATTGTGGAGCCCGTGGCAGGCAATATGAACTGTATTCCGCCGGTTTCCGGCTTTCTGGAGGCCTTGCGGGAAGTCTGCGACCAGTCCGGTGCCGTGCTGATTTTCGATGAGGTAATGACCGGTTTTCGCGTGGCCCTGGGGGGCGCACAGAGTGTCTATGGTGTTACCCCGGACCTGACCACCCTGGGCAAGGTGATTGGCGGCGGTATGCCCGTAGGCGCCTTCGGTGGCAAACAGGAGATCATGGACCACATCTCGCCGGTGGGGCCGGTATATCAGGCCGGCACCCTATCCGGGAACCCGGTAGCCATGGCCGCCGGGCTCGCAATGCTCAATGCGATTACGGTGGACGGCTTTTATGAGGCGCTGGACCAGAAAGCCAGCCAGCTGATGGCTGGCTTCAAAGAGCGCGCCCGGTCAGCAGGCGTTCCCCTGGCCACTAACCAGGTGGGAGGCATGTTCGGGTTTTTCTTCACGGAAGAAGAACACATCAGCCGTTTCAGCCAGGTGAGCCAATGCGACATGGCGCGTTTTCGCAAGTTCTACCACCTGATGCTGGATGCCGGGGTATATCTGGCCCCCAGCGCCTTCGAGGCAGGTTTCGTGTCTGCCGCCCATGACGACGAGGCCATAGAAAAAACGCTTTCCGCCGCGGAAAAGGCGTTTCAATCCCTCTGAACCCTTCTCTGAGTCCTCTGCCTGAGCCCGCAAAGGGTTCCGGCGCTTATCGGTATGACCTTAAGATCCAGCCGTTACCTGTTGATTTTTCAGGCAACGGCAACACTTCCTTACCCTCAAACCTCTGTCAAAATACCAACGCAAAATTGATCATTTGACGACCAAGTCATTTTTACGTACAATTTTTGACCATAACCAGCCACTCAATTGACGCCTCGCAGCCCAATGGTAAACCTATGCAACATTCAACGACCCCGCATTACGTTGAAGCAGCACCTCCCAATGGCGCATTGATCGAAAAAGCATCAATGGCAAAAGTTTCGAGCAGCTTCCCCCTGGCAGTCATAATTGCCAGCCTGATCCTGTTCTTGCCGGGTAACGCCCACTCGAGCCAACCGCAGGCGCTGAGCCTGTGGGCCGGGGAGTACAACAGCATGGATTCGCTGGGGCCGGATCACGGCATGATACAGGGCACGGTTGAATATGTGCCCGGCAAAAAAGACACCGCGTTCTATTTTGACGGCAGCGGGTTTCTGGCAATCGACACCATCGCTGGATTTGATACTTCCCGGTTCAGTTTTGATCTGTGGGTAAGAGTCCAACCGGGCAACCGGGATCCTGCACCGGTTTTTTTTATCGGCCACAACCGCGGGGATACTTCCGTTGTCATTATGCCCGATGGTTCAGTGTGCCTGCGCTCCGAGTGGCGGCATGGCGGTTGCCTTAGCCAGACAGCGGCGGATCTTTTCAAACCCAGCGAACTGGCTCATATGACCATTGTCAGAGAGGGTGGCGTTATACGAGTTTACAAAAACGGAACGAGAATTGGCACCGGCGCCAATACCTGCTGCCTGAAACTGGCGTCGGAAATATTCTTCGGCGGTACCGACGTGGGAACCATCAATGCCGGTGTTCTGCTGGATGAGATCCGCTACTACGACCGGGCACTTACCGATGAAGAGGTTTTCACCGTATACAACGAATACGTGGTGAATGTTCCTGATGAAGCATTGCTGGCAGAACTGGATCAGGCCTATGCCCTGATCAGCGACCTGCAACAGGAAGTGGACGAACTGACCCAGGCCAATGCGGCGCTGGAATATCAGATCACCGACCTGGAGAGCCAGAACACTATTTACATCAGCCAGATTCTGGAGTTGGAAGCACAACTCAATGCCATGGAACAGCGGGTGAAGAACCTGGAAGGTCAGGTGATCACACTGGAAAGCCGTGTGCGGGGCCTGGAAGAACAGGTTGCGGATCTGCAGGCGCAGATTGAAAATCTGAAAACGCTCATTGTCAACCTGGAAGGACAGATCCGTTATCTGGAACAAAAAGTTCATGCCCTTCAGGCAGAACTGGATGCCCTGAAGCAGCTGCTGACTATGTCACTGGATTTACTGGAAGAGGATTTCCGCAGCACCTTCAAGGATCCGGGCTTTACGATTCCGGGAAATTCTGCAGAAGAAAAGCTGGAAAATCTGGTGCAAGCCATTATCGGCCTCAAGAAAGGGCGAAAGCGGGGCCTTTACAAAACGCTGCAATAGCGCTCCGTGCTTCGGCAAATCCCACCGAATGCTGGCTGCGCTTCATAAAAAACCGCAGCCAGCCAGTGAGATTGTCAGCTGGTGAATTCTTCCCGCTCACTACGGGTTTCCTGCGCCGCTTCCACCTCGGCGGGCTGCGTAATATCACGAACCAGCCCGTAATGTTTTTTCAGCCATGCACCTACACGCTTGCGCTCGGCGATTCCCATTGCCTGACGATTATTGGCTGCTGCCCAGAAGCTGAGATTATTGAAATCAATTTTCTGTATCAGTGCCGGTTGCAACTCAGTAATATCCAGAAACCTCACCCCGCGGTTCAGCGCCTTCTGGTAAACCGCCGACTCATTAAAATGCTCAAAACGGCCACCCCGGCCATAGTTTCTTACCACAACAATATTAACGGCCTGATCCGGAAAAGCTTTTAGCAGTTTGTCCAGCAGGAACATGGAGTCCGCGCCATCATCCATGACATGCCAGAAATAGAGCTCAAAACCCAGTTCCGCAAACAGATCGAATACCTCACTTTCCTGAATCCATTTTTTCAGACCATTAAAGGTCTGAGCGGCAAGGTCCACCACGATGTGATGATCCGGATGCTCCTCGGCAAAAGCTATAATCTGATCCATGCTGTCGAAATCACCGGCATCCAGATGGCTGCTGAACTCGCCGTAAAAACGCGAAAAGGTTTCAAGGGAGCGATCCGAATCAAACCCATGAAACGGCAGACCGGAATCGATAAAGTATTGCGCCAGTAACCGTGCTGAGAACGACTTGCCCACACCACCTTTTTCACCACCGATAAAATGTATAGTTCCCATATTGCCCCCTTTGTTTATTATAAAAAGGTGCTAAATGGAGCCCGCCTTCATCTCCGCACGTTCAGCACCCTGTATATCACCCAGTTGACGCCTTGCCTTGCCAATGACCAGCCAGGCCTCTCTTTGGGCCCGACGGGATTCCGCAGACAGCGACAGGGATTTTTCAGCCAGCTGCTGTGCCTCGCGGTAGTGGGCCTGATCCAGCCGGACCCTGGCCAGCGCGAGATAGGCAGCGCCGGAGCCGGGCGACAGCCGCAATGCCCGCTCCAGGGTGGCGGCCGCCTGCTGGTAATCTCCCTGGCGGCGCTGCTCATCACCCCTGGCGATGAGCTTGTCAACCGCCCCTACCCCCGTCACAGCGGTAGTTGCCTGCCGGGACTCCATGGGAGCCGGCTGCGGTGCAACCATCATGGAGGAACACCCCGACAGCAGTAAAGATAACATTAACAAAATCAGGTTTGGTTTCATCATACCGGCCTTTAATCCCCGAACAAATTACGAATCCAGTTAAATACGCGCCCGGTTTCGCTGCAGGAGGCCCGTTTATCAGGCACAGTTCCCTCCGCCAGCGGAACATAAACGGCTCCATCACAATGAGGCCTCGATAATGCCATCTGTTTTGCATCAATCCAATGCCACTCAACGGACTCTGGCGTCACCGGCTGTAACGGTTGCTGCGGCAGACTCGCCATTGTCTGAGCCCAGATCGGCAAGGCGCCCGTGGCCCCGGTCAGCTGGGTGGCCAGATTATTATCGAAACCCACCCAGACAACCCCCAGATAGTTGCCACTCCACCCGGCAAACCAGGCGTCGCGCTGCTCGTCGCTGGTACCGGTTTTACCCGCCAGCTGCAGGGATTCCGGCAGGTAGTGCCGGGCGGTTTTGGCTGTGCCCTGCTTAACCACCTCCTGCAACGCGGTGGTGATCAGATAATTGAGCGCCGGCTCAACCCGCTTTTCCACATCAATGCCGTAGCGCTGCAGTGGCTTGCCACTGGCGTCCAACACCGAGCGAATGGCCCGCAACGGGGTGTAGAAGCCACCGGCGGCAAAGGTCTGGTACATGGTGGCCACTTCAAAGGGTGACAGGCTCACTGCACCCAGGGAGAGCGCAGGCACTTCGGGCAGATCTTTTTCCACACCCAGCCGTTCCACGGTATCGGCCACCCGCCCGATCCCCACATCCAGTGCAACCCGGGCGGTTGCCTGGTTATAGGAATTAGCCAGCGCCTGCATCAGCAACACATCGCCGTGACTTTCTTTTTCAAAATTCTCCGGCCGCCAGATCTTTCCGTTGGGTGTTTCCACTTCCAGCGGTTCATCCTGCACCAGTGTGGCCAGAGTATAGCCCTGTTCCAGTGCCGCAAGATAAACCGCCGGCTTGATCAGAGAGCCAATGGGCCGATAGGCATCCAGGGCCCGGTTGAACCCTTTGTAGCGGGGATTTCTGTCCCCCACCAGTGCCACAATTTCCCCGGTATTGGCGGAGGTAAACAGAGCAGCCGACTGCAGAGCATCATACTTTTCCCCATAGCCGCGCCTGACGCTGGCCAGATGGGATTCCACATAATGCTGCAGACGTTGCTGAACATAGGGATCAATGGTGGTGAAGATGCGCAGTCCTTCGGAACGCAGGTCCTCGTCACGGTAATCCTGTTGCAGCTGCTTGCGCACCAGGGTCATGAAGGCAGGGTAACTTTCATCCTGATAGACCGGCTTGGCAATCACTCCCAGGGGTTTGTCCTTCACACGGTCATACTCTGCCTGACCCATCACCCCCTGCTCCACCATCTGCAGCAACACCTGCGTGCGCCGCTCCAGCGCCCGTTCCGGATTGCGCCTGGGATCATACCAGGACGGCCCTTTTACCAGGCCCACCAGCAACGCGATCTGCTGAACCTCCAGCTCGCGTAACGGCACGCCAAAATAAAACAGGCTGGCCAGGCCAAAGCCATGAATCGCCCGCTGCCCCGCCTGACCCAGATACACCTCATTCAGGTAAGCGGCCAGGATATCGTCTTTTTCGTAGTGGAAATCCAGCAACACCGCCATTAGCGCTTCGTTGATTTTGCGCGTCAGGGTGCGCTCACTGCTGAGATAAAAATTCTTTACCAGTTGCTGAGTGAGTGTACTACCGCCCTGACGCAATCCGCCGGCTTTGATATTGGCAAACAGGGCACGGGCAATGCCCCGCAGGGAAATTCCCCAGTGCTCATAGAAATCCCGGTCTTCCACCGCAATCAGCGCGCCGATCAGTGCGCTGGGCACCTGGTCCAGTGATACCAGAATACGATCTTCGTTATGGGCCGGATAAATGCCGCCCACCAGCACCGGCTCCAGGCGGGCTATCTCATCACCACGACCGTTCACCACCACATCACGAATGGTACTGCCATCATAATGCACCGTCACCTGACTGGCGGGTTCATCACCGTCCCAGAAATCAAACCCGCGGGTATGAAACGCCACCCGGTTATCGTCAGCATGGTAGCTGCCGGGGCGCAGTCCCTGCGGGTCTGGCTTGGGGCGATAGTGCAGCTGATGCAATTCAAAAATCAGCTGCTCCCGGGAAACGGTGGCACCGGTAAAGATTTCCAGCGGCCTGCTGTAGACCTTGGCGGGCACCTGCCAGCGCTTGCCCTCAAACTGGTTCTGGATAATGGCATCCAGATAAATCAGGTAACCACCGCCCAGCAGGGCGATTACAGCTATCAGCTTGAGCCACAAACTTTTCTGCCTGAAAACACCGGCTTTGCCCGATCCGGCAGAAGCACGCCCCGCTCCTTTATTGGATGGCTGCTTTTTTTGCGTTGCCGGATTGCTCCCGTTTGCTTTTTTTCGGGCCGTCTTTTTTCTGGCGATCGGTTTATCAGAACTTGCTTTTTTCTGCGCCGATTTTCGGGCCGACCTGGCAGCGGTGCTCCCTTTTTTTGCTGCTGATTTCTTTTTAAGCGGTCTCTTTGCCGCCGCCTTGCGCCGGGCCGGGGCTTTTTTCCGGTTTGATTGGTTACTACTCACGACTAGAATGCTAACCTGTGATCCGTTTGGTTTGCGAAAGACCTAGTATACCGATTTTGAAACGTAAAGCTCGTGAGGAACCGATGAAAAAATACCACGTCTATGCCATTGGCAATGCCCTTGTGGATATGGAATTCAGTGTTGATGATGATTTTCTGGCCGAACACAAGATCGACAAGGGGGTCATGACCCTGGTAGACGAGGATTTGCAACACCGTCTTTATAATGCCCTGAAAGATCGCGGAGGCAAGCAGGCCAGCGGCGGTTCTGCGGCAAATACTATTATGGCGATTAATCAGTTCGGTGGAAAAACCTTCTATTCCTGTAAGGTGGCCAATGACGAAACCGGAGATTTTTACGTCAAGGATCTAGCTGCTGCGGGTGTGGACACCAATCTGCATCAGGAGCGGGAAAACGGTGTAAGCGGTAAATGCATCGTCATGGTTACCCCCGATGCAGAGCGCACCATGCATACATTCCTGGGTATTTCAGAAACCGTGTCCCACAACGAGCTGGATGAATCGGCTATTGCCGCATCAGAGTATGTTTACCTGGAAGGCTACCTGGTAAGTTCTGAGACGGGCCGCGCCGCAGCTATCCGCGCCAGGGAAATCGCCGAGCAGAACCAGGTCAAAACGGCACTTACCTTCTCTGATCCCAATATGGTGAACTTCTTCAAGGACGGCCTGAATGAAATGGTGGGTAACGGCGTCGACCTGCTGTTCTGCAACCACCAGGAAGCCTTGACCTGGGCCGGTACCGACAATATTGAAGCCGCTGCGGACGCCATCGGGTCGGTGGCCAAGTCCTTTGCCATTACCCTGGGGGCCGACGGCGCCCTGGTCTTTGACGGTACCAACATGCACAAAATAGAGGCCTATCCCGCCAAAGCCATCGACACCAATGGCGCCGGCGACATGTTTGCCGGGGCCTTTCTTTATGCCCTTACCCACGGCCATGATTTTCCCACGGCAGGCAGTTTCGCCAGCCGCGCCGCTGCCCGGATTGTGGCCCATTTCGGCCCCCGTCTGGACGCAAAAACCCACGGCGAAATACTGAAAGTCCATGGCCTTGGCGGATAACAGCTAATTAAATTAGTTTTTACTTCTGTTTTTGCGATATTGTCTACACTATAAGGAAAGGCGCCCGGCCAAGGCGCCTTTCTTAGGCCATACTTGAGAGGTGGATCTCAATTTCGCAAAGGCGCCCCTGAATGTTTATCGAAAGTAATTTCACCGAAGAATTTGAGGCGATCGACAATCGCTGTAAAGAGCTCTGCGAACGCCTGCTGGAGCAGGCGGAACCCGCCGGCGAGGTAGTCAGCTACGAGCTGATAGAGGATCTTTACGCGTTCGAAACCAATCAGAATCTGGTATTCGTGGTGGAAGAAGGCGCTCTGGGCCAGGAGCAAAACAATTCCACCCTGTTCTTTTTTGATCAGGGTGATCTGGTAGGCCTGGATCAGACCCAGGAAATGCCCCGCGGGCGTTTTTTTGCCGAAGCGCCGGTCAAGCTGAGACCTTACCGCCGGGATGTACTGCTGAATCATCTGATCAGTACGCCCGAGCTGTGCCAGCTGTTTGTGAAATACCTGATTAACGAAGCCAGCCGGCGGACCACCATTATCAGCATGGTGGGCCAAGGCGTTGACAAGGCCTCTCTGGGATTTGCACACTTCAGTGCCGGTGACGTGATCATTGAGGAAGGCACCGATTCCGACACAGTCTATTCCATTGTGGAAGGCCATGCGGAAGTGACTGTCAAAGGCATGAAAGTGGGCGAGGTGTTGGAAGATGAAATCTTTGGCGCGCTGTCACTGCTGACCAACAGCCGGCGCACCGCCACCGTCACTGCCACCAAAAACTGTATGGTATTGGTGGTGCCGCAGGAGCAATTTGAAACCCTGCTGCAAACGCATCCCAAAATCTGTATGAGCCTGATGGAAAACATGGCGCGGCAGATCGTGTCACTGAACGAAAAGCTCACTGCCGCCAGCCAGTAACGAACTGCCGGGGCACGTCATTCCTGTCGTGCGCCGGTGCCATTAAACCCATTCTCAACCGAGCAGTAAATCGCCATGACTTTACATTCCAACGACGTTCTAGATTTTACACCACCCCCGCTGGAAACCGTGGAAAAAGCGCTGAAGCTCCAGAAAGCCTATTTCGATCCGGTGTTTTTCGGCATGAGCAACGTGGACAAAAACAAGCCTGCTCTTTATGTCAGTAATCACACCATCTACGGCAATCTGGATGGCCCTTTGATCTATCTGGCACTGTATGAAGAAAAAGATATCGTGCTGCGTTCTCTCGGGGATCACTTTCATTTTCAGATACCCGGCTGGCGCACCCTGCTGCAGAACGCCGGTACCGTGGAAGGCACGCCGGAAAACTGCCACCGCCTGATGGAAGCCGGCGAACATATTCTGGTGTATCCCGGCGGCGGGCGCGAAGTGGCCAAGCGTAAAGGCGAGCAATACAAGCTGGCCTGGAAAACCCGAACCGGATTTGCCCGGATGGCCATGGAGCATGGCTACCCCATCATACCGGTGGCATCTCTGGGCGCCGATGATGCCTACGACATCCACTACGACGCCTATGATTTCAAGGCATCGAAAATCGGCCAGAAACTACTGGAAAACAAAACCATTAACCGCCTGCTGCGCAACGGCGATGTCGTTTTTCCGCTCTCCACCGGGCTGGCCTTTACCCCGCTGCCCCGTCCGGAACGGTTTTATTTTTCCTTTGGGGAGCCCATAGAAACCGCGCCTTTCCAGGACCAGGCCCATGATAAGGAGACCCAGTGGAAGGTGCGCAAACAGGTTATGGAAAGCCTTGAAGCAGAGCTGGATCACCTGAAAACCATTCGCTACAAAGACCGCGATATGGGATTTTTACGGAAAATGTTTTCCCGGCATTGAAACCTGCGCAGCACGCCACACCAAGCCATAGATCACTATATGAGAATTACCAGATCACCCAGGGAGTCTGCCTCTCCGGGTGATCGAGGACCTGCACTTCCACATCAAACACCTGCTGCAGCAATGCAGGGTTAAAGACCTCCCGTACGCTGCCATAGCCGGCCACCCTGCCTTCATGCAACATGAGCACGCGATCCGCATAGGCAGACGCCAGGTTAAGATCATGCAGAATCACCACCACACTGTAGCCCTGCCCTGTAAGTTCACGGGCCAGCTTCAGCATGCTGTGCTGGTGGGCAATATCCAGTGCGCTGGTAGGCTCATCCAGAAACAGGCATTTGTGCACCCCGTTGTCGGCCTTGGTGGGCCATATCTGCGCCAGTACCCGTGCCAGCTGAACGCGCTGTTTTTCACCGCCGGATAACCAGGGATACAAACGCTTTTTCAGCGACTCAAGATCGCAGCGATCAATCAGCTCAGCCACGATTTCCCGGTCTTTTTTCACACCGGTCTCATGGGGCGTGCGGCCCATTCGCACCACCTCCTCTACCGTGAAGGGAAAGGTGAGCGATGAATGCTGCGGCAGAATCGCACGCCGGCGGGCCAGGGCCTCGCCGGCCCACTGGCTGTAATCCGAGTCAAACAGCGACACGGCGCCTTCCGTTGCCGGCCACTCGCCGCTGAGCATTTTGAACAGGGTGGACTTACCGGCACCGTTGGGCCCCAGGATCACGAGCATCTCGCCATCATTGACCTTGAGATTTACATGGCGCACCAGCCAGTTTTCGGCCACTGCGTACCCCAGATCCCTGGCCACCAGACTCACAGCCCCGCCTCCCTGCTACGCGTCATGATCAGAAAAATAAAGAACGGCCCACCCACAACAGCGGTAACGATACCCAGGGGCAGCTCTGCGGGGACCACCAGAGTGCGCGCCAGCCAGTCGGCCAGCAGTACGAACAACCCGCCCAGCAAGGCACTGCCCCACAGCAGATAGCGGTGGTCCGGCCCTATCAGCATTCGCACGCAATGGGGCACTACCAGCCCCACAAAGCCCACCACGCCCACAAAAGCCACACTGGTACCCACGCCAAGCGCCACCAGAGTGACGATGGCAAAGCGCAGCCGATCCACCGAAAAGCCCAGATGACGGGCCTCGGATTCCCCCAGCAGCAGCGCATTCAGGGGCACGGCAAGCCGCGGCACGCAAACCATTAACAGCGAGAGTACGGCCACCAGCACCATAAAATCATCCCAGCCCACGGAGGCCAGACTGCCCATCAGCCAGAAAGTGATATTCCGCAGCAGGCCGTCATCGGACAGGTAACTGATGTAATGAATGGCCGCCGCCGCCAGGGCATTCACTGCCACCCCTGCCAGCAACATACTCACCAGAATATTCCCGGAAACCGACAGACCAATGCGATAGACAATCCAGGTAACGAGCCCGCCACCAAAAAAGGCGGCCACGGGCAGCACCAGATGGCTATAGGCTGCGTCAATGAAACTGCCCAGAAAAAAAATCGCCAGTGCGGCCCCCAGGGCACTGCCACTGGCCACGCCGATCAGACCGGGGTCCGCCAGCGGATTACGAAACAGGCCCTGGGTCAGGGCCCCGCAAACCGATAGCAACGCTCCCACCACAAGGCAGGTCATGGCACGGGGAAACCGGATTTCCCATACAATCAGCTGCACCTGTGCCGCGGAATCAGCAGGCGCACCGGGAAGAATCGCCATCAGGGTGTCCCACAGGCTGGTGGCCAGCACCCCCGACGACAAATAACCCACACTCACCAGCAGAATGGCCAGTGCAGCCAGCAGAAACAGCGAGATAGGCGGAAGTCGTCTGTGGGTATGTGGCATGCAGCTTCGTCGGGAAATCGGGGTTATGCGTGAAAGCCGGACATTATACAGATAACCGGCAAGGGCGGATAATCGCAATAGCCGGTGGAGTGAAAAGTCCGGTGAGCATGAGCAACCGTAGAGAGGAGAGAGGGCGTAAGAAGGAGTTACCGCATCACTCACCGGACAATGCAAATAATAATGATTCTCATTAGCATGTCAACAACATTTTTCGAGTTTTTTTGAGCCCTGTGACAACCCACTCTATACAGACAGTTTACTTTGCTGTCAGCTATCGCTATTCTGACCAGCCGTTAGGCAATTTCAGTACAGGAAGCAGTATGACGGTGCTATGCAGTACAGATGCGCTGACCGAAAACAGCGCCAAAGGTTTTCAGATCGGACACCAGCAGCTGGTGGCGGTGAAAAAGTCCGGAGAAATTTACGTGTATGTCAATTCCTGCCCCCATATTGGCATCACGCTGGAATTCAAACCTGACGAATTTCTCGATCTGAAAAAACAGTTTATCCAGTGCGCCAACCATGGAGCGCTTTTTGAAATCGACACCGGCGACTGCATTTCAGGCCCCTGCATCGGGCAGGCACTGAAACCGGTACCGGTTTCAGTCGATAATAACCAGGTAAAGATCGTTGGCGATATTCCGCCTCCGTTCTGATACCCGATATGAAAAAAAGCAGTACAGGGAGACACAGCATGGACTCATCCAGTATCAGTTTTACCGCGCTCTACACCGGACAGGTCTGGTATGAGAACGGCCTGTCAGCCCCCTTTTTCACCTCCGGCAAAGGCCGCCTGATGTATCTGGGTTTGCGGCCTGCCGAAAAATTGTCAGAATGGGCGCTGGGTACAAACATGTATCACATGCTGCTGCAGCGGCACCATATCATGGACTATCGCATTCACCACCTGATACAGGAAGGCGCCACCCAGGTTCTGGAAATTGCCTGTGGCATGTCACCCCGCGGGCACGACTTTACCCGCCGTTATCCGGAACTGCATTATGTGGAAGCGGATCTTCCCGACATGGCAAGAAAAAAACGCCAACTGCTGGAAGAGCAGCAGGCCCTTGGCCCCAACCACCAGGTGATTTCCTGCAACATACTGGAACAGGGAAAGCCCCATGGGCTGGACTACATTCTGAATGAGGTGCTGGATACCACCCGGCCCACCATTGTCATCACAGAAGGCCTTATCAATTATTTCTCGAAAGAAGCCATTTCACCCTTCTGGAAAACCCTGGCAACCGAAGGAAAGAAATTTCCGCAACTCTGGTATCTGGCCGACTGCTATCCGCTGTCACGGAACAACCGTCTGTTTAGAGTGCTCACACCGGTGATGAAAACCCTGAGCGCCATCACCCGTGCAGAGGTGAACCCACTGTTTGAATCGGATGATGCACTCAAAGAAGAGTTTATCAGCCTGGGCTTTTCCGGTATTAAAGTGCACAAACCGGAAGAATATTACGACGTGCTCGACATCCCCGTCAGCAGAGGCAAAGCCTTTACACGGGTACTGGAAGCCAAAGCCTGAACATCTTAATCGCTGCCGGCAGCTGAATTCCCGGTGCCGGCGCTGTTTTCCCGGTGGGCAAACAATACCATCAGCGCCGGGGCCAGCAGAAAATCCGCCAGCAGTGCCAACGCAACGCTCAAACCGGTGTAAATGCCGAAGTTTGTCAGATTGTTCATGGCAGAGAACACCATCACGATAAAGCCGCTGCACAATACCAGACTGGTGACCAGCATGGCCCGGCCGGCGGTATGAAGAGTATTGGCAATACTCTCCTCCACCGTACAGCCCCTGCTCAGATAACGCCGGAAGTGATGCATGAAATGCACGGTATCGTCCACACACAGGCCGATGGCAATGGAACCGATCAGCATGGTAAACATATCCAGCGGCACGCCCGCCACCTGCATAATGCCCATCACAATAATAATCGGCAGCAGGTTGGGAAACATGCTGAGTATTCCGTAACGCACGCTCTCCAGCAGCAGCATCATGGTGAGCGTTATGATTACAAACGCAATCACATAGCTTTTGGCCGCGGAATGGATCACCGACCGCAGGGTACTGCCCAGCAACGGCACCAGACCGGTGATGGTAACCTCGGCCCGGTCCCCCAGGGTTTGTTTGAATTCCTGCTCCAGGTAGGCCATGAAGGGTTCATACAGCAGGGAATCTATCCAGGGTATGGTCAGGGTGACTCTGGTCATCTGGTATTGACGATCCACCAGCCGGTACAAATCCTCAGCTCCGCTCAATTCCAGCAGAAACAATTCCTGCGCCACCAGCGCCCGTTCATCAGGCACACGGTAATAAGTCTGATCGTTGCCATGGAGTGCGCGATTGGTTTCCTTGACCAGGTCAGTAACACAGAGCACCTTGGCTACGGCAAAATATTCGTTCTCATAATGGGAAAGCCGCTCACACAAACCATCAATGGCGTTGAGCAACGCGGGATCATAAACACCGTTTTCCGCACCGGTATCCACCAGCACCTCCACCGAGATACTCCCTCCCAGCTTTTTATCGATGGTCTGGATGGATTGCTTCAGGGCAAGGTCATCAGGCAGCCATACCAGCGGATTGTGGGAAAAAACCAGCCGGGACGCACTGAACAGTGACAAGCCCAGCAAGCAGGTACAGACCAGAACCACTGTTTTCGGATACCCGGTGGACAGCGCAATGGCCTTGTCAATCAACCAGTCGATAAACGGCGTTTTTTTTGCCGGCGTTTTCCTGACCGTATCACCGTGTGGCTTCATAGGTGTCAGAGTAACCAGTGCTGGCAATACCAGAACGGTAAAGACAAAGGCCAGCATTACTCCCACCGCCGTAAAAATGCCCATGTTGGCCACCGGCAGAATCTTGGCCGTGGAAAATGAACCCAGGCCGATGGCAGTGGTAACACTGGTCAGAAACATGGCCAGCCCAGCATGACCCAATCCATAAGAGATCGCCGCCTCCTTGTTACCGTGAGCGTCAAAATGGCGGTAGAACAATGTCAGGAAATGAATGGAATCCCCCACCCCCACAGCCAGGAGGAAGGAAGGCACAATGGCGGTGGGCAACTGTATGGGCTGACCGAACGCCGACATCAGGCTGATGGTGGTGACCACGGCAAGAATAACAGTCATCAGCGGGTAGAAAACGGCACTGACACGCCGGAACAACAAAAACAGCATCAGGGCAATAATAGCGATCACCAGTTTCACGAACAGCTGCATGTCGCTGAGCATGGATCGCTTCAGTAAATCCACAATGGTCGGCGAGCCGGCCAAATGAATTTCCAGTCCCTCCGCGCGATGCTGATCAATAATACGGTACACTTCATCCAGCACTTCGGTGATCTGCTTGTCCGCGGCGCTGCGATGTTCGTCCCGGGTGGAATGATCGCCGGTCTGAAGATAACGCAGCCGGATCACGATGGTGGCCAGTGACAGATCCGGCGAGACAAAGAAACCCTTGTAGAGCGGGTGGGTCTCCATCAGATGCTTCAGCGCGGCCAGTTCCTTGTCAGTTTCCGGCCACTGCTCAAAAAGATCCTCCACCACCAGTTCATCTTCCACACCGTAGACATGGCGTGCCGTCAGAATGGAGTCAACGGAATCCGTATGAGGCAGCTCCTGATCCAGTTGCCGGTAGAGCAGCTCGAAGCGCCGGAAAAACGCCTGACTGAACGCCGGGATTTCCACGCCCACCACCAGCAGCTCGTCGCGTCCAAATACATCCCGAAAGGCGTTGTACTCCAGAATAGAAGGGTGATCCGGGCTGAGAAAGCCCTCGGTGGAAGTATCGAAATAGACTTTGTTCAGCTGGGTGGCCAGCCCACACACTACCACCAGCACCGCCAGCAGCACAGCTACCGGATGCCGGTATATCACTCCCGCCAGGGATTCGAAACCCGACTCCACCCGATTCTTCCACGCGCTCACACCCATTCCCCCAATGCGTTCTGCGACCGGAACTGCCCAGCCACCTCCACCAAAGTAGCCCAAAAGTCCGCCATACCGAAATTCCGCGGCCTCAATAGACCCTTGATTGCGGATCACGTTATAATCCGCCTCTTATCCTGATTCACCGAATTCTGACACACCGACCGTGAGGTAATCTCAATCCATGGATGTAAAAGCTTATATGGCAGAAGTTGGCCAGAAAGCACGCGCCGCCTCCCATCTGATGGGTAAAGCCAGTGCGGGAGCCAAGAATACCGCGCTGCTCGCCATGGCGGAAGTCATTGAAGCCCGCCGCGATACCCTGATGGCCGAAAACCGCAAGGACCTGGAAAACGGCAAGGCCAACGGGCTGGATGCTGCCCTGCTGGACCGTCTGGAACTGACGCCGGCGCGGATTGACACCATGATCGAGGGTCTACACCAGGTGGCGGCACTGCCCGATCCGGTGGGGGAAATCACGGATCTCAACTATCGCCCCAGCGGTATCCAGGTGGGCAAAATGCGGGTGCCTATCGGAGTGATCGGCATCATCTACGAATCCCGCCCCAATGTCACCGTAGAGGCCGCCAGCCTGTGTCTCAAATCCGGTAACGCTACAGTGCTGCGCGGCGGTTCGGAAGCCATCCATTCCAACCAGGCCATCGCCGCCTGCAT
>JAWVYU010000082.1:0-15836 GCA_033722575.1 Ketobacteraceae bacterium | reverse complement strand
TGCAACTGATTGACGTGATAAAGCATGGATTGTCCGGTGCAGAAGAACTGGCGGCCATCACCCTGCGTCGCGGTGATCCGCACACATCACTGAAAGGGCCTCTCAACGGCCGCAAGACACTCGCCTGGGCCGAGCCCTTCCCCCTGGAAGACGTCAAGCGCATAGGCCATCAGTGCCACGCCACAGTGAATGACTTGCTGATGGCCGCGGCTACCGGCGCGCTGCGCCACCATTTGCTACGTAAAGGTGAGCAGGTGGACCACAAAACCATACACACCGCTGTGCCCTTTAACCTGCGCCCGATTGACGCTCCCATTGAACAGCTGGGCAACCAGTTTGGTCTGGTGCTGGTGCCTCTGCCCATTGGTATTGAGGATCCCCTGGAGCGCCTGCAGGCAGTAAAAGCCGGTATGGAAAAGCTGAAGCACTCCTATCAGGCCCATGTGTTTTTCTTTCTGCTGCAGGTATTGGGCAAAGGCCCCAGCGTGCTGGAACAAACCGCCCTTGATATTCTGAGCAATAAAGCCAGCCTGGTCATGACCAACGTCCCGGGCCCCAAAAAGCCCCTCTATCTCGCCGGCGTCCGGCTCAAACAGCCCCTGGCCTGGGTGCCCCAGTCAGGTGATATCGGTATGGGTTTATCCATCCTCACCTATAACGACGAAGTACAGTTTGGTTTTATCGCCGACACTAATCTGGTGGAGGACGTGGATGAAATGGCGGAGCTCTTTGTGCGCGAATTCCGCGTACTGGAAATGCTGATCCGCCAGGACCTGCACAATGAAAATGCCTGACAGGAAAATCCTATGAATATGAGAATCATGATGATCGCAGCCCTGACAACCCTGTTGTTGCCGGTGCAGGCAATGGCTGACTGGGAACTGCAACAGGACAAAGACGGTATCAGGGTATTTACCAAGGCATTGCCGGATTCTGATTTTGACGCGTTCAAAGCGGAGACCATTATTGATACCCGGCTGTCTACACTCATGGCGGTTCACTTCGATGTGAACAGCGTCAAGGACTGGATGAAAAACTGCGACGAATCCAGGTTGTTGTCGGACGATATCAGCCCGGCAGGCTATACCGCCTATTTCAGAACAGATTCTCCCTGGCCGCTGGATGACCGGGACTACACACTGAACTACGACATTCAGCAGGACCCTGAAGATCTGACCGTAACACTGAGTTTTCACAGTGTCACCGACCTGGTACCGGAGAATGATGGCGTTGTCAGAGTAACGGAACTGGAAGGCTTCTGGAAAATGACGCCGTTAAAGCAGAAGGGCAAACAGGATCAGGACGGTGTCAGTGTCACCTATCAGGTAAAAGCAAACCCCGGCGGTAACGTACCGGCCTGGCTTGCCAACAGCTTTGCCGTTGAACAGCCCTTTGAGTCCTTGCAGAACCTGCGCCAGCAGGTGAAACAGGACAAGTATAAATCGAAACATTTCAGTTTTATTAAAGAAAAAATACCGGAATAAAAACCTGCTCATCACGAAATCACCCAGACGCTACCACATGATTGTCATATTTATGTTTTAGCGTGGCCTGTGTGCGAACCATTTCGCAACAGTTAAAGACCACGACGGATGTCGTTCGAAAAAGCGAATCAAGGGTGAAGAGAGAATGAGCAGCTCAACCACTAAACATCCTGATAATGCACAATTGCATGACGATCAGGAAAATATTCCTTCCAATAAATCTGACAACACACCTTTCCAGGCTGTACTTAACGGTCGTATGAGCCGGCGTGGTGTAATGAGTGGCAGCCTGACAGTGGCGGCTTCCAGTTTCCTGGCTCCCAGCGCCATGGCAGGCTGGGGCTGGGGATGGGGATGGGGCCGAGGCCGTCATCACGAGCTGGTGGGCTTCAAGCCGGTAGCCATTGCTGATGTGGTGGATACCACCATGCCCACCATCTCGGAAGATTACGACTATCAGGTGCTGATTCCCTGGGGCACACCCATCGAGCCCGGCGCCACCACTGAATATACCGGCGATCCGTCCAGGCGGCCTACTGCAGCTGAGGCGGCTTTACAAACCGGCCTGGGCCACGATGGCATGTGGTTCTTTCCCATGAACCAGCGCGAGCGGCTGATCTATGGCCACGGCTACCCCATGCGCAATGATGCAGGCATGCTGTGCGTTAACCACGAATACGGCGGTAACACCCACGCGCTGGGAAAAGCGGCACCGGAAAGCCTGGAAGACGTTCGCCTGTCCCAGAACATTCATGGTGTATCGGTTGTAAAAATTGTCCGCCGTCGTCACGGTGGCTGGAAAGTTGCACGCAGCGCCAACTCCCGTCGCATTACTGCCAATACACCGGTGGCGTTTTCCGGGCCCGCAGCCGCTTCACCACTCTTACAGAACCCTGCCGGTAATATTGCCCTGGGTACGGTGAACAACTGCGGCTCCGGTGCAACGCCCTGGGGAACCTACCTTACATGTGAAGAAAACTTTAATGGTTACTTCGGCGCCTCCGGAGGTTTCAGCCCCACCGAAGCACAGCACCGTTACGGCTTTTCAGAAAACGGCTTTGGCTATGGCTGGCACCTGTTCGACAAACGCTTTGATCTGAGCGATCCGGACTACCAAAACGAGCAGCACCGGTTTGGCTGGATCGTTGAAATCGACCCTTTCGACGGCACGCAGAAGCCGGTCAAACGTACGGCACTGGGCCGCTTCAAGCATGAGGCCATAGCCATCGCGGAAAGTCGCAATGGCCGGATAGCCGCCTATATGGGAGACGACCAGCGTTTCGACTATTGCTACAAATACGTATCCGATAAACCCTGGATGCAGGCAATACACGATGGAGAAAGCCCGCTGGATCACGGCAGCCTGTACGTGGCACGCTTCCATGAGGATGGTACCGGCGAATGGCTGGAACTGACCATCAGCAATCCGGTGCTGGCATCACGTTTCAGCTCCCAGGCGGAAGTGCTCATCTATGCACGCATGGCAGCGGATCTTCTGGGTGCCACTCCCATGGACCGCCCCGAATGGACCACCATCGGCAGCAATGGCGAAGTGTTCTGGACCCTCACCAACAACACCAACCGCACCGAACCCAACGCTGCCAACCCCGAAGCACCGAACAGCGACGGCCACATTATCCGTACAGTGGATGCTGATGATCACCTGGGAAACCACTTTACCTGGGATATTTATTTGCTGGCGTCCTCCACCCGTGGCACTGAGGGTGTTTTCACAGACCCCGACGCCGCCTGGGCAGACCCTTATGGCCGCCTGTTTATTGGAACCGACGGCGGTCAGCCGGACGGACTGCAGGATCAGCTGGTGGTATTTGATACCACCAGTGAAAACCCGGAACCCAAACGGCTGCTGGTGGGCGTAAACAGCGATGAAATCACCGGTTTTACGGTTACGCCGGATCAGCGCACCGCCTTTGTGAACATTCAGCACCCCGGTAATGGCGATCCCGCTGCCACCAACTTCCCCGCCGCCCCGGACGGCGTCACAATCCCACGGGATTGCACCCTGGTGATTACCCGCAAGGATGGCGGTATCATCGGCTCCTAGTACGGAAATGGAAAGGCTCGCGCAATGCGAGCCTTTCTTGTTCTGCCCCCATAAAAGAGGCCTGTTATAGAACTAACCTCATTGGCCGTCAGGGTTCTTTGCCCACTGGAATAATAAAACAACACTCAGACTGAAAATAATACGGTATTAGTCTGGTGATTGGCGTAACTGTTGCGCAGGTGGTGCATTACGTCCTGCCACGCGCGCCAGATAAACCAAGTGCCCGTACTATATTGGCGCTCTTCAATGGCGCTCTTCAATTAAAGCCGAAATATCTGGCCTTGATTCCACCTATTCTCGGGAACAGTTTCAGCATAAAATCTAAGGAACGTTAAACCGCTGCGTTTGGCATTGAAACCATAAAGTGGCCGATTTGGCCAAGTTATACTTAGTTAGGTAAGGAAGCATTTCCGCTTTGGTGTCTTAGCGGACTCTGAAAAATTATGATTTATTTAACCGAAAACACTTTGCCAGGCCTCTGAACGGACGTTGGGCTCTTCATCAAACCTGTTCAACAGGAGTTTCCGATCTAAGCAAACATATCAAACTGCATGAGCCTTGTTCGGTAACTATGGATAGATCGGGTAATTCCTGGGACGATTTTTTACCATTGAAGTTATCAATTCGACCTAGGCAACCAATAAATTTCATTCAGCCGTGCGCGGACAGGGTGCCCGTGCTCATGTTCTGCAGAGCTAGTAACATCGATTGTTTGCTTCGCACAACGATCCCACAAGCAAGCGAAAACAATCACATTAGAATGACCCGGCACCTCGAGTAATCCCGTGGCTTTAAAGTGCTTTCTAACTTTGACCAGAGTATCAACCAAAGGCTCATATTGCGTGGATGTAAAATTGATCACGAACACTCCGTTTCGCGTCAGACTTTGCATGCAATTTTCATAAAACCTTTCCGATTGATTCTGACAAGGATTTTCAATTGAACCGAAAATATCGCAGAAGATCACATCAAAATCACCGGCACAGTTTTCTACATAATCAACTGCATTTTCTGTCACAAGCACCACCTTCTCAGGCAAGGAAAAATGCGACATAACCTGATCTATCCTCGCCTGCGACACTTCAACGGTCGTTATGCCGATATGAGGGAAAGCCTGAGCCAGATAGCGCTCTAATGAACCGCAACCCAAGCCGAGGCTTAAGAGGCTTTTCGCGTTGGGATGCAACGCCAGCGCTGTCAGCATGGCTTGAAGGTAAGAGGTTACAGGTGTAAATGGATCTTTTTTATCCATAACCCCATGGATAACGCCATCGCTCCCTACCATCCAACGATATTCAGAGTTCTCCCTGACCTCCATCTTGCAGACAGATTCCGTTTCAATATCCAGCAGCATCCCGGAGCGAGGTTCAAAGTTCATAGTGACCTGTCAACTATCGCAACAAACCAATGACATACTGATGAATAAAAAAACCAACAACCAATAACCCGACGCCTGAGGAAAAGCAGGCCCAAAAGCCTATTCCCAGTCGCTCGGCAAAAAAGAATGGCACAAAAAACAGATAGGAAACCGGAACGCCAACCAGAATACTCTTTGCAAAGGTTATGGTAGCTTCGCTATCCCTGAACTCAATGAAAGAAAAAAGAATAGCCAAAATTGATACCAGTGGTAGCGCGACAATAAAACCCGCTACCTCCGGCTTTTTCTCAGACAGCCAGGATGAAAACGCGATAACAAAGGCAGCAAAGAGTACTTTAGCAATCGAGGCAAGCATCAATAAATTCCCTCCCGGCGAATCTATATTCCACAGGAGCCACTCAGCTCCTGCTGTTCAGATCATCACACTATTTCGAGGCAAAGCGAAAATACACGGCGGGAACCACCAGCATATTTAACAACGTTGAGCTCAACAAGCCCCCCAAGATCACCACCGCCATCGGTGCCTGAATTTCACTTCCCGGCTCACCCGCAGCCAGCGCCAGTGGGATCAATGCGAGTGCGGTGGCTAACGCCGTCATCAGAATCGGTACCAATCGCTCTTCAGCGCCCTTTTCTATTGCTTCGCGCAATTCATAGCCCTCGGCTACCAGGTGGCGAATATGATCCACCAAAATCACCCCATTACGCGTGGCGATACCAAAAAGGGTGATAAACCCGATCACAGCCGCAATGGTAAGCGTGCCACCGATCAACCAGACTCCGGCAATGCCACCTATCACGGCAAGGGGCAGATTCAGCATAATCAAACCCGCATCCCTGGCAGAGTTAAACGCAGTCACCAATAGAAAAAAGATACCCATGATCACCAGGGCACCCAATATCAGCAGGCGCGATCCGGCCGATTGCGCACTTTCAAACTGCCCTCCGTACTCAATATAGTAGCCCGGTGGCAACTGCACATTAGCGGATATCACTGAGCGGATATCATCAACAACACTGACCAGATCACGCTCCGACACATTGGCCATCACCACCAGCTTACGCTGCACATCCTCACGGGAAATCGTGTTGGGGCCGCGTCGTTTCTCGACACGTGCGATAGCCTCGATGGGCACGATATGCCCGTTCGGCAAGGTGATCAGTGTCTGTTTTAATGAACCCATGTTCGCCTTTGCGGATTCGGGTAAACGCACCACCAGATCCACACTAGCCTGGCCCTCGGTTATTCTTCCCACAACGGTACCGGTAAAGGCGGTCTCCAGTATCTCCGCCGCTTCCACCATCTTCAGCCCGTAGTTGGCCAGTGCTGCTCGATCAAAGCGCACCTGCACAAAAGGAATCTCACTTTGTTGTTCCATTGCCACATCCACGGCGCCGGGAACCCCCTGCACCAACGATTCAATTTGCTGGCCGAGTTTACGCAATTCATGGAGATCCTCACCAAAGAGCTTGATAGCAATATTGGCGCGAGTGCCTGACAACATGTGATCAATACGATGAGAGATAGGCTGACCGACAACCACATTGGTGCCCGGAATAGTGGCAAAACGTTCACGCAATGCAGCCAGCAAATCCGCCTTGCTTCTTTCGCCCATTTCAAGGGTTACTTCAATCTCTGACGCAAAAACCTGTTGAGCATGGGGATCAAGCTCTGCCCTGCCGGTACGCCTTGCCGTAGCCACCACTTCCGGTTGTTCCAGCAGAATCTCTTCCACTCTGCGCCCGATTTCGTCGGACGTTTCCAGCGCTGTGCCCGGCAGGGTCACAGCGCCAACCGTAAGGCTACCTTCATTGAACTCAGGTAAGAATCCGCGCCCCGCGAGCAGCAGGCCGGCTATTGCGACGGCAAATCCAAGCAACGACAACACCATCACCGAGCGACTATGATTGAGCGCTGCCTGTAACCAGGGCCGATACCCCCGCTTCAGTACAGTGATCAGCCTGGAGTCATGATCCTGTTTAACGGCTTTGCTGGATGGCAGCAAGTAATAACACAACACAGGAGTGACGGTCAGCGCAACGAACAATGAAGCGGCCAAGGAAACAATATATGCCAACCCCAACGGTTCCAGTAAGCGACCTTCCACACCGGACAGGAAGAACAACGGCAAAAACACCAGAATAATAATCAGCGTCGCAAATACGATAGAGCTCTGGATCTCCCGGGTGGCACGCATCACGACTTCCGGGAAGGGCAGGCGTTTATCCGGCGTATGAGCCTGACACTCACGCAAGCGGCGTACAATATTTTCCACCACAATGATCGCATCATCCACCAATGCGCCCATGGCAATTGCAATGCCACCCAGGGTCATGGTGTTCAGGCTACCACCCAGCCATTGGATCGTGAGAATCGCGGTTAACACAGATAAAGGAATAGCTATCAATGCAATACCGGTTGCCCGAACACTTAACAAAAACACAAACATGATCGCAACCACCAGAATGGCACCATCCCGCAACGCCAGCATCAGATTATCTATGGCACTGCGAATAAAATTGGACTGGCGAAACACATTGGTTTCGATGCGCATACCATCAGGCAATGTCCGCTGAAGATCATCTATAACCCGATCCAGTTCCTGAGTCACTGACAGAGTATTAATTCCCGGCTGCTTCTGGATACCAAGAACCACCGACGATTGCCCGTTATAAGCGGCCGTTCCCCTTCGGGGAGCCGGGCCAACAACCACATCCGCCACATCACGCACCAACACGGGTTCACCACCGCGCTCGGTGATCAGCGCCTGTTGAATATCTTCAATATCATGGACACGCCCCAATCCCTGGATCAGATATTCCTGCAGGTTTTCAACAACAAAACCCGCAGCCGCATTGGCATTGGCCTGGGATACAGCCTCTTTCAAGGCAGACAGCGACACACCATAGGCCGACAAGCGCTCTGGAGAGGCGATTACCTGAAATTGTCTGGTTTCTCCACCATTGGGGATCACCTCGGCAATACCAGGAACCGCCAACAAGCGACGACGAATCACCCAGTCGGCCGTGGTTTTAAGTTCCATCTCCGAATGCTGATCCGAGGTGAGAGCAATAAACATGATTTCACCCATGATCGACGACACGGGCGCCATCACCGGCGCAGGCAAATCCTTTGGTAAGCTGGAGAGTGTTGTCTGCAGTTTTTCAGATACGATCTGACGGGCACGATAAATATCGGTACCCCACTGAAATTCAATACTGACAACTGCAATCCCGACTCCGGTATTGGAGCGCACTCTGCGCACGCCACTGGCACCGTTCATGGCGGTTTCGATGGGAAATGTGACCAACCGCTCGACATCTTCTGGCGGCATCCCGTGAGCCTCTGCAACCACCGTTACAACCGGCGCGGTAAGATCAGGGAACACATCCACTGGCGTATTGCGAGCAACCCATCCACCCCATACCAGTAACAACAGCGCACCGGCAAGGATCAGTAAGCGATTGCCAAGAGACCAGCGTATGAAGGATTCGATCATCTGCAAAATTCCTAGTGTGCGTGACCATGACCGATGGCATCACCACCGGTAGACGCCAGCTTCACATAGTAGGCTCCACGAGACACGACCCATTCGCCTGCCTCAAGGCCGCGGGTAACTTCAATCCATTCGCCATCTCTGATACCGAGTGCTACGGTTCGCCTGGCAAATGTTTCACCGCCCGTCTGCACATAGACGACCGGCTGACCGCCATCATCAATCAGGGACGATACCGGGATACTCAGCAAAGGCTTTGCTTCATCGACATAAAGATGCGCCGGAAACCTTGCACCTATCAATGCAGGACCTGCGCTGGCAGGATACTCCAGCGCCACAGACACCGTTCGACTGGCGGGATCCACTTGCTGAGATACCTTAACTACCCGGGTGCCCGTATTGGCATCAAGCACAATGGTGTCGGCATTATTGGCCATCCAGGCTCCGCTGACGCTACGAAGATCAGCGCCGTATTTTTCCGGGACCTTGAGATCAAGCCAGCGCTTATCCGGACTTGCGATGGCAAACAATGTCTCGCCCGCACGAACGAAAGCCCCGGACACCATCGAGGACTCCACAATATCGCCGGAAATGGGCGCCCTCAGCGCTATCCCTGTTGAACCCTTGCCACCGGATTGCTGCTTCAGCCGCGACTCCGAGGTTTGCAATTCCACCTTGGCGACTTCCAGCGCCTGTCGGGCTTCCTGCAGACGCTTCTCCGGGATGGCGCCCTGCTGATAAAGACTGGTTAAACGCGCCACATCGGCCTGCGCCAACTGGTATTGGGAACGCGCCCGCTCTCTCGCAACCAGCAGGTTACCAATATCCGCCTCTCCACCCAGACGCGGCACAACGGTACCCAGTGATTCATCGGTAGAAACGAGCTGCCCGGCACTGATCACTCGCTGCGACATGTAGTATCCATCGGAAGGGGCACGCACAACGGCAAAGCCATCTGCGGGCGCCATCACAGTGCCAAATCCGGGCACCGAAGGTCTCAGCGGGCGCTGCTGAGAACGGACGATCGCGAACGGATTGTCCCATTGCTGTTCTTTCAAATAACCGATCTCGCCCTCGGCCTCTGTTTGATTGACTAACGCTTCCTCTCGGGCAGCAAAAACAGTCACCTGCCCCAGATCATGCACCGAGTGCAACTCACCGTCACGCACATCGAGGACCAATTGATATTCTCCGGGATCACGGGGCGTTACTGCAGGCAGGAATATGCCTTTACGGGCCGGACTCTTGACCCGGAAACGTGCCCTGGTTTTACCATTTTGCTTGAGGCGAATATTCAGAACACCAGAGATGAGAGGCTTAAAGTTATCCATTCGGGTAAAGTGCGCCACAAAGGTCGATGTTTCACTCGCCACCAGTGGCGGAAATTTTACGAAAAGCTCCGCCGACTCACTGTAGTGGGTGTAAACCAGTGTCGGCTCCTCCTCGTGATCGCCATGGGAAGATTCATCATGTGACCCGTGGCCATGGCCACCACCCGCATAGAGCGGGCAGCTGAAAGCCATAACCAATGCGATAGCAGCGACAACGCGCCGCAAGAGAGAACTAATGGTGA
This sequence comes from Ketobacteraceae bacterium, assembly GCA_033722575.1. Lineage (GTDB taxonomy): Bacteria > Pseudomonadota > Gammaproteobacteria > Pseudomonadales > Ketobacteraceae. Next base: position 5,839 of record JAWVYU010000082.1, on the reverse strand, counting down.
TGGCCATGATCATCATGACCATGTTTATGATGGTTATCTTTTTTCCCTTCATGCTTTGCGGGCTCTTCAACCTCATCCTCCTCATCACCATAAAACACTTCAGTGTCCTGACTATCGTGGGCATGACCATGGCCATGATCATCGCCATGATGATCGTCATGACCCTCTGAACCATGGCCATGATCACCGTGGTCATGGCCTGAACCGGCCAATAGAAACACTTTCGGTTCCGCTGCCTCTGGCATCTCAGCAGAAGAGAACTCTGCAGACTCACTGGCGCCGCCAAGCGCCATCATAGAAGCCAGTAGTAAAGATGATGCATTCATTTATTCACCTCTGAATTGTTGTAGTTGAATGTACGCCTGTCTCGCAGCCAATGCGGTATCGACAAAACGCAAACGGGTTTCCAGATCTGATTGATAGGCGCCCAGCAGTTCCATGACGCCCAGTTCACCTGCTTGATAGCTGAGTTCCGCCAGACGACTGAGGGAAGGTTGAGTCTTTTCCTCGGCAAAGGCGAGCGCCTCCGCGGTCTCTTTGAGGGTTTGATATTGACGCAGCACCGCAACATAACCGGCGTTTAATTCTCGCCGCAACCTGATCAAGTCCGCTTGGGCCTGATGCGCCTGAGCGGATGCAATTTGCTGTTGTGCGTCGGACCCACTGAACAATGGGATCTCAACACCCACTGCAAGCATGTTGCCATCAGCATCCTGACCGGGTTCACTGACCTCCTTGTGTCCGATTGCCAGTGTGAGTTCTGGCCAACGCGAACGATCCGCTGCTTTTGCCTCTGTCAAAAAAGTCTGTTTGCGTGCAGCTAAAGCCAGGATATCCGGATGGCTCTCAGGATCAAAATCACTGGACACATCCTGAGATGGCAATAAGTCGCCTGCAATCGACTGTGGCTGTAACTCTAAAGCAGAAAACAACTGATCCTGCTGGATGTTAAAATCACTCAGCATCATTGATTTTTCACTAAGCATCATAGCCAGCTGCTGATTAATCCGCTGTAAATCAAACCGCGAAGCATCACCCTTGGCTTCACGCTTCGCCACAATCGAAGCAACCGATTTTAGCTGGGATAACTGAACATCAAGATGCTCAAGTTTTACGCCCGTCGCCAGTAATGCATAAAAGCGCCTGCGCAAAAGGTTTACCCAACTGCGCTCTGCTACCTGAAGCTGAGCTTTTACCGAATCAAGATTCAATTCAGCCATATCGCTTTCCAGGCGTTTAACACCAGCAATATTAATACGCTGCTCTATCCATATAGACGTTTCTTCGCTGCTGCCACCCGGAACATCAAGAGTTTCCCGACTGAACTCTACCGTAGGATTTTGCCAACGTCCTGACGCAGCCACCTTGCCCTGAGCCTGTGCCAATCGCGCTTCAATACCGGCTTTAAATACAGAATCACTAATTCCTCGTTCCACAATATCGTTTTCAGTCATTGCTGCAGCACAATACATAGAAGCCAACAGCATAAAGCAAGCGATAACGTATTTCATGACATCATCCACCAACCAAACACTGTTTCCAGGGCATGATGATGCTCGAATAATAGAAACGGTGTAATCCCGATAAAAAAAACAAATATCCATTCGAAAGGCAGACTTCGTGAAGACTCAGGAGGATCGATAAGTCGATGAATCCTTACCCGGGTATCCGCACCGGAAAACGCGATCTGCACCAATGAAGACTGATGAGCTCGTTGCACCCTGATCAGCGTCTCCGCAACATCCAGCTTATTGTAACGTTCTGCTACTGCATCATCAGCACCCGCTTCCATCGCAAACAGCCAGCGGTTACGCAGAGCTCTTTTATTTGCATGAAAACACAACAGGATTTCGAACAGGCGATTCTTGAGCACATCACGTCTGCGAACGTGGGCAAGTTCATGTGCAACAACAATACGCTGCTGCTGCTTCGACAGGCTACGCCTCAAGCCACTGGAAAGATACACAGCCGGCTTGCGAACACCCAGGGTAAACGCCATGGGCTGTTCCATTTCAATGGTCTTTATCAAACCCCTACCGGAAGCAAGCCTTAACAGCGCTCTCTCTTTAACCTGTTGCCTGCCATGCGCCAAAAACCTGGAAACTAGCACAAAGATAACGCCCACCAAAGCAAGCATAGCCAGCAAAAACTGGTGACTGTTAAGCAGAAGCCCGCTCACATGAATAAAACAAAAGTGGGGATGGTGGGATCCGTGCTCAAGGCAATGATCAGCAATCAAACCGGTATACTTGGCCAGCGACAACATGAGAATCGTAACAATAAGCACAACGGGCAGTGCAATGGGCAAACCGACCAGAAACCACATGCGAGCTCTTTCTCTGACCGGGCAAGTTGCAGGCTGAACGACGCTCGACAACAATAGCGAAATCAGGCTGCCAAGGCCACACATCGCCATAGCAATCAGCAGATACATGCCAAGCACATTAAGCATATTGGTCATTTTCGGGGAGCCTTGCGCCGTTTCTGAATCTCTGCTTCAAGAAGATCCAGGGTATCGTCATCGATACTTTCAGCGGCATTCAGAAAAGCCACGGCGGAAGACTTGGAATCGGTCTGAAATCTACCTACCAGATCGTGAATAAGGGTACCCAGCAACTCTTCTTTGGCCAGGCAAGCAGCATAACGATAACTGTGGCTGTCTTTATTACGCTTGAGCAAGCCTTTGCGATACAACCGTTCCATGGCGGATTGCACTGTTTTAACTGAGGTTTGATAGTGGTTCTGTAGCTCCTCATGTACCTCTTTTACGGTGGCATCAGGAATAGCCCACAGATAATCGAGCACGAGAATTTCCAGTTCACCCAGAGAGAATTTGGCGGGCTTGGTGTCAGGCATGGCGTCAAATCACTATTCATTGCTGGATAGCTAGCAGGTTAGGCCACAAAAAACCGATCGTCAATCGGTTTTTTGTGGCCTAACCGCGCTGGGGATACTAACTTAACGAGCGGTGATGTGAACGTCCGCTTTTAAATCAAACGCTTCTTCGGCACAGTCAACCTGGAAAGTTCCGTTTTGGGCGAGGAGCAGAACCCCGAAGCGCAGAAACGCTAATGATCCAGTCCCAGCGAGCCCAAGATGCTATCACCATAGACTGCCTTGGTGTCTTTGCGGACGTTTGCGCCTGGGCTCAGTGCGGCTCCATCTTTATCTTACGCAACACGAATTTATCAAGTGGCAAGCCAGAATCCGGGTGAATGGAGCCCCGTAGAATCAGACAATTCCCTTGCATAAGAGGACATAATTAAGCAGAGATCTATCATATCCTGCGTTGCTGTATGAAGATACCAGGAAGCAACACACAATAATAATATCGCTGACAGGGTTATCAATAAGTGGCAAAAAAAACTATCAGATCTTGGCGTTCAACGGCCCTTTTGTTGGCTTTCGGTCTTCACGTTTCCGTTACTTATGGGGATGTTTCCAGAAAATTCTTTGATCTGGCCTCACCTTGTAATCCGGTACATTCAACCCACTGTGCATTACCTTTTCCTTCAGATGTCTATGCGATAGAAAATGCAGGGGGCCACACAGGTATCGCCCTGGAATTTCCCAGAGGTGTTCTTCGCGACGAGGTTTCAGAAAACATACCCGATGGGCTGACCCTGCAATCTGTGCTAAATGGCTCCAGCGGTTACTCTGCAGCAACCAGTGTCTTGTTCGACCTGGAATCCCGACCGGACCTGAGCACCCTGCCAGAGGATGGTGGTGAAAGTGCCGTCGCTTATGATCTTGAAACCGGAGAAAGGGTTCCTCTACGCGTACAGTTTAACCAGTATGCCAATTCAGACAAAGTCTCATCCCCCACACCGGTCGTAGAGATCTATCCCAGGGCGCGCTGGCAATTCGGGCATCGCTATGTCGTCTTTCTAACAGACAGGCTTCGTGATGATTTCGGTCAGCCATATGCTCGCTCAAGGGGTTTCGAATCGGCCATCAGTAACGATGGATCGCCTGTTGCAGATTTCCATTCCGACGTCATTGATTTTGTTGAAGCCAGGGGGTATGACAGGGAAGCTCTGGTCGCTCTCACCTTTTTTACTGTTCGCGCTGAAGACGAAGTAACAGTGCCTTTGCGCACTCTCGCAGAATCAGTCTACGGAAAAGAACACCCTGTACGACGTCTCAGGGTTTACTACACACCCGGTTACGTAGCAGCCATTGTGACTGGAGATATACTGGTCAATGATTTCCGAGGCCAGGACGGTGGGGTCATCTATGATACCAATGCAGCCAAAGATAACTGGATCCGGTTTCGCTTAACGCTGCCTCGCGCTGCTCGGCAACAAAAAGCCCCAGTGGCTATTTACGGCCATGGGCTTATCGCTTTCAAAGAGACAGATATCGCAGTGTCCCTGGCCAATGCTTTTCTGGGCATAGCGACGATTGCCATCGATCAGCCCAACCATGGCACCCGCGCAAGAACTGATGGAGGTTCCCTGCAGTCAAACCTGGAAACAGAAAATGTGTTCGTACACTCGGGTATGGCAGCACAGTCTGCATTAGATCACATTGCGTTATTAAAAGCCGTCAGAACCAGTATTGCGGGTCTGGATGTGTTGCCGAGAAAGCGTAATGGCTGGTGGATATCGCTGCCACGATACAATGGTGATGGGATCTCCGACATCGATCCTGACCGGGTTTTTTACCAGGGTACCTCTCTGGGCGGAGTGTTCGGGACAACATTTGTCGCTTTGGCACCGGAACTCAAAGGCGCCTTTCTGCAAGTGTGTGGTATAGGTATTACAAATATTCTTTCTAATTCAATGGTCTGGGGCATGTTCAGCAAATTGGTGCCGGCTGAAGCCAACGGGGCTGAGGCATTACTTTTGAAAGCTGTTTTACAGCACCAAATGGATTACGGTGATGCGATTAACTATGCCCATTATTTTCGCAATCCCCCTGCGGGGATTGACCCGAAACCGGTTGCAGTGGTGGCAGGTTATGGTGATGGCGTAGTGCCAAATACCGCAACCGCTACACTGGCTGAAATTGCGCAATTACCCTTGGTGGGTAAAGAATACTTTCCATTAAAGGGTGTGCCGAATTCAGAGGACTTCGTGGACGGTTATGGTGTAAAACAGTTTCCGCCACTTGTCATGACAGGTAACAAAGTAGACAGACGGCTTGCTCATATCAGTTTTTTAAGGCCAGATGCCATACAGATAATGATAGAGTGGACCCAAGACGTAGTGCTCCTGGGTCCTTAGCCAAAGAACATTTATTGCTTCATCAATCAACGTTTGAAAGTACGTTCGGAGCAGATTCTTCCTGTTGGAGCATATCCCCCATCCAGTTTGATGCCCTGGTAATCCATCACCGTTTCTCCAATACCACACCATCTGTGTGATTCTGAATAGCAGGTGGTTTTGATCCCTTGAATCAGACAGTTTTAGATGAAGAGACGGGATTTTAAGTTTCTTTCAAGGCAATCTGCTCTGCCTGGATGTGGCGCCCAAGAGGCGCTGGCCAGAATGTCCGCTTTGGGCGAGGAGCAGCCTCATGGTGCGCTAATGTCAATACCGCAAGACATGGCCACATTATGCTTATGTATTCACATTTGAACCCACGCTACGGCTGAAAAAGACAACCCCAAAGGGGATTGTCCTTTTTTGACAGGAAATCGTCAGCAACCTGTTTTAGCACTTTGGTACGATCAGGGCGCTGGCCAGACCTTTGGTCTGGTCCTTTATTGTCGCCATAAACTATTTTATATAATTATAAGGAAACATCATGAAAAGCAATCTACCAAGGAGCCTTGAGCGTTATTGTAAAAAAACTGCTTTGAGCATAATCACGATTGTCGCACTAACGCTGCAGG
>JAWVYU010000081.1:0-15856 GCA_033722575.1 Ketobacteraceae bacterium | reverse complement strand
AGCCACGTTGTCGAGGTCCTTTTCGGCTGCCGGTATATCAAGGCACACCACGTGAGCTCCGTCCCGTGCCAGGGTTTCTGCAATGGCTTCGCCAATACCACGGGATGCACCGGTAACCAGTGCCACCTTGTCTTTCAGCGGCAGTGCCCAGTTGAAATCGTCGGAGGAAAACTTGCCTTTGCCGACGCGGAATACCTGGGCATCCACAAAGGCGGACTTGGGCGACAGCAGGAAACGCAGAGTGCCTTCAGCCTGTTTTTCTGCCTGTTTGGCAACATACACCAGGTTGCAGGTAGCGCCTTTTTTACCCACTTCCTTGGCAACACTGCGGGTGAAGCCTTCCAGTGCCCGTTGCGCTATTTGCTGGGAGGGTTTGGACTTGCAGGATTCCGGTGGCAGGCCAATCACCACAATGCGGCCTGACTCCTGCATTTTCTTGATCACAGGATGAAAGAAATCATACAGCGACCGCAGTTGTTCGCTGTTTTCAATGCCCGTGGCATCAAACACCAGGCCTTTGTACCGGGCGGCATCCGCATTGGGATCGATAATGGTCAGTTTCAGGCTGGCCTTGTCAGCGGCCTCCATCAGCGCATCTTTGGACGGTGCGCCCTGGCCAACCTGGACGTTGGCGTTGCTGCCGGCCATGGTTTTACTGATGGCGTCGAGCATGCGGCCACCTTCGGCTGCGCCAACCAGAACGTTGCCGGTGATGAAGGAGGTTTGTGTCTGGCAGTGGCGTTCCAGTTCAACGGGAACGGGCAGGTTAATCGCATTGAGAACCTGACGGCCCATGGGTGAAGCGAGTAGGGACTGGTAAATATCAGCCATAGTATCAATCCTGTGTTTTATCAGCAGAATGTATTATAGTTGCAACGCCGTTAACGGCGAGTGCTAATGCATAGGAAACGGTATCTTATAGGACTAGCACAGATTTTTAAATTGACCCAGGTTAATCAGGGCTGATGCGTCAGGGTCAATGTAAATGACGCCCAGTCAGTTAGTCTGCACGCAGCAGAAATATTGCCGATCAAATTTTTATCAATCATCCCCTGGACTGTATCGGGAGCTTATCCATGAAAGTAGATAAAGTCAGAAAAGTCGCTATTGTTGGCGGAAACCGCATACCCTTCGCCCGTTCCAACACGGCTTATTCACACGTCAGTAATCAAGACATGCTGACCGCCGCACTGAATGGCCTGATTGAGCGCTGTCAGTTGCAGGGCAAGCAACTGGGCGAAGTGGTGGGTGGTGCCGTAATGAAGCACTCCAGGGATTTTAACCTGGTTCGGGAAGCGGTACTGAGTACAGCACTGGCACCGGAAACCCCTTGCTATGATGTTCAGCAGGCCTGCGGCACGGGTCTGGAAGCGGCCATTCTGGTGGCGAATAAAATCGCCCTGGGGCAGATTGACGCGGGCATTGCCTGTGGTGTGGATACCACTTCCGACGCGCCCATTGGTGTAAGTGAAGGGCTGCGTAACATCCTGCTGGATCTGAACCGGGCGAAAACCAATCAGGAGCGCATGAAGATTCTGGGCCGGTTCCGCCCCAAGCATCTGATGCCCCTGATTCCTGCCAACGGTGAGCCACGCACCGGCCTTTCCATGGGCGAGCATTGTGAAATCACCGCAAAAGAGTGGGAAATCCCCCGTGCAGATCAGGATGAGCTGGCCTACAACAGCCATGTGAATATGGGTAAAGCCTACGAAGAAGGCTTTATGGAAGACATGGTATCTCCCTACATGGGTCTGGAGCGTGATAACAACCTGCGCCCGGATACTTCACTGGAAAAACTGTCCACACTGAAACCCTGTTTTGACCGCGAAAACGGTACCATGACGGCCGCCAACAGTACGCCGCTGACAGATGGGGCATCCTCTGTGCTGCTGGCCAGCGAAGAGTGGGCCAAGGAAAACAACCTGCCGGTGCTGGCTTACCTGAATTACTGCGAAACAGCGGCCGTGGATTTTGTGGGCAAAAAAGAAGGCCTGCTGATTGCGCCTGCCTATGCGGTGCCACGCATGCTGGACCGTGCCGGCCTGGCGTTGCAGGATTTCGACTTCTACGAAATACACGAGGCATTTGCGGCGCAGGTTCTCTACACACTCAAAGCCTGGGAAACCGATGCCTTCTGCAAGGACAAGCTGGGTCGCGATGCCGCCCTGGGCAGCATTGACCGCACCAGGCTTAATGTCAAAGGCAGTTCACTGGCAGCGGGTCACCCCTTTGCGGCCACGGGCGGGCGCATTCTGCACACAGCCGCCAAGCTGCTGAACGAGAAAGGCTCCGGCCGTTGCCTGATCTCCATCTGTGCCGCAGGTGGTCAGGGTGTGACTGCTATCCTTGAAAAATAGGTTTCCGCCTTTATCTTACTGCCCGTGTGTGCAACACGGGCAGTGAACCCCTTCATGAAAACATCACCTCTTATCAGACTTCACCAGGAAATCACCCGGTGTACCCTGTGTTCCGAACATTTGCCGCTGGGGCCGAATCCGGTGCTGCGGGTGAGCGACCGTGCCCGTGTGCTGATAGTGGGTCAGGCCCCCGGAACCCGGGTTCATGCCACCGGTATACCCTGGAACGATCCCAGCGGAGATCGCCTGAGAAAATGGCTGGGAGTAGACCGGGAGACCTTTTACGACACCGGCCGTTTCGCCATTGTACCCATGGGATTTTGCTACCCGGGAAAGGGCAAAGGCGGTGACCTGCCTCCCAGGCCCGAGTGTTCGGCTACCTGGCATGAACAATTACTGTCGCTCATGCCCCAGCTGGACCTGGTTCTGCTAGTGGGTAAATACGCGCAGGACTATTATCTGCCGGCAGATCAGCAGCAGAAAACACTCACGGAAAACGTGCGCCACTGGCGGGACTTCATGCCACGGTATCTTCCCATGCCCCATCCCAGCCCCCGTAATGGCGTGTGGCTGAAAAGAAATCCCTGGTTTGAGGAACAGGTGGTGCCGGAGTTACGGCGCCGGGTGCACGAGTATCTGGATTAAGCACCGGGGTCCGGCACTTGGATTCAGCGCTGGGGCTTGCGGGTTACCTGCCGGGGCTGTTTGGTGCCGATGGCCCTGACTTTGGGGTGACCCACGGCGTAATCGGTATTGCGCAGCCACTCGATAAAGTTTTCCAGCGGCAAGGGAGCGGTCAGGTAATATCCCTGAATCAGATCACAGCCCATCTCTGTCAGTTTGCTTAGCAGCGGTTCATCCTCTACGCCTTCGGCCACCACCCGCATGCCCAAGCTGTGGCCGATGGTCAGGGTAGCCTGAACAATATGGTGATCATCCTCATTGCTCAGCATGTCCTTCACAAAACTGCGATCTATTTTCAGTTCTTTCATGGGCAGGCGTTTTAAATGGGACAGGCTGGAGTAGCCGGTACCGAAATCATCAATCGCGGTGGCCAGGCCCATTTCATTCCACTCATGCAATACACTGGAGGCCAGCTCAGGGTTAATCAGCATGGCAGTTTCTGTGAGTTCGAAGGTCAGGTATCTGGGGTTGATATTAAAGGCATTGAGCGATTCGACGATATAGGGCGTCAGGTCTTTTTCTTCCAGGTTCTGGGGCGATACATTAATGGACAGGCTGATCATGTAGCCCCTCTGATGCAATTCGCTCAGAGCCTGCAGGGATTTTTTTACCACCAGCCGTGTCAGGGACCGGATCACACCTGAGTCTTCTGCAATGCCGATAAACTCATCCGGCGGGACAAAACCGTGGTGAGGGTGGTTCCAGCGCAACAGGGCTTCGGCACCCACAATGGTTTTTGATTTGCCATCCAGCTGGGGCTGGAGGTATACCTGCAGGGTTTCCTCTTCAACTGCCTTCTTCAGGTCATTAATCAGCGCCAGCCGGCGCTCGCTGTAGGGGTTGAAGGCTTCATCGTAGAGCTGGCAGGCCTGGGAAAACTTGATGGCCTGCTCAATGGCCACAAAGGCATTGCGGAGCCACAGCTCATCGCTGTTGTTGGCCTGGGATGCACTGCACAGCCCGGCATAGGTTTCAATCTCAAGGGTAATGCTTTCCAGACTGAAATATTTTGGCAAGTGATTCAGGGTATTGGTTACCAGGTTAATCGCGCTGTCGTTATTCGGCGCCCGGATCAGAAAGGCATAGGTGACACCCTGAGTCACCGCCAGCTTTTCATTGTCCTCGTTAAGGGCGTACTGGAATTGCTGCGGCATGTCCTCCAGCAGAGTCTGCAGATTCGATGCGACAAATTTGGCAACCTGGTCACCTACGTAGCGCCCGAGGGTGTTATTGATTTCCCGCAGGTCCTTGATTTTTACCAGCACCAGGTACATTTCATTGGAATCTACGTTCACCAGGGCCCTTTCGATAGCCATGGCCAGCATGTTCTGGTTTGCCAGGCCAGTGGTAAGATCATGCAGGGCCTGTTGTGTCAGGGCTTCCTCGGCGCCTTTTAACTTGCCGATGGTGGCCCGCTGCAGGTTAAGGGCATCAATCTTGTCGCGGCGATCCTGGCGGATACGGTCACCAATCGCAATGTTAATAATGCTGATTTCAAGCATACTGCCGATTTGGGGAGCGAACAGCGTAAAGTCATTCACCGGAATAAAGCCCCGCATCATCAGGATATAAATCATCATGCAGCCCAGCAGGCTGCCCCAGCCCAACAGAAAGAAGCGTGCGGTTTTTTCGCCGGCCTTGTAACTCACCACGCCAGCGGAAATCATCAGAATCATCAGCCAGGCCAATACCAGATCCGTGATAGTGGTGGCAATGTCGTAACGGAGTATCTGTGACGCACCGATAATCACACCACAGGGAATAAATGTAATACTCAGCAGCTTGTGTATCTGCGGGCAGTAGGTGGCAGTTTTCAGAAAGTGCTGGGTAAACAGAATGCCGAAAACACCGGCGCAGCCTACAAACAGCAGGTTTGTTCCCTCGTTCCATTCGGACGCAAAGTTCCAGAGGTAAACCATCCCATGGCTGGTCAGACCAGCCTGGGCAAGGCCGGTGGAGAGAATAAACAGGGTGTAATACAAATAAACCCGCTCCTGGGTGGCGACGAAAATCAGCAGGTTGTAAAGTGCCGCGATAAAAAACAGGCCAAAGAACAAACCCCACAGAAATTCCACCTGAACCGTTCGGGAAAGGAAGTGTTTCGTGGTTTGTACACTCAGAGACAGGGGTTGTTTTGCCAGGCTGTGCACCTTGAGCAGAAACCGGTATTCGGTATCCGGTTCCACCGGTAACTCAAAGGCCATCAGCCGGGTTTTGATGGGGCGGTTCTGGTAGGAATAGGCGTTACCATTCTCCAAAATCAGCGTATTGTCAGACAGTGGGTTAATGATCAGGCGCAGATTGTCGTAAAGGGGATAGGGGTGATCGAGCACAATCACCGCCTCGCGAGAGCTGAGATTTTTTCCGGTGCGAAAGGAACCCAGAAACCAGTAGTCGGTATCAGAACGGGAGATGTTATAGACATCCCTGCGCGTGGCTTCACGGATGATTTTGCGGATCTGGTGCTCCTCCAGGGAGTCCAGGTTCACGGGCGCCTCGTACAGTTTCAGTGTGCGGGTCAGGGTAACTTCGGGGGTTTCATCGCTCAGCGCAGGGGCTGCCGGGGTGCTGGCCCGGCCTGGCACTGCGTACAGCGCCAGTAGTATCAGCGTCGATATTAACCAGAGTTCCGGCGGCCGAAGCCGCTGTATACCGATCATAAACTGCGGTTCTCAGTACGCGATGTTGGATGAGGTTTATTCAGTCTAGATGTCCCCAAAGGTCGAATCCAGCAGAACCGGAGCGTCAGGCCGGTTCATAACAAAGGGATCTAAAACCACGACGAGATCACAATTTCACCGCATTATGGGTATATAAGCGGCAGGTCGCTAATTACCATTTTGCATAATGGTCCTCGGCGAAACCGGGCTGGCCTTTCAGTGTCAGTACTTCGCCGTCTGCGGTTTCAATGGTGCCAAAAAATTTCCCGAACAGCTGGGTGAAGTTGGATGCCAGCAGTACCACATTCAGCTTCTCTGACCGTTCGCCTTCGGCTTCGAAGATCAGGTTCACGCGGCCATCGCAGGATTGGAGTTTCCATTGTCCGTACCGGTCCTTGCGATCATAGATAAAACGGATCTGCCCCAGTTTATGGAGTTTGTTATCAACCCAGAAACCATTTTCCGTGAAGCCGGTTTCATTAACGCCCGACGCAAAGTTAAATCCGATTCTCCGGCCGTCATCCAGATACCCGGACAGGCTGGCCCAGTTCCAGGCTGTTTCCCTGCGCATGTAACCACAGCTCCAGTCGTAACTGCCAAGGGCCTGTGTGTTATCCAGTGAAAATGTCTGCCCCTGCCAGTTCAGTTTGCCCGACACCAGCAGCGCGGGTGCTTTCTGGGTATAGGTCCAGCCACTGTAGCCGTTCTGGCTGCATACCGCCAGGGGCTCATAGTTATCCGGTTCCCTGAGGGTAATATCGATATCGACGCTGTGGCCGATGTGCACGGTTAATCGCCGTTGCCGGGGCGTTTCGCTGGCTTTGACCTCAAATTTCGCCTTGCCTTTCCTGAACCGGCTCACCCCGGCATCCGGATGGGTGGAAAGTGCTGCATTCAGCGCCAGCGGCTGCAGATAGCTGAATTCGTCAATGGTATGGGTTTTGCGGTTGTACAGGTAAACAAAAGCGTTGCTCAGGTATTTGATATCCACCAGTGCGCAGCCGAAAACAAATTCATCGCTGGTGACACCGATGAACTGGAATTGGTTGAAATGGAAATACCTGGCCACGGGTCCGGCCTTTCGGTCCATCACTCCGTGATAGTCGTAATCGCGGTAATTGACTTCCCTTATCGGATGCTCGAATACCCCAAATTGTGGTTGTCCGTTGGCATTTATCAATTTATTGTACTGCACCATAAGCTGCTCTTTTCATTCTGATTTATTCGGGGATTATTATTATGTATATGGCTTTCAAGCATGCCCACATGACCTTTGCCATGCTCAGTGGGATATTTTTCCTTGTTCGTGGAGTGTGGATGTTAGTGGATTCACCCATGCTTGCGCAACGCTGGGTAAAGATCGTTCCCCACATCATTGACACGCTTTTGTTAGTTTGTGCCATTGTGCTGATGTTCCAGATTCAGCAATATCCTCTCACTCATGACTGGCTGACCGCCAAGGTGGTTGCGCTGGTGCTGTATATCATAGCCGGTACCATCGCTATCAAGCGTGGCAAAACCAAAACTGTCCGGGTGGCGGCATTCGGTTTTGCGTTGCTGTGCTTTGTGTACATGATGAGCGTGGCCTTTGCTCATCATCCGCTGGGGGCTCTCGCCAGGTTCGTTTAAGAAGACATCAAGGGGGCGTACCACGAGATGGGAGAATACCGCGAGGATACCCGGGTTACCAAAGTCAGCGATACGCTCTGGAAAGGGGTGGTAACACCCCGCTGGAATATTGGTGCCATTCCCAATGGCGGCTACCTGATGGGGATTGCCGTCAACGTCATCAGGGAAGGGTTGCCCCATCCTGACCCCCTCACAATTACCGGCCATTACATCGATCGCGGCGAGGCGGGGGACTGCGATATCGCCTTTGAGAATATCCGCGAAGGCCGCAGTGTATCCACCGGGTGTGCGCGGCTGATTCAGGGTGGTCGGGAAAGGGCGCGTTTTACCGCCACCTACGGAGATTTGTCCCGCACCCGGGGGGAAACCTGGATCGGTACGCAGCCGCCTGCCTGGCCGGATCCGGACCGGTGTCTGCAAATGCCAAAAACACTGGCCATCCATGATCGGCTGGATATGCTGTTCGCGCCGGAGGAGGGAGCCTGGATCAAGGGCGATCTGTCAGGAAAGCCGGAGCACCTGCTGACCTTCCGGTTTGCTGATGGCTCTGATCCGGATGTGCTGTCGTTGCCGTTTTTCTGTGACTGTGTACCGCCAACGGTGTTTGCGGTGTATGGCTTTGCCGGCTGGGTGCCGACGCTGGAGCTGACCGTTCAGGTGCGGGCCAGGCCGGCACCGGGGCGCCTGCTGGGGCGCTTTATTACCCGTTACCTCACCAACGGGCTGCTGGAGGTGGACGGCGAGATCTGGGATTCGGCCAACCAGCTGGTGGCCCTGAGCCGCCAGCTGGCAAAATACCGGAAACCCGACCCGGTATAGCAGCGGTATAGCAGGCTACCGGTTCTGCAGGTTCTGCATCATGGCCATCATGGCTTCCTGGGTGTTCCCGGGGTGATCGGCATCGGTAAAGTCGCAAATCCGGTCCCAGCTTTCCGCAATGGCTTCGGCAGACAGGCCGCTGCTGATATTGAAGCCCACACCTTTGGCCCGTTCCCAGCGTAATTTACCGATCCAGCCGGCACCCACCTCGAAAAGGCTGCCGGTTTCCTGATTGTTTTCATCGCACAGCTTGATCACCAGCGGCGTGACATACTCCGGTTTCAGCTGTTCTACCAGCTGTGGCGGCAGAATGGTTTCTGTCATGCGGGAACCGGCCACCGGCGCAATGGCATTGGCAAGAATATTGTACTTTTTGCCTTCCAGGGCCAGGGTCTGTGACAGGCCATGGAGCCCCAGCTTGGCCATGGAATAGTTGGCCTGTCCGAAGTTGCCGTAAATGCCCGCCGCCGACGAGGTGAAGATCAGCCTGCCATACTGGTTTTCCCGCAGGTGCGGCCAGGCTGCGTGGGACACCTTGAACGCGCCTTTCACGTGAACCTGGTACACCAGGTCCCAGTCAGCGTCGGTCATTTTATGAAAGCTTTTGTCCCGCAGGATACCGGCATTGTTGATGATGACATCAATGCGGCCAAAATTATCCAGGGCTGCTTCTACAATCCTGTCGCCTTCGGTCACGGACTCATAGCTGGCCACGGCCTCACCGCCCGCCGCCTGGATTTCATCCACAACGGTGTCGGCTGCGTTTTTGCTTTCACCTTCACCGGTAGCGCTGCCACCCAGGTCGTTGACAACAACTTTTGCGCCGCGTCTGGCAAACTCCATGGCATGGCTTTTACCCAGGCCGTTACCGGCACCGGTCACAATCACCACCCGATCGTCGAAGCGAATGTCTGACATGGTTCCCAACCTCTTATGGTTCTTCTAATGGTTATTTCAGGCATAAAAAAAGGCGGCGCATCCTGCTGAAGAGCACGTCTCTACAACGCGAATGAACCGCCTTTGGTATTGCTGGCTGCCGTTAATTATAAAATGGGCAGCTTCCCTCTATAGCCCCAGCCCGCGGCCAATGATTTCTTTCATGATTTCATTGGTTCCCGCAAAGATCGGGGTAATTCTTGAATCCACATAGGCACGGGCAATAGGGTATTCCATCATATAGCCGTAGCCGCCGTGGAGCTGGACACACTGGTCCACCATACGGTTCTGCAGATCCGTACACCACCACTTGGCCATGGAGGCCTCTTCCGGGGTGAGTGTCTTGTCGTTCAGTTTCATCACCAGATTGTCCACGAAGCTCTGACCGATGGTGATCTCGGTATGCATTTCCGCCATCTTGAAACGGGAATTCTGGAACTTGCCAATGGGGCGTCCAAAGGCGGTACGTTCCTTCACATAATCCAGGGTTTCCTCAAAGCAGAAGTGACAGGCTGCCATGGCGCCGGCTGCGCACACCAGGCGCTCCTGTGCGAGTTTCTGCATTAAATAGATGAATCCCTGACCCGGCTGACCCAGCAGGTTTTCCTTGGGCAGTATCACGTTTTCGAAAAACAGCTCCGCGGTGTCCTGGGATTTCATGCCCATTTTCTTCAGGTTGCGACCGCGGCTGAAGCCTTCCATGCCGCGCTCTACCACCACCAGGCTCACGCCTTCGTCTGCCTTTGCCGCCACGATGACCAGGTCGGAAATAATGCCGTTGGAAATAAAGGTTTTGGAACCGTTGAGGATGTAATGGTCGCCCTTGTCCTCGATTCTGGTTTTGATGTTCTGCAGGTCGGAACCGGTGCCGGGCTCGGTCATGGCAATGGCCAGTATGGCTTCCCCGGAACAGATTTTCGGGAGCCAGCGGGCCTTCTGCTCAGGTGTTGTATAGGATTCCAGATAGGGGGCAATCACATCGTTGTGGAGGCTCAGGGCAAAACCGGCCTCGCCGATCATGGCCAGTTCCTCAATCATGATGAGTGAATAACGGAAGTCTGTCAGGCCAAGGCCGCCGTGCTCCTCGGGAATAAAGGGCGCCAGAAAACCGTTCTCTCCGGCCTTTTCCCACACGGCCCGGTCAACGATGCCGTTTTCAATCCATTCTTCAGTGTAAGGGGCCACTTCCTCGTCGCAGAAACGACGGAAGTTGTCCCGGAATACATGATGTTCTTCTTCGAATATGGCTCTGTTTTCAATAGACATTTTACTTGTTGCTCCGTACAGCGGCAGCCCTGACTGATTGATAATAATTCTGGTGCCAGCACCCGTTTGCGCCAATGACCCAATATGCCAAAATTACTGACATAATCGCCCAGAAACGCTGGAACTTGTGGGCCAGTGCCTTTAGAGTAGGTGGCGTTTCCCCCGATGTTAGAGGAAATCGGGTGCGACTGTCGAGAATCCGGTTCACAGGTCAAATAAAAGTTAAAACAGAGCCTGCTGTTCCAGCTATAAGAACAAAGAATTTCAACAGATTGCAAAGAGTGTAGTAACAGAGTGAGTGGTAGAACTATACCAATAAGGCTGGTGCTTTTGCTGTTGGAAGGCGCCAAAAGGGGTGGGGCGAGCACCGAAGAGCTGCTCGAGGCTGTTGGCATTGCGCCGGAGATGATTCATCAGCAGGATGCGCGCATCGACAAGCGCCTGTTCACCGAGCTGATGCTGGAGGTGATGCGCCGTACCCAGGACGAATTCATGGGGTTTGGCGAGGGGCGGGTTTCCCGGCCTGGCACTTTTTCCATGATGGCTCACGCAGTGATTAACTGTGCCACCCTGGAAAAGGCGATTCTGCGGGGCAGCAAATTCTACGAGCTGTTCAATCTCAGTATTCATTCCAGGCTGTACCATGAAGACGACGAAGGCATTATCCGCTACTTCGTGAAGGGCGAGGTGGAATTTCAGAGCAATATCATGGAAGCCGTGGTATTCCTGACCATCCGTTTTCTGAGCTGGCTGGTGGGCCAGCAGATTGTGCCCAAAAAACTCTGCTTCGACTTTCCCTGCGAAGACGACGGCGAGTTCGCCTCTCAATTCGCCTGTCCGGTGTTTTACAATCAGCCCCAGACCGAAATTGTGCTGGATCAGCGTTACCTCAAAATGCCCCTGGTGCAGAATGCCCTGTCGCTGTCCAAATTCCTGAAATCATCCCTGCGGGAACTGATGGAAGGGGATATTGAAAGCGCCAGCCTGAACGCTCGTATCCGTTCCATTATCAGTAAAGAGTTTGGTAATAACTTTCCCGACTTTTCGGTAATCTGCGAAAAACTCAATATGACGCCGCAAACCCTGCGTCGCCGTCTGAAGGATGAAAATACCAGTTATCAGGAAATCAAGGACAGCATCCGTAAAGATGCCTCGGTTTTCTATCTGTCAAAACATGAGCTGACCATAGACGAAATTGCCATGCTGATGGGCTTTTCCGAGGCCAGTTCTTTTCACCGGGCTTTCAAGAAGTGGACGGGAAAAACCCCGTCAGTGTACCGCCAGGAACTGCTGGCCCAGTCCGGTAATGTTGGCGTATAAAACCCGGATGCAGTGCTGAACAGTGCGGCCGGCAGTGGTTGCCGGGTCACGGCGGCTGCCGAATCACACCCGTTACCGGATCACATAGGTTGCCTGTACCCGGCTGCCGTTGTCGCTGTACTGCACCTGGTCGCAAAGGGTGTTAATCAGGGACACGCCACGGCCAAAGGCATCATCTTCCTTGGAGCGGTAAATACGGTTGATATCAAAACCGTTACCGGAATCCTTCACGTCGATATGAACCTCTGCTTTTTCTGTGTCGGCTTTGAATTCCACAGCGATCCTGACGAAACCGGCTTCCAGCTGACTGAGCTTTTCTTCCCGTTGCTGGTAGTATTCCAGGTAGCCATCCTCTGACCGCTTAAGCTTTGAATTCAGTCCCAGCACGCCATGCTCCAGCGCATTTGAAAACAGTTCGGACAGAATCGTATGGAGAAAATCCTTGTGGGCAAGCACCAGTGGGGAGGCGCCCATCATATCGATCAGCGTGCTGACAGGTGAAGCGCCCTTGAGGTCCTTTGCATCAAGATCCAGCTGGATTTTCCAGGGCGGCTGGGGTGGCAACTCCTCGGGTCTGGTGGTCTCATGCTCCATTTCAACAGGTTTGCAGATCAGCTCGATAATGGTGATATCGTCATTCTGTTCCGGCCCGGTAAATTGCTTGATGTCATAAATAAGGCGCACAAAGGGATCTTTACGTTCACCGTTGAACATCTGCTGCAGCCGCTCTTCGCCATACATCTCGCCCCTGGGATTCAGCGCTTCGGGAATTCCGTCAGAGTACAGGTACACTCTGTCACCGGTTTCCATCTCATAGATCTTAACATCCCGCTCGAACTCTTCCTCGTTAAGCACTCCCAGCGGCATGTGGGTGGAGTGGATTTTGAATTTGAGCTTGCCGCGGGCATCAGTCACAAACACGTCCGGAAGACCCCCGCTCCACAGGGTAAGGCGGTTACCTTCGGAATTCAGTTCACAGATGGCTGCCACAGCGAACATGTCATCGGGCAGGAACTTTTCCAGTGCCTTGTTGATTTCGCTGGCAATATCACTCACCGCCTTGCCGTCGTTAGTTGTATCGTAGAAGATCTGCGATACCGGCAGTGCGCCGATGGCGGCGGGTAACCCGTGGCCGGTGAAATCGCAAAGCAAGGTGTAAAGGCCGCCTGAAGGGGAGGGCGCCGTCAACAGCAGGTCGCCGTTGAAGGTGGTGGCAGCCGAAACATAATGGCGTGCATTGGCGCAGTCCTGCAGGCTCGCGGCCATGGCCCGCTCAAACACTGCCTTGGCGATTTCATGCTCGCGCATGGTGTGCGCATGGAGGCGCTTCAGTTCTTCGTTCTTGGTGTTGATCTGCTCATTCAGCTCGCGGATTCGGGAGTGGGCTTTGATTTTTGCCTGCAATACCTGCTCGTTGATAGGCTTGCTGAGAAAATCATCGCCGCCAATGGACAGGCATTTGGCCAGTGACGCATCATCTGACAGCGCAGTCAGAAAGATAATGGGAACATGCCGATCCCCCAAAAATTCCTTGATGGCAATGGTGGCTTCGTACCCATCCATGACCGGCATCATGACATCCATGAGCACCATGTCCGGGATGTCTTTTTTGAAGAGGTCCACAGCCTCTTTGCCATCGCCGGCTTCAATCACCTGGTGCCCGTCATCTTCCAGAATCCAGGACAGGAGTTTACGGTTGGCTTCAGTGTCGTCAACAACCAGTATTTTCATTGCGGTATTGCTCTACTGCTGGCGCCGAGTCATTACTCGATCTTGAATTTTTTGTCAAAGCGCGAAATGGTCAGGATTTTCTTGATCTGCGGCCGGCAGTTAATGATGGAAATGCTGGCGTCGTCGCCCAGGCTTTTACGCATGTTAAGCAGCATGCCCAGGGCAGAGCTGTCCATGTGTTCGGTTCCACGCATGTCAATCACATAGTGTTTGGCGTCTTTATCGGCATAGGAATTACGAAACTCCTGCACCATCTCAAAATCGAAACGGC
Source organism: Ketobacteraceae bacterium (assembly GCA_033722575.1). Taxonomy (GTDB): domain Bacteria; phylum Pseudomonadota; class Gammaproteobacteria; order Pseudomonadales; family Ketobacteraceae. Next base: position 2,183 of record JAWVYU010000081.1, on the reverse strand, counting down.
CCACGATGCTGATGGTGAGCGTGTCTCCATCCTGTGTGCATTCAACTGGCATCGGTGTTCTCCTTTAGATTCAAAGTCAATAGAGTCAAATTAAAACAGATCGATTTCATGATTGCTGGTTTGCGCCGGCCAGCCCCTGGTATCGTCCGTCTGTTGATTCACCATGGGATAGAGGCTGCTGATTTTCTCCTGGTTTCGGGCGGCGATACGGCAATCCGGGGTGATATCCTGCAGCAGGGTTTCAATGACTTGCATTCGGGTAAGTTTAGCCGTTATTTCGCGAATCAGCTGGTTCACAGCATCATGGATGGCCTGCTTCACCTGCTCGATGTCCACGATAACAGTCTGCTGGTGATGCAGCTCCAGCTTCAGGGTGGATTTCAGGGTGTGGCTGGCGGAATCATCCAGCCACTCTTTGGTGGGGGCCTTAGTATCTTCCGGCCTTTGGGGAGCAGGGTGGAGCAGCCAGTTGCCAGTGGCCAGAATCAGCAGAATGCCGGCACCGAAATAGGGGTTATCTGACAGCAAAGTGAGAAGTGCCCCACAGGCGAGGGCTCCGGTGAACAGAACGCGCTGATTCAAGCCGACCTTATCCTTGATATGTCTGGGTGTGCAACGTTTGGCAACCGGTAACGGGCGTCAGCGGTTGTTACTGAAAGGTTAGCCAAAGCACACTGTTTTTCCAGTTATTTCAATGCTTCCAGTGCTTCCCATCGCTCAAAGGCTTGTTCCAGTTCTGACTCGACCACGGCCAGGCGATCCTGCAATGCCTGCACGTTCTGAGGTTGATCCTGGTACAGTCTGGGGTCCGCCAGTTTTTCGTGCAGCTCACTCTGTTCGGTCTCCAGATCCTCGATTTGCTGGGGCAGGGCTTCCAGTTCCCGGATCTCCTTGTAACTCAATTTGCGCGCCTTGGGCTGGGGCTTGTCCGGCACCTTTTTCCCGGCGCTTTCTGTGGGTTTTTCCGCAGCTTTGTCAGAGGGCTTGCGGTTTCCAGCCTGAGCAGGGGAAGGCCGCTGCCGGAGCCAGTCATCGTAACCACCCACATATTCACGGATCACGCCGTTGCCCTCGAAAGCCAGCGTGCTGGTAACCACGTTATTGATAAAGTCCCGGTCATGGCTTACCAGCAGCACTGTGCCCGGGTAGTTCGTCACCATTTCTTCCAGCAATTCCAGGGTTTCTATATCCAGATCGTTGGTAGGTTCGTCGAGCACCAGCACATTGGACGGCCGGGTGAAAATTCTGGCCAGCAACAGCCGGTTCTTTTCCCCGCCGGACAGTGCACTCACCGGCGTATTGGCCCGCTCCGGGGTGAACAGAAAATCCTGCAGGTAGCCAATCACGTGCTTGCTCTGACCATTGATGGTGACCGTGTCCGAGCCTTCGCCCACGTTGTCGCGCACGGACCGGGTCTCATCCAGCTGATCCCGCAACTGGTCGAAATAGGCCACTTCCAGATTGGTACCCAGCCGCACCCGGCCGGACTGGGGTTCCAGTTTGCCCAGCAGCAGCTTGAGCAGGGTGGATTTGCCCACCCCGTTGGGGCCGATAATGCCGATCTTGTCGCCCCGCAGAATCAGGGTGGAAAAGTCCTTCACAATGGGGGTGCCATCGTACTGATAGCTGATATGTTCGGCTTCGATCACCTGCTTGCCGCTTTTTTCCGCTGCATTGCTGGTAAGGTTGGCCTTGCCCAGGGTCTGGCGGCGCTGGGCGTATTCGCTGCGCATGGCCTTAAGAGCTCGCACGCGCCCTTCGTTGCGGGTGCGGCGGGCCTTGATGCCCTGGCGAATCCAGGCTTCTTCCTGGGACAGCTTCTTGTCAAAGCGCTCCCGCTCTTTTTCCTCGGCGTGCAGAGCCTCTTCCTTGCGGCGCAGGTAATTATCGTAGCTGCCTTCCCAGCTGCTCAGTTTGCCGCGGTCCAGGTCCACGATACGGTTGGCCAGATTTTTTATAAAGGCGCGATCATGGCTGATAAACAGCAAGGCGCCGGTGTACTGCTGAAGAAAGCCTTCCAGCCACTGTATGGCGTCAATATCCAGGTGGTTGGTGGGCTCGTCCAGCAACAGCAGGTCGGGATCCTGTACCAGCGCCCGGGCCAGCAGCACGCGCCGTTTCAGGCCCCCGGACAGCGACAAAAATCGCAGGTCGCCGTCCAGGCTCAGTCTGGAAAGGGTGGT
>JAWVYU010000080.1:0-16009 GCA_033722575.1 Ketobacteraceae bacterium | reverse complement strand
GACGGCACGATTCAGGTACCCAATCCCGACGACAAACTTATCAAGCCCTGTTACGACACCCGCAGCTTTCTGGATCAGTTCACCTGGCTCGACAAAATGGCCACAACCATCAACGATCTTGGCTGGGATCTCTATTCGTTTGACCACGAGGATGCCAACGGTCAGTACGAGTTTGATTTCATGTACGCCGACGCCCTGACAACCTGTGACCGTTTTACATTTTTGCGCACCATGGCCAAGGAATATGCCAAACAGGAAGGGTTAATCGCCACGTTCATGCCCAAACCATTCTCCAATAAAACCGGGAACGGCGCGCATTTCAATATGTCGCTGTACGATCTCAATACCGGCGAAAACGTTTTCAAATGCGATCCGAAAGATGATCCCCACGGGCTTGGCATCACACCCATCGGGTACCAGTTTATTGCCGGCATTATCAAACACGGGCGCGCCCTTTGTGCTGCCTTCGCGCCTACCGTGAATTCCTACAAGCGGCTGGTGCGTCAGGGGGATATGCCCTACTTCACCTGGGCGCCGGTGTTCAATTCCTTCGGCTCCAACAACCGCACCAATTCCATTCGCGTGCCCATGGGGGGCGGTCGTTGTGAATCCCGTAATGCTGACGGCGCGGTTAACCCTTACCTGGCCGCCACACTGGCGCTGGCGGCGGGCCTGGAGGGAATCAAAGAAGAACTGGACCCGGGCAAGCCCCAGGACGACAACCTGTACGCCCTCAGTGAGGAAGAACGCCAGGCACGGGGCATTGAGTTTCTGCCCAGAACCCTGGCTGAAGCGGTGGATGCCTTCGCCGCAGACCCCTTCGTGGAAAAGGTATTGGGCACCGAATTACGCAACGAGTTTATCCGGTACAAACGGGAAGAATGGAACGCATACCACACGGCGGTTTCTGCCTGGGAAGTGGAACGCTATTCACACCTGTTCTGAATCCGTTTTATTAACAGGCAACTGCCCCATGGCGATCAAACAGACTCAAAAACAGCAAACCGTAAGCCGCATCAGCGTATCGCTGCCAGAGGATCTGCTGCAGCAGTTTGATGCCATGGTGAACGCGCGTGGCTTTGAAAGCCGCTCCCATGCCATCTGTGACATGATTTCCCACCAGCTGAACGAGCACCGGCAGGAACTGGGGGAAGATGTGATGACGGGCACCGTGAATCTGGTGTACGACCACTCGGTGCCCGGATTACAGACCAGACTGCACGACCTGCAGTACAAGCACATCGATGAAGTCATCAGCTCCCTGAATGTGAACCTCACTCACACCAAGACCATGAGCGTGATTCTGCTGCAGGGCCCTGCCAACAAGCTAAAACTGATAGCGGACCGCATGACAACCCTGCGCGGGGTGATCTCAGGGAAGTTGCTGTTGAGTTCATCCATTCTTCCCCCTATCCATCCTTTGCCCCAGGGGCATAATCCTGCCCGGTAACCATCCGACCCTACTCTGGCCAAACTTGCCAAACACCTCTATTGTAAAGCATACTAACAATACCGGTGAGTTCTGCTCAGTTAGAGAGGCGTTTTATGGCGATGTCGGTGAACCTGGATACCCTGTGGTCCCAGGTGGAGGCACAGAAAGAGCGTATTCCCTCGCTCTACGGCAAGGTGGATTTTTCGATCACACCGGAGCGGTTCACCGATAACCCGGCGGTGGAAAGCATGCTACCGGGAAAGCTCGCGAGGCAGTACCGCCAGCGGATTCTGGCTGACAGTGCCCGAATAGAAAGGGCCAGGGCCTATACCCTGCTGGGAGACACTGTCGCGGACGCCTACGCCGCTCTGACCCCCACCTATGGTTTTCGGCCGCTGGTGCAGATGCTGCAGAAGGCCTGTGACCAGGGGGTGGAGAGTATTCCAGACGCCCCTCAGGAGCTTAAGGATTTTATCGCCGCCATGGAGCGGACACCGACCTGGCTGGATATGAACCTGGTGGAGAAAGGCGCGCGCTATGGACGTATTCAGATGGCCAACCTGGTGCCCTTTGCAATACGCGGGGCCTTTATCGCCACCTTTATGAACAAATATTCCGGCCTTCCCATGGCCCTGACGGGAGCCCTGTCCACGCAGGCATCGGTGCAGCGGGTGAACGAAACCGCGAGCTTTTTCACTACTGCCACCTTGCCCGGTGCCCTGCGCCGTGATGGCGTTGGCTTCAAGGCCGCCGCCATGGTCAGGCTGATGCATTCCATGGTGCGATTCCACCTGATGAAAGACCCGGAAAAGTGGGATTGCAAGGTATATGGCATTCCCATTCCCCAGGTGGACCAGATGCCAGCCGGCACGATCCCGGCGTTCCTGACGGCATTCACCGTGATCAGCAAGGGCAGAACAACCTTTAATGACCGCGAACGGGCGGTGGTAGAGCTGTGTCGTTATCAGTGTTATCTGCTGGGGTTGCCAGAGGACCTGTTGCCCGCAACACCCCGGGAAATCGTTGATGTCATGCTGACCTATGCCTCAACATTGCGGGATGGTTACGACGACGCCACCTGCGGCGAACTGGTACGGGCCACCATGGCAGCCTATCGGCCAAAAGACCACTCGCTGAAAAGCCGGATTTACAATGCCTGTGAAAAAAGCTTTGCCACTGTGTTCTTCCAGAAGGCTTTTCTAAGCGAAAACGAAAAGCCGGTAGCAAAAATGATGGGAGTAGAAGCCTCCTGGTGGGACTACCTTCTGTTTGTGCTGGTGCAATGTTATGTCATTCCCAGGCTCATCGTTCACCGAATTGCCATGAACATTCCCCTGGTGAATGATCTGGCAGACAGATTCCTGATCAACAAGATCAACCGGCTGCTGGTGGATTACGGGCACCCCGAATTTACCACCAACCCCGATCAGTACCGCACTCGTACAAAGCCGGAGAAATCACGAAACACACGAAGCACAAAAAACAACAGGCACAACACCAACGGGAGAGCCGGAGCAGCAACCTGATACTTCGCACGCCGGCTCACTAAGCCCTTCAAGGGTGGACGTACAGTAGTGAAGGCTTCGATAACCTGCGCCACTCAATCGTGAGCAATCTGCTTGTCGGTGAACAGGTAATCTTTCAGTTCGCTGTCGAACTTGGTGTCCCGGCGACGAATCCACTCAATCACCATGGCGGCATGCTCTTTTTCTTCATCACGGTTATGCTTGAGAATGGCCTTGAGTTCCTTGTCCTTGCAGGCGTCAATACGCTGGTTGTACCAGTCCACGGCCTCCAGTTCTTCCATCAGTGAAACGATGGCACGGTGCATGTCCTTGGTGTCATCAGACAGATCTTCGACGGGTTCGTGATAGCCTTCGTTCGCCATGCCTTTCTCCTTATACTCGATGGGCAGCCTCAGCATTAAGACCTGATAAACTTAGCACAGCGGCTGGGGAAACAAAACCGGGGCTTACGTGCTGTTGAGCGACGTCAGCGGCCTCGGGTAACCAAGATCCTCTGGCTACCGGCGTGTTGTAAGGATAAACTCTGAAGTGAACCCGCGGTTGCAAATTGCGATACAAGCACAAATCTCTGAAACAGGTAAAAGTCAGGAACAGCGCAGTTCCCCTCGGTTGATGCATGGAAAACTGGATCATACAACATGAAGCGGCCCTCAGGGCCTGTGTCTTTTTCGCAGTGCTGCTTGGCCTGATGCTGACTGAAGTGTTGTTTCCCCGGCGCCCCTTGAAGATTCCCCGTACCCAGCGCTGGCCAAACAATCTCGGGCTGGTGTTTTTTAACAGTTTGCTGTTGCGTATCATTTTTCCTGCTGCAGCAGTGGGTATGGCTCTGACAGTGGAACAATACTCATTCGGCCTTTTTCACTGGACTGACTGGCCCCACGCCATGGAAGTAATTCTGACGGTTGTGCTGCTGGATCTGGTGATCTACGGCCAGCATGTCATCATTCATAAAATCCCCCTGCTCTGGCGACTTCACAAGGTCCACCATGCCGACCTGGACTATGATGTCACCACGGGCTCCCGTTTCCACCCGCTGGAAATCATCCTGTCACTGCTCATCAAATTTGCCTTTATCGCGATCCTGGGGGCCCCGGTACTGGGCGTGATTCTGTTTGAAATGATCCTGAATGCCATGGCCATGTTCAATCACAGTAATATCCGCCTGCCGGTAGCAATCGATGGTGTGTTGCGCCGTTTGGTGGTGACGCCCGACATGCACCGGGTGCATCACTCCCGCATTTACCGTGAAGCCAACCGTAACTTTGGCTTCAGCCTGTCGATTTGGGACCGGATTTTCAGAACTTACCAGGCACAGCCGGAAAAGGGCCACGATGGGATACAAATAGGCCTGGAGCGCTACGACGACCCGAAGCAGGTGGTCTCGCTCAAGGGCATGTTGTTTCTGCCATTGAGAAAATAACCATCCCGCCCACGGAAAGCACCAACAACCAATCGGCAAGCTCTTGTTTTAGTTAGAATTATAACCAAAAACACCCGATGACAGTCTGGTTACAAAGAGTCACTATACAGGGTATACCTGTTTGCGGTTTAATAATCCTATCAATAACAAAAACAATCAAATAACAACTAATGAAAATGATGAACCGAAAACTGTCTTTTGCCCTGTTGTGGGTTGGCCTGACGAGCCTTACCGGCTGTGAACAGGAGATCTCCCGCTATGAAGCCTCCTGGGAACACCGGGCCCACAGCCTCCAGCGAGAACTGGATGCCAACGTTCCCCTGACAAGATCAACTTTTATGGGAACCCATAACTCCTACAACGCCTCCAGTTACACCACACCCCAGAGTTACCCTGATCCAAACCAGACCCACAGCATTACCAGTCAGTTGCGTATGGATATCCGGGCACTGGAACTGGATGTACATTCCTTCAATGTTTATGACCAGGCAACTGGCACCTGGTCCATCGATCTGTTGTTATGTCACGGCCTGGGTAATCACCTGGGCTGCAGCCCCTGGGACAGACCCTTTGTGGCCGGCCTGCAGGAAATCGCAGACTGGATTTCCAAGCCGGAAAACCGCGATGAAGTGCTGCTTGTTTATATCGAGGACCACATCAACAGCACCCATTATCACATGGCGCTGAATGCCATTGAAAAAACCATCGCCCCCTTTGTTTATAAACCGGAAAACTTTGGCTTCAGCAAAGTCCCATCCAGCATGAGCAAGCAACAGGTTCGCGATGCCGGTAAAAATATTCTGTTGATTACCGATGGTTGCCAGAACAGCTATTTCAGCCAGTACGTGTTTGCAGGCTTTGAAAACGGGCCATCGGGATATCCCACTGCAGGCGTGGAAGACCTGCTCCCGGCGCCCGACTGTCTGTCGCAAAGTTACCCTGAGGAAAACATCGATGCGCTCTTTGTCCGCATTCAGGAAGATCGCACGGTGCTGTCAAACCTGGTGGGTGCTGCCGGCCCCCGGATTACGCCGGAGTTGGTGACCAACCTGGTTAACTGCGAGATCAACCTGATCGGGCTGGACAAATTACGGCCTTTTGACGGCCGTCTGCGCGCTGGTATATGGAGTTGGGCAGTCAATGAGCCCGCATCCGCGCCGGAAAAAAACTGTGCAGTGCATAATGGCAGCAGCCGTTTTGAAGCAGCTGCGTGCGATACACCATTACCCTTTGCCTGCCGGGACCACCATGGCGGCGGATGGTTTATCACAGCCCATAAAGGCGGCTGGGCAGAAGGATTCAGCGCGTGTGAAGAAGCGGATATGGCATTCAGCGTTCCCTTCAGCGCGAAGGACAACGCCGATCTCAGTTACTGGAAGGATGTTGTTGATATCAGCGACGTGTGGCTGGGTTACAGCAACGGTGAAACGGGTGAGTGGCAGGCGTACTACTGAACACCTGCCCTTGGACAGCCCGATTACCTGGAAGGGTTGATCACAATCTTGCCCACAGACTGGCGGTTAAAGAGTGCAGCAAAGGCCTCGCTGGCCTCATCCAGAGCATAAACCTTGTCGGGTGCAGTTTTCAGTTTTCCGGCCACAGCCCACTCGATAATCTGATTAATCACTGGCGACACGATACCGGGGTTGGCAAACACTTCCCCGCCCCAGTTGACTCCCATAATGGCACAGCGTTTCAGCAATGGCAGGTTAAAGGGTATCTGGGCAATGCCATCTACAAAGCCGACAATCAGATACCGGCCACCGGCTGCCATGGAGCGCAGCGCTGTTTCTGCCCAGCGGCCACCGATGGGGTCATAGACCACGTCAACGCCATCCGGCGCTATCGCCTTGACCTGTTTACGCCAGTCTTCCAGGGTATAGTCTATGGCGTGATCAGCACCGCTTTCGATGCATTTGTCGCGCTTTTCTTCTGTGGAAGCGCAGGCAATCACTTCTGCCCCCATGGCTTTGGCGATCTCTATGGCAGTGGAGCCGGTGGTGCCCGACGCGCCCAGGATCATCACTTTTTCACCGGGGCGGGTGCGTGCCAGTTCCTTGAGCCCAAGAACTCCGGTAGCATAGGCGATAAAAAAGTTGGCAGCCTCTTCAAGATCAATACTGTCCGGTAGTTTTACAATGGAGTCCGCAGGCAGAACCGCTTTTTCCGCCAGCCCGCCCAGCAAGGTAAAGGCTGCCAGTTTGTCCCCGGGCTTAACATTAGTTACCTTGTCGCCCACCGACTCCACTTCTCCCGCAATAGAGCTGCCCGGAATGAACGGTAACGGCGGCTTGATCTGATATTCACCCTTTACCAGCAAACCGTCGAAGTAACCTATTCCCACTCCCCCTACCCTGATTTTGACCTCGGAAGCCCCCGGATCACGTTCCGGCACCTCAGAGACGGATATTTTGGACGGGTCGGCAAATTCATTGACTTGTAACGCTCTCATGGTTTGTCCTTTCTGATTCCCTCAAGAATAGCCAGTGCAGTTGCAACGGCATAACCGGGAAACTCTATCCGATCCGGCGCTACCATCATAGATGTACAAATGCCATCAAACACGCCCATAATGCCAGAGGCTATTGCTTTGGGGTTCGTATCTTCCCTGAACTCGCCATTATCAATGCCCAGCCTGATGATGGAGGCAATATGGTCCTGAAAATGACTGTACTGGAAATGGCATTGCTGCTTGATGGACGGAATTGTCGTGGCATGGGCCAGAAAGTCCATCATGAGCTGAGCCAGCTCCCCCACCCGCTCCAGTAATTCCTGCCGTTCGGTCAACAGCTGTGTCATTTGTTCATACGCAGTCAGGTTTTCCACATCGGGGATAGAAATATCACTGACATTCCGCTCAAAAAAGTAATTCAGCACACCAATCAGCAATTCCTCCTTACTGCCGAAGTGGTGATATACCCCGCCTTTACTCAAGCCGGAAGCTTTAATGAAATCATTCATACTGCTGGCAGCTACACCCTTTTCTTTGAGCACAGACACTGCCGCTTCAATGATCTGACGCTTGCGATGTTCGTTTTTATGATGTCGGTTGGCATTAAGGGACATAATCTTGTCAGCTTCTTGGTTTTATATTACCGGTGGTTCAAACCACACCCGTTTTCGCTCCAGCTCAAAACGCAGCTCATCCCGTGGAATGGTTTCATCGATTTCGGGCAGATCGGTGCAGGTACTGTAATCATTCCCGGGGGCAATGATCTTGTTTACCGTCACCTCGTTGCGGTAAGACCTGGAAATCGCCGTACTGAACCCTTCCCGGTAGACGTTGAAATAGAAGTGTACCCGGTAGATTTCCTGCTCAGATGTATTTTTGATATGAGTGTTGAGGAGCTTGTCGTCAGGGCAGCTGTCGGGCTCAATGCTGAGGTTTACCTCAATCTGGTCAAAGCGTTTCTTTTCCTGAAGGTCCTGCCAGTAGATACCCAGTGCAACGGCTGCAATGATGCCAGCGAAAACCGACAGAATGATAGCAGCCCGTTTCGGGACAAAATAAAACAGCACCACCAGAACAGCGAGTACGAGAATAAGATAAACCATGGTTATTATTCGTTTTCCTTAGTCCTTGTTAACAGCAATCAATTCGCAACCACGGCCACCAGAACAGCCCCGGCTATAACCATGATGACCCCGAACCATCACGCACCCGGCAAATCATATCATGTAATGGCAGCCTGTTGATTCTATTGGATAATTTCCCCGGAATACAGCTACCGCGGAAGACTAGAACAAATCGCTATATGGACAGGTTAAAAGCTGTCCTTGTTCAATTAGGGTCTATACTTAGCTAATAGTTCTCATTGCAGGATATCGGACTGAGTGAAAGTACGTTCCCGGCACAACCCGGTTACACCTTTGCTGTGGCTGACTGCAGTTCTGCTGTGGTGTGCGGCCGCGCCCCTCTATGCCGACCCGGTAAAGCTTACTAATGAATCTGCGGTAAAAAACCTGGGCTATCAGATTGACCTGATGGAGGATTCCCACGGCAGCCTTTCCATTGACCAGGTGAAAAGCGGGGATCTTGATTACCAGTGGATAGGCAGTGACGTCAGCACACCCAACTTTGGCTATACAGATTCCACTTTCTGGTACCGTGTTACCTTTGTCAACGACACGGGCGACAAAGCCCGGCGGATTCTCGCGGTGGCCTATCCGCTGCTGGATGTGGTTGATTTTTACCTGGTAAATGAACAGAACCAGGTCATCAAAACTGTCAATACCGGCGACACCCGGCCTTTGTCGTCCCGGGAGTTCGAGCACCGGGATTTTCTGTTCGAACTGAATATACCCGCCGGTGCAGAACAAACAGTGTTTCTGCGGGTCTACACCGCGGGGGCTCAGCAGCTGCCGCTGGAGTTATGGAGTGAACGGGAATTCTTTCTTCAGGATCAGGCCATACTGATCACCAAAGCCAGCTATTTTGGCGTAATGGGGATTATGGTGCTGTTCAACCTGTTTATCTATTTTTCCCTGCGTGAGAAAAGTTACCTTTATTACATCGGGTTTATCTTCTGCTTTGTTATGACCCAAGCCGCCATGACCGGATTTGCACAGCAGTTTATCTGGCCTGACAAGCCCCACCTTAACCAGGTCAGTGTGCTCTTTTTCGTGCCGGCTACCATGGTATTCGCTGCTCTTTTCAGCATGGAATTTCTGTCACTCAAGAATCGTTTGCCCCTGTTCAACAGATTTCTCAGAGTAACAGTGGTTGTTAATTGCATCAGTTGCGCGCTCTCCACGGTATTACCCTATTCCATCTCCACCCGGTTTTCCGTTGCCCTGGTGTTCCCGACAAGCCTTGCCTTGCTTGCCATAGGTCCGATCCTGTGGGCTCGGGGGGTTAAAGATGCCAGATTCTACACAGTGGCCTGGTTCACGCTGGTATTGGGCACCGCCATCGTATCCCTGAACAAATTCGGCCTGATTCCGCGCAATGTAATCACGGAAAATGGTCTGGTCATCGGGTCTGCCCTGGAAGCACTACTGCTATCCCTGGCCCTGGCTGACCGGTTTAATCGTGAACGGGAGCAGCGCTACATAGCCCAGAAAGAAAAATTCGAGGAAGCCAGCGAGCGGCAGCGCATAGAAGAGCAGATGATGTATCAGTCACTCCACTCCCCCGTGACCCATTTGCCCAACCGGGTCATGCTGTCGTGCAAAATAGATGAAATCATCCAGCGATACGACGAGAACGAATTTTCCTTTGCGGTAGTGCTGATACATTTGAAACGCTTTCATGAGATTAACAAAACCCTGGGCCATCAGAATGCCGACGAGCTTCTGAAACTGATCTCGGAGCGCCTTTCCAGACAGGCACGGGAGCTGACCCAGATCATCTCCCTCAACAATTCCGAAGGCGGAGCAGAACACGTGGCCAATGTGGAGGGTGTTACCTTTGCCATACTGGTGCGGGCGATTAACCGCGATGCCGCGCAGATGTCCATCGAAACCCTGAGCCGGCAGGTGACGGAGCCGGTGGATTACAAAGGCATGTCGCTGGATGTGGGCGCATCAAGTGGCGTCGCCTTTTATCCGGAACATGGTGAAACCTCAGGCAGCCTGCTGCGCCATGCTCATATTGCCATTGACATGGCGGAAAGAAATGAAAACCAGATTGCCATCTACTCCAAGGACATGAACCCTTACAGTGCCCGCCGCCTCACGCTGATGGGCGAGCTGCGCAAGGCCATTGACGAGAATGGTCTGGAACTGTTCTATCAGCCCCAAGTGAATCTGTTTGACAACAGTATTCATGGAGTGGAAGCTTTGATCCGCTGGAACCATCCCGTCCATGGCTTTATCCCTCCGGATGAATTCATCCCCATGGCTGAGCAAACAGGAATTATCAAAAGCCTGACTCAATGGGTGATTAACCGGGCCCTGGCGTTTGCAACGGAATTACATGAACAGGGGCTGAAACTCTCAGTCTCGGTCAATATATCCGCCATGAACCTGCAGGAAAAGCGGTTCGACCTCTCTGTCAGGGAGCTACTGAACCGCTATCACCTTCCACCGGAATATCTGATGCTTGAGGTGACAGAGACCTCTGTAATGCAGGATACAGCGCGCTGCTTCAATATGCTGAAGCGATTACACGAGCTGGGCATACAGCTGTCGGTAGATGACTTCGGTACCGGGCACTCCAGCCTGTCCTATATCAAGAAGCTGCCCGTGCAGGAGATCAAGATTGACCGGTCTTTCGTGATGGATATGGACAAAAATGCAGATGACGAGGTCATAGTAAAAACAACCATCAACATGTGTCACTCCCTGAACTACAAGGTGGTTGCAGAGGGCGTGGAAAGCTTTGAGATCTGCGCCAGCCTGAAGCGGATGGGGTGCGATTATATTCAGGGTTACTACATCAGCAGGCCATTGAGTCAGAAGGATCTGCAGCAGTGGCTTTCCGACGAATCCTGGCAGCCACTGCTGAACGTCAGCTGAGCCAGCTTTGCTCCCTGGAAGTCAGTTATCTGACAGGTTCCCTCATGGTCACAAACTCTTCCGCAGAAGTGGGATGTATCCCGATAGTCTGATCGAACACCGCTTTAGTCGCCCCCGCCTTCAGAGCGACGGCTATTCCCTGCATTATCTCGCCGGCTTCAGAGCCCACCATGTGCGCCCCCAGAACGCGGTCGGTGCTTTTCTGCACCACCAGCTTCATCAGCGTACGCTCGTCGGAACCACCCAGACTGTACTTCATAGGTTTGAAATCGGTCTCAAACACTGAAATATCATCGCCATATTTTTCGACTGCCGCATCTTCACTAAGGCCTACGGTGCCTATGGCAGGCTGCGAGAATACGGCTGACGGAATGTAGTCGTAGGAAACATCGTAAGCATTGTTATTGAACAGGCGGTTGGCAACGCACATCCCTTCCGCGAGCGCCACCGGTGTCAGAGCCACCCTGTCGATAACATCACCAACCGCATAGATATTGGCTGTACTGGTCTGATACGTATCGTCAACTTTGACTGCGCCATTGCCAGCGGTTTCCACACCGGCGTGCTTCAGCCCCAGGTTTTCCGTAAGCGGTTTTCTGCCTGTGGCATACAGTACAAGCCCTGTGTCCAGGGTTTCGCCATTGTCCAGCGATGCGCGATACCCTTCCGATGTTTTTTCAATGGCGCTCACATTGGTATTAAACCACAACCGAACACCTTTCTTTTCCATTTCCTTTTTCAAAAACTGGCGAACACTTGTATCAAACCCCCGCAGGAACAGATCGCGCCTGTAGATCAGCGTGGTCTCCACACCCAGGCCATTAAGAATACCCGCGAACTCAACCGCGATATAACCGCCTCCTACAATGGCTACCTTGTCTGGCAGCTTGTCCAGGTAGAAAAAGGCGTTTGAATCAATGGCATGTTCGCTCCCCGGAAACTCAGGGATAAAAGGCCAGCCGCCGGTCGCAATCAATATATACCGGGCGGTGTGCGGCTTGTTGTTCAATACCACCGTATTCTGATCCCTGAAAGAGGCGGTACCCTCCAGAATCGCTACCCCGGCTTTGTCCAGAATGCCCCGGTAAACCCGGTTCAATCGTTCTATTTCCTGGGTTTTGTTGTCCCGCAGGGTTGGCCAGGAAAATGATGCCCGCGACAGGTCCCAGCCAAAGCTTCTGGCCAGCTCGAAGTCATGGGAAAAATGGGATCCATACACAAACAGCTTCTTCGGAACACAGCCGACATTGACACAGGTTCCCCCCAGATAACGATTCTCTGCCACTGCAACCCGTGCCCCAAAACCAGCAGCCATTCTCGCTGCTCTTACGCCTCCGGAACCGGCGCCAATCACGAAAAAATCGTAATCAAAACTCACTTATCACCTCGGAATGTCGGTCATTCATTTTGTCTTAGAGTGTGTTTCCGGAAAAAGTTCGCCCAGATTCACAATATTACCTCCGTCAACCACCATACTGACATGGTGACGACGCAACTCTCTGGCGTTTTCCACACCGCAGGAGTGGGCGATCATGGTGACCTCTTTTTCCATATTTTTCTGAAAATGGTAGACCCGTTTGGCTTTGTCTTCAGGAACCAGGCCCCGCTGCAATCGGTGGTTTTGCGTCGCGACGCCGGTTGGGCAGGTATTCCTGTTGCACTGCAGGGATTGAATGCATCCCAGAGAAAACATAAACCCACGGGCGCTGACACAATAATCTGCCCCCAATGCCATGGCCGCGGCCACCTGGGGCGCATTGATCAGCTTCCCGGAGGCCACTATACGAATACGCTCCCGGAGCTGGTATTTATGCAGCTTGTCCACCAGCAAAGGCAAACTTGCCCGTAACGGAAGACCCGCGTTATCCATCAGGGGAAGCGGTGCTGCGCCAGTACCACCATCTCCACCGTCCAGTGTGATATAATCCGGCGCGCTCTCCCGCCCCCGCTTGCAGATGGCTTTAAAAAAATCGTCCAGCCAGCTCGCATCGCCCAGTACAAACTTGATTCCCACCGGTTTTTCTACCACTGCCCGAATCTCGGCAATCATATCCAGCAAGGTTTCGGCACTGTCAATTTCTATATGACGGTTGGGGCTGATGGAATCCATGTGCGGAGCGATCCCACGAATGCGGGCGATCTCCTCT
This sequence comes from Ketobacteraceae bacterium, assembly GCA_033722575.1. Taxonomy (GTDB): domain Bacteria; phylum Pseudomonadota; class Gammaproteobacteria; order Pseudomonadales; family Ketobacteraceae. Next base: position 3,025 of record JAWVYU010000080.1, on the reverse strand, counting down.
GTTACCTTCACCGCCGGCAGGATACCCCCTTTACCCGGTTTCGCTCCCTGGCTCAGCTTCAATTCAAACATTTTAATCTGGGGTTTGGCAGCGATGGTTTTTAGCTTTTCCTTATCGAGCCGCCCGTCCTGATCCCTCACACCATACTTTGCGGTGCCGATCTGGAAAACGATATCCGCTCCGCCTTCCAGGTGATAGGGCGACAGACCACCTTCGCCGGTATTCATCCAGCAGCCCGCTCTTGCGGCTCCCTTGGACAAAGCCAGCACGGCATTTTTGGAAATGGCGCCGAAGCTCATTCCTGAAATATTAAAGAAACAGCGGGGCGTGTAAGGGTGGCGGCAATGCGGCCCAATGGTCAGGGTGGGAGTAGCCTGATCGTTTTCCAGTGCCGGAAAAGCACTATTGAGGAAAAGATAGCTGCCAGGCTTGGTCAGATCCATGGAGCTGCCGAAAGCGACTGTGTTATCGATATTTTTTGCTGCCCGGTACACCCAGCTTCGCTGAGCGCGATTAAAGGGAAGCTCCTCCCGGTCCAGAGCAAAAAAATACTGACGCAGGAACTCGCCCACCTCCTCCAGCCAGTAGCGAAACCGGCCCACAAAAGGAAAATTACGCAATATGGCGTGGCTTTTCTGCGAGTTGTCCATAATGGCAATGAAGAATACCACCACCAGGGCCAACATGATGATTCCCAGCACGATGGCCGAGATCACATCACTCAGGCCGGATACCCATTCCATTACGCTTACCTCACACCCTGAAATCTGCCATACACCCATTGAGAAAAACCATGTGACATAACAAAAAAGCCGACACAAAGGCCGGCTTTTTCATGTTGGCTTCGGGCACTTATATTACATATTGAGTATTTCAATCTCAACGCGGCGATTCATGGCCCGGCCCTCCGGTGTGTCATTTGACGCGATTGGATAACGCTCGCCATAACCATAAGCGGACATTCTGCCCCGGGCAACGCCCTTGCTCACAAAATACTGCAATACACTGTCGGCTCGCTTCTCTGACAGGGTCTGGTTGTAACTGTCGCTTCCCTGGCTGTCGGTATGACCGGCAATTTTAATATGGGTTTTCTCAAACTCTTTGAACACCATGGCAACGGAATCAAGCACATCATAAAACGAGGGTAAAATCGAGTGTTGATTGGTGGGGAATGAAATATTACCCGGCATGTTCAGGGTAATGCCTTCAGGGGTCCGGGTTACGGATACGCCGGTGTTCTGCAGTTTCTGGCGCAGAATCTGCTCCTGACGGTCAAAGTAATATCCGGTACCACCACCTACCGCTGCACCGATCAGCGCGCCTTTTTTGCGATCTTTTTTACTGGATACGGCAGCACCCACCACAGCGCCCGCTGCAGCACCGATGGCGGCCTTGCTTACTTTCTGCTCACCCGTGTAAGGGTCGGTTGTACAACCGCTGGCGGCGACCACCACAAAGATGGCAGCACTCAGTGTAGCCAGTATGGATCTCATGGGTTTTTGCTCCTCTTCACTTCCAGGTTATTGATTCATCAGCAAAGTATAATGGTTTTTCGTCGCCAAGCATCAACCCCTGTCACTATTTTACAATGATTAAAAATCGCCAATAAAAAAAACGGGCCGCAGCCCGTTTTTAAGTGATTCAGCAAGGGGACACCCTACTGACTCGCCTGATTTCGCGTCCGCCTGTCACCTTTACGCCGGTCCAACGCCGGATTCAGGTAGGTCGGAGCCTTGGTTCGCCTTCTGCGTTCGCGCTGGCGCTCTTCCAGAAGGTCTTCAATTTTGTCTAACACTTCATGCTTGTTTGATTGCTCTTTCATCGATACAACCTCTACCTTCGTCGACTACTAACCACCCTATATTCACCAACACTGATACAGCAATGGTGAAACGTAAAATGAGTATAGAAGCTCTCGGCCAAATTCCCAGAAAACTCCCCACAGCCGTTACAATTAAACACAATGTGAACAAACGGGTTCCGAATCGCCATTTTATTGACAGCAGCAACTCGCTGGAGCTGATGATCTGTTGCCTAGCCCATTTCATTGAGGTACCTTAGTACCAATATAGCAATAAGAAAACTGACAGAACCAAGAAGATCGGAGCCTATGAAGACGACAGTACTGGTGACAGGGGCAGGCGGATTTGTCGGATTTGCCACTGTAAAGGCACTTCTTGCCCAAGGGCATGCCGTTCGTGCATTTGAGCTGAAGGACAGCCCTTACCTCAAGAATCTTCATGATCTGGCCAGGGAATACAGGCAATTGTCGGTTCTGGAAGGTGATATCACCTCCCTGGAAGACGTGCAGCGCGCTGTTGGTGACGCTACCCACCTGGTGCACAGTGCCGCACTTCTCAACTCCATTGCCCCCCGAGAGACCTTTGAAAGGGTTAATGTGCAGGGCGCAAAAAACGCTATGCGTGCGGCCAGTGAAAAAGGCCTTGAAAGGTTCCTCCTGGTTTCTACGTCGGATGTGTTCGGCATACCGGAACCCAATGAGACCATTACCGAGACAACACCCTACCGGCCCTGGCATGAACCTTATGCCGACACCAAAATAAAAGCCTGCAAGGCTCTGAAACAGTTCCATGAAACCGAAGGCCTGAATTACACCATTATCTATCCTGGCTGGGTATACGGCCCCGGTGACAGGCAGTTCTTTCCTGCCATCAGTGACATGCTTCGGGACAGACACGTGTTCCTCTGGCATCGCCACCAACCCTATAAAGTCGATTTCATTTTTATTGATGATCTGGTGGCTGCCATTACCAACGCCCTTTTTAACCCCGCGGCAGAAAACCAGGACTATCTGATCCTGAACGACCAGTCCGTATTTACCCCCGAGAAAATATTTACCTGGATGGCGGATTATCTTGGGCTTCCGATAAAGGTTCACAAGTTGCCCTATCCTGTCATGATGACAATTGCCCGGGTCAGCCAGTGGCTCACGCAAAAAGGCATTACCCGTAAACACCTGCTAAGCACCACCGATGTGAAAGCCTTTGGCAACGATTTCAACTTC
>JAWVYU010000079.1:0-16072 GCA_033722575.1 Ketobacteraceae bacterium | reverse complement strand
CTCTACCGGTCTCAACGCAGCCTACTTCCTGCCCATCGTGGTTCGTGCCTTTTTCCGTGAAGAAGATCAGACGCCGGTAAAAGATCATGGTGAGGCACCCTGGCCGATGGTTCTGGCCCTCGGCACCACGGCAATGCTGACGCTGGCCTTTTTCCTGTTCCACGCGCCGGTGATCGAACTGGTACAAGTGATTGTGGGAGCACCATTATGAGCGAGCAAAAACACTGGTTATCCCGACCGGAAACCATTCGCAAACTCTGGTGGGTATTCGGCGTGATTCTGGCACTGACGGTGCTGGCACAAATCGCGATCTCCGTGCATGGACATTTCGGCGTGGATGGCTGGTTCGGTTTCAATGCCGTGTATGGCTTCGGCACCTGCGTGCTGATGGTTGTGTTCGCGAAGCTGTTAGGTTTTATCCTGAAACGCCCCGACGATTATTACGACGAGCAAGAAGATGATTGAGACGGTCTTACCGCCAGCGTTAATTCTGATTCTGGGTGCCGCCCTGGGTTCGGTGGTTCGCGTACCGGCATTACGTTCGGCCATCGCTCTGCTGACGCCGGTGGTGACGCTCTATGCCATCTGGCAGATTCCCGATGGCGTGCAGCTCAGCGTGCCTTTCCTGCAGCATGAGATGGAATTGGTGGAAGGCAGCAAAGTACGGCGGCTGTTCGCCACCATCTTTACCCTGATGGCTTTCGGCGGGATATTGTTTGCTTTCAAGCAAGCCCGATGGTGGGAAATGGCAGCAGCCATGGTCTACGCCGCCGGCGCCGTGGGCGTGAGTTTTTCCGGCGACATGCTGAGCCTGTTTATCTTCTGGGAAATCATGGCACTGTTCTCCACGCTGGTGGTCTGGCACGGTGGCACGGTTAACGCACGCCAGGCCGGCATGCGCTATGCCCTAATGCATTTGCTCGGCGGTGTCTTTCTGATGATGGGCATCGTGGGCATGTGGATTGAAACGCAGTCACTTGATGTTCAGGCACTGATGTTGGGTAGCCCCTATACCTGGTTGCTGTTGATCGGGGTGCTGGTGAATACCGCGGCGCCACCGTTCAGCGCCTGGTTGCCGGATGCGTATCCCGAAGCCAGCCCTTCGGGCAGCGTGTTCCTCTCCGCCTTCACTACCAAAACGTCGGTACTGACGTTAATACTCTTGTTCCCGGGTCAAAGCATTCTTATCTGGATCGGTTTATGGATGGTGTTTTACGGGATCATCTATGCGTTGCTGGAAAACGATATGCGGCGGATTCTGTCTTACTCCATTGTCAATCAGGTAGGCTTTATGGTGGTGGGCATCGGTATCGGTACGGAGATGGCGTTGAATGGGGCGGCGGCTCATGCGTTTGCCCATATTATCTATAAAGCCCTGTTGTTTATGAGCGCCGGCGCGGTGCTTTACCAGACCGGGAAACGCAAGTGCTCGGAACTGGGCGGACTCTATCAATCCATGCCGTTAACCACGGTTTGCGGCACCATCGGCGCGCTGGCAATTTCCGCTTTCCCTTACACCTCAGGTTTTATTTCGAAATCCCTGATCAGCTCCGCCTCCGCTTACGAACATCTGACCTTCGTGTATTTTATGCTGGTGGCCGCATCCGCCGGAGTGTTCCTGCATGCGGGGATTAAATTCCCCTGGTTTGTATTCTTTCAGAAGGATTCCGGTATGCGTCCGCCGGACCCACCCTGGAACATGCGCTGGGCCATGATACTTTACTCCGCCGCCTGTATCGGTCTCGGTCTGTTCCCGAATCTGCTGTATGGATTGTTACCCTATCCGGTGGATTACGAGCCGTATACGGCAGACCATGTGGTGACGCAATTGCAGTTGTTGTTGTTCGCCGGTCTGGCGTTTTTCGTGATGCTGCCGATGATGAAGCGTACCCTGACCATCAGCCTGGATCTGGACTGGTTCTGGCGGGTAGGCGCCAACAAAATCGTGCTGTTATTGGAGAAGGGTCTGGGTCGCGTACTTGGAGGCCTGGTGGAGGTCTGTCGTTCAGCGCTGCAGGTCCTGCTCGGCTTGCTCTCCCTGTACCATGGCCAGGGCGGGATTCTCTCGCGCACCTGGCCCACCGGCAGTATGGTGATGTGGGTAGCGATACTGCTGGGCAGCTTCCTGGTTATTTACTATTACTGACCAGCCTTGGCGCAGGCTCTTCGGTCCGAAACGGGTGAATCTGGTAACTGATCAGGTCGAAGTGTGACAGCTTGCGCCTCAGCTCCGGAATTGACCAGGGCCAGGACGCCACGTTGCGCCCGTTCTCATCCAGGTAATAGCTTTTGCAGCCCCCTTGATTGAATACCGTCTTCTGCAGGTTGGCCTGAACCCGCTCGTTATAAACACGACAGGTGGATTCAAGCAGTTTGAAAACCTCGATATCCCGGTCATCCATCTGTTGAATAGCGCTGATCACGTAGTTGGATTGCCATTCTACAATTTCTATAAATGACGAGTACACCATGATATTGGGCCCCACCATAATGAAAGCGTTGGGCAGATCATAGGTGGTGGTGCCCAGATAAGCCTGCGCACCTTCATCCTGCCAGCGTTCTGACATCAATCTTCCATCCAGCCCCCGGATGCGCTTGGCAATGGGCGGTGGCGCCAGATCAAAACCAGTGCCAAAAATAATGGCGTCCACTTCAGCACTTTCCCCGTTGGCAGCGACGGCTCGATTGCCATCGATAGCCGCCAGGCCACTGGCAATCAGATCAACATGGGGTTTGCGCAGCGTGGGATAATAATCATTGGAAAAAATAATGCGTTTGCAGCCGATCATGAAATCGGCGCTGATTTTCTTACGCAACTCCCGTTCCGGCACCTGTTTCTTGATAATTTTCCGGACATAAGGCTCTACCATTTTCATGGCCCAGGGGTTGGTGAGAGCATAATTTACGCCCACCAGCAAAGCTTCGATCCTGCGACGGGAAAGATTCTGCAGGACTGGCGTGAACTGGTTGATCAGTTTTTCAATATCAGAAATATCCCGGTCAAAGGGCCGCGGCAAAACCCAGGGCGCCGTGCGCTGGAATATCGTCAGGTGTTTTACTTTGCTCTGAATTTCAGGAATAAACTGCGCCGAAGAAGCACCGGTACCAATGACAGCGACCCGCTTCCCTTCCAGGGAATAATCATGATTCCATTTGACGGAATGAAACATCTCGCCCTCGAAGGAATCAAGACCTTCGATATCGGGAAAACTGGCCTTGGTCAGTGGCCCTGTGGCAAAGATCACAAACTGGGAGCGATACTCGCCGCGGTTGGTCATCAGCTGCCAGCGCCTTTCTTCCGGCAACCACCGCGCCTCAATCAATTCGGTTTCAAGCCGCAGCTTTTTATCCAGCCGCAAGTCAGACACCGTGGCCTCAATATAGGAAAGAATCTCTTTCTGACCTGCATAAGTGTGGCTCCAGTCGGGATTGGTCCTGAATGAATAGGAATAAAAAGCGGAGGGCACATCGCAGGCGCAGCCCGGATAGGTATTATCACGCCAGCAGCCCCCTACCCGGGAGGATGCTTCCAGAATCACAAAATCCCTGACACCAATATCCAGCAGCTTCTTGGCGTTAATCACGCCGGAGTGCCCGCAACCCACGATAATCACTTTGTGCTCAGCAATCACGCCCCGATGCTCAGCAAATTGCGCGGTCTTGTTCATGACATTTTCTCCCCTGCTCCCGTCAGCTGCTTGTTTAAGCAACTCTTATGGCGGTTGACCTTTCAGGTTATGGCAATACGGATCTGATTATCCTGTTTTCATAACCCTGCAAAACCATTACCTGAATCTCAATTAGCCATGGCGGCTTTTCGTTTTTTGTTTTTGGTTTTTCTTCTCGGCAGAATGGTCTTGGTGACCTTACTGCTCAGGCGACCCTGTTCTCCAAAGAACTTTTCGCGCCACTCCAGCAGCATATCAGTGGTATCGATATCATTGGGGTGAAACCCGGGACGAAAATAGGCCAGCAGCTTCGGTACGGTGCCAAGAAATAAAGTGCCAAAATTTCTGATGCCGGCGCGATTGGCTTTTTTTCCCTGGTTAAAACCCGGCGTTTTGAGGATACGATCAACACTGTACAGACCCAGCGGCACTGACAACCCCCACACCAGCACAAAGGCTACGACCCGGTGGAGATAGCGTCCATCCACAGCTTCATAAAGGTCATAGGCAATGGATTTGTGTTCCAGTTCTTCCAGCAAATGCCAGTTAAGGAAATCCGCCGCAGGCTCATCATACTCGTCATACAGATCAATGCCTTCACTGAAATTCTTTTCAGCCAATAAGGCCGTCACATGCTCAACGGCACATGCCATGGCCAGTACCGTTTTTCTGGGCAGATTATTCACCAGATAATCCATATAAATACGTTCACTCAGTCTCGCCAGCTCGCCAATGGGCAGCCCCTTGAGGTCATACATTTGATTAAATTCATCATGGATCCTGGAATGCGCCGCTTCCTGACCAATCAGACTGTTAACCTCGGCTTTCAGCACCGGATCATCAATGTGATCGCGAAAGTTGCGTACCGCTTCAATCACCATTTTTTCACCTGCGGGAATAAAAGCCGAGAATGTCAGAATGAAGGCACTGCCCCAGGAGTTGTCATTCCACACATACTTGCTGGCTTTGCTGGCATCAAATTCAAAATTCATGTGACGTACTGGCGCTACTTTGTCGAGGTCGTTCATGGCGGTTGTCATCTCTGTCTCCTCTTGCGCAGGGGTTGCATTGATTCGTGTTTGGTGGACGACGGTTTATTGCAGCTGGTGCTTCATCAGCCCGTTGAAACGCACAAAGTTTCCCGGCGTAAGCCGCTTCAGCAGCCACGCCACCCTGGCATCAAGCTGGGGAAGCACATACATCTGATTCTGGTCCAACCCCTTCAGTGTTTTTTTCGCTACGGATTCTGGCGAGTGACCGAACCTGTCCATCAATGCCTGGGCCCGGTCTTTTGCCATCAGTGAGGCCTTTGACTGCCCGTTACCGTTCAGCAATCGCGAGTTTTTTATTACGTCGGTTTTTACCAGGGTGGGGCACAGTGCTGTTACATGAATGCCGGTGCCGGACACCTCGGCATGCAACGTTTCCGACAGGGCCACCACTGCCGACTTGGTGGCGTTGTAGGCGCCCATTCGGGGAGCGGCACCAAAGCTGGCTGCCGATGCGACATTTATCACCCCGCCAACGCCCCTTGCTTTCATTTCCGGCACGAATACATGGCACCCGTGGATTACGCCCCACAGGTTAATCCCCATGATCCAGTGCCAGTCTTCCATGGAAATCTCCTCCAGGTTCTGTCCCCCCACACCGACACCGGCATTGTTCACCAGGAGAGTGGCAGCACCACCGAACCAGTCACGGGCTGCTTCCGCCAGCTTCTGCACCTGCTCCAGACTGGCCACATCACAGGCCACCGCCGTTGCGCTGCCACCTTCGTCATTGATCATGCAGGCGGTTTCCTCCGCCGTGCCGATATTGATATCCGAACACACCACCCTGCCGCCACGCCGGTGAAGCTCGAGCGCAAACGCCCGGCCAATACCACTGCCCGCCCCGGTAACAACGGCACTGGCGTCACTGGAAATTTTTGTACCTTTCATTCGGATTTTTCTCCCCGGCCGATCACTGCCCAATACACGAGCCCTTTTCTGCAGGGCCTTCTTTTACTCATTAAGGGTAAGCCGTGCTTTTGTTCGGATTCAATTCGGTTTGTGCATTTGTTTCCGCGCGAGAGGCATTTTCAAATATCTTTAAGATTCAACAACTTGAATCATAGAAATCAGACGTTCGCGCTCAGGTGTTACGTATGGCAGAGGAAAAACCGGTTTTTCAGTCAACAAGTTCGGATTAATGACAGGCGCACCGAAAAAACTGACCGATCACTTTATCCGTTTGCATCCGACAAGAAATCACATAAAGTAAAGCCATATCCGATCAAAACGTCGGTTTTTAAGCACCGAAGAGCAAACGTCTTATCAAGAGCCTGACCATGCCCAGAACTCCAAAACAGAAACGCTCCGTGGCCACCGTCAACGCTATTATCAAAGCCGGCTTTCTCTGTGTTGGTGAAAACGGCCTGGCCGCTACCACCACCCGGCATATCGCAAAGCGCGCCGGCGTTGGTGTGGGTTCTGTCTACGAGTATTTCGCGGACAAAGACGCTATTTATCATGCCATGGCAGAAAGGTTTATCGGCGATCTGGCGCGGATGATTACGGAGATTACCCCGGAACTGGTGGAAGCGGATCCTGAGGGCCTGATCCGGATTTTGCTGAACAACTTCCGCCAGATTCTGCAGAGAGACGACAGCCTGTACCTGCGCTATGCCCGTGAGGCTTCCTACGAACAACTCAAGGCATCCCAGCCCATTATCAACCGGGTACTGATTGATTTACTGATGAAGTATCTTGTAAAACATCCGGAACTTGCCCAGGTACCCAACATTCCGGGTACCAGTTATTTTCTGATTCAGGGCGGCTCTTACGCGGTAATGAATCACCTGATGGATCCCGCTCCTTCAGTGACCTTTGATGAGCTGGTTGACGCCATTGCCAAGATCGTGGGAGCTGGCGTAAGTATTTTCATGCATTCTGAGCACGAACCCGATCCGAAATGAAGACAGCGTTCCCTTTAATGTTTCCCTTTAAGCTATCCATTTGAACGGCCAGTGATGTTTACCCCCTTCGGATGGAAATCAATTCCTTTGGTCTAACCCTTTATATATAAGCTGCTGCTTCACCATTGAGATCTGTGCACAAGCGACGCTTCTGCACGACGCCATAGCCATTGAGCACAATCAGAAAGCGCTTTAGTCTGGCACGCTGAGGGCTATAACAACAGATCCACAACAAAAGTAACCAAAGGTGCAGGTATGCGGTTTTTCCACTTCTTTATCGTTAACATGATATTCCTTTCTGCGTTGGGCTGTGCCCGCACAGACGATGGCTGTATGGAAGATCCGCTGCCCACACTCGGTGGTGCTGGTCTGCCTGCTTTACCAGGTACCAAACTCACGTCTGCAACCAACACCTTCACTACCGACACCGACGGCACATCAACAGACCACCAGGTAGTTATCGTGGGTGCCGGTGTTTCCGGCTTATATGCCGGCTATGCATTGAACAGGATCGGCTATGACGTGCTTCTGCTGGAGGCTACAGACCGCCACGGCGGGCGCCTGTATTCCGACACACTGGGGGATACGGGTATCGAGCACGGCGCCGAGGAACTCTATGGCAGCCAGGGATGTAACCCCGTATACGAAAAAATCAAAGCCCTTTACGGCGACGATGCACAAATCCCCATACGTACTGAAACAGCGGATCAGGATACCCTGATTGTGATGGATGCGGGCGAGCCCGATGGCCCAAAACTGTGCTGGTCCGTTACCGGTGACTGTGATCAGGATCGCGACATTATCAATTACTGGAATTTCATGATCAGCCTGTCCACCCAGTTTTTTGCCGCCACGGACAAGCTGGTGTCAGAAATGCTGGCTGGCCCGCCCTTCAACGTCGATTCTGATCACCGAGCCTATCATCTGTATGAGGCCGGCGACCCCGCTGGTGAGTTTGGCACCACGGTGGAAAAACTGGGAGCACGCTCCCTGGTGCGTGAGGCCCCGCACTTTTCCCTGTCCCAGGAAATCTATGGTCTGGCACCCGTGGGTTATCTGGATGCGCTGAATACCCTGTATTTCAATGAGATCACCGACAGGATACGTTACAACAGCCCGGTAACCACCGTGGATACCAGCGGAGCAAGGCCGGTAGCCATCGACAGCAACGGCGTTCGCCACTACGCAGACGCCATCATCGTTACCGTTTCTCTGGGCGTACTGAAGGCGGGTATTATTGATTTCATACCGGAACTACCCGCGAAAAAACAACAGGCGATTGAAACCATTGGCATGGGCAATGGAATGAAAATCTCACTGCGCTTTGCCACGCAATTCTGGGAAGACAAAATGATCAACGTGTATACCGACGGGCCCGCGGGCGATTGCTGGACCCCCAACAAATATCAGCCCCAGGCCACCGATCCGGTGCTTACCTGCTTTCTGATGGGCCGTAATTCCGATTTTATGGAAGCCCTGCCGGACGATAACGCCCGCATTAACCAGGTGCTCGCGGATCTCGATGTAGCCTTTTCCGGCAAGGCTTCGGCGGAATTTGTGGAAGGGGTTGTGATGAACTGGAGCGACGAGCCTTATGTCCGTGGCAGCTACTCATTCCCCGCACCTGGCACTTACCCCAGCATTCTGGGCGACAGCATGCGTGATTACCTGGCCGCGCCCGTGGGTAACACATTACACTTTGCCGGTGAAGCAACCTCACGCAATGCCATGTCGACAGTGGTTGGTGCACTGCAAACCGGAGATCGCGCTGCCCGCGCTGTTCATGAGGCACTACAGTCACAGTAGTATTATCGTTACTTCATAACAGCCTGGCTGCGTCATGATAAACATGATCGCAGCCAGGCCGGTGAGCACTCAGCATTACAGCCGCTCCCGGCAATAGTTACATTACAAATGTGTCAGCAACCTGCAAGATTGTGCAGAAATAATATTGGTGGACACAGTGTATGCAGCCTGAAAAATACACTGTTAAGAATCGTATTGTTTTGTATTTTTGACAACCGGTTATTTTTTTCATTAGAAAAACACAGCGTTTTGACGCTGTTATAAAACCCTCCGCAGTTTCGCCTTTTTTTTATGAATTTTTAATCTCGTTTTCAGGGTAGTTTTCCGTTTACGTTCTTTGCTTCCATTGATAGGTTAAAAAAACACCGACCCGGAAGTCCTGGTGAATAAGAACAAGCAACCGGTAAGTGTTCGCTTCGGTTCAAACGCTGTGGAAGTTTTTAAAGATTCAAAAACAAGGTTTACCATGAAGAGAAAAAATAGTTTCGCAATTATTGCATCAGCAGTCATTTTTTCCGTCACTCAGTCTGCAACCGCAGATGAAACAGAGCTTCGCCCCCTTTTATCCGTCGCCGACTTTAATGGCGATGGTATAGTCGATCGCCGCGACATTAATCGCATTTCAAGAGCCATCAGCCAGTCCAGGCGTTCCGGGGAATACATTGCGTTTTTTGACTACAACGCTGATGAAAGGCTTGACGGCCGCGATATTGCCGCAGCAACACTGGATCTGGGACTGGAAAGCTCCGCGCTCGATCAGCAGATCGTGCAGTGGTACAACATCGGCGGCCATTTTCAGAATAAAGGCAAAGAATACCTTACGGACTATGGCTTCAATCGTTTCACACCATCGTTAAAAGGCCACGGCGAGCACTGGATGAATGCTCCGGGTTTCGCCGCGCTGTCTCCCGGTAATCATGCGGATAAAAACAGTATTCAGGGCTTGAACCTGGCAACCGAAGGCGACCAGACAGCGAAAGCCCTGTTCTGGGGTGAGGCCGCCATTCCCCTGTTCAACGATCCGAATGCGCCTGATGGCCTGAGTACGCTGGACTGGCCTCACGGTACTGCCTGGATGAGCGAGCGGGTGCAGGCATTCGCAGGTCACGCCCCCAAGTTTACTGATAGCCACCATGAAAAATGGCATACACACGCCGGACTGTGCGGCGTCTACGACGACGCTGGTGAAATCCACCTGCATCAGCATACATCCTTTGTTGAATGTCAGTCCTACTACAACGCGCGCCCGCGGGTGATCGGCCAGAACCCGGAAACCGGCGAACCGATTATGGGAAATGCCTGGGTGAATATCTGGATGGTTCACGTATGGCTTTACGAACTGAACCCCGACGGGATCTTTGCGGGAACATTGCACGGACTGGATCCCGGCGCTAAACACGAAGGCTCCATCAACGATGGCCGCGAGGTACCGATGTACTTCCGGATGCACCACGGCGATCACTGATCCTCGCTTCTCGGCCTGCAGGCGTGCCCCGGCACCCCTGCAGGCACCATACCAAAAGGCACAACATAACATTCCCTAAAGGCTAGCCGGCCACACCCGATTCGATTAAATTCGGAACCGGTTTCCAGGGCCATCCCTAACCCCATAAGCCCCAATTATGCATCAATGTGATGCTCCCGGTTACAAAACGGCGATTCCAGAGCATTCGGGATACATGCCGTTACAAACAGATACAGAGCGTACAGAAGCACCACAATATTCCGACCCGCCGGCCATTGAGCAAATAGTGTACTCGAGATAATCTTTCGGGAAGGTGTGATCAGGATCACACCCGTAAGAAACTAAACAGGGAAATCCGCCCTGCCAGGGCAAACAAACAGAAGCTGCACTGGCTGTCTGTTTGCCCCCCGAAACCGGGCCGGACAAGTTGTTTAGAAGGATCAATACGAAAAAAAAACGTCTGCAACGGCTAAGCGTATTCGAATTCTAATAATGATCATAAAGGTAATGCCATGCGATTAACCAGTCTCTTCAAAAGTTGTACAGTCGTACTTTTCTCCTTCTTGCTGATGGCCTGTGGCAAGTACACCATTATCTTGCCCGAGAAAGGCGCAGAATATCTGGATGGAGTGCCAGATGAGTTTCTTATTCAATATGAGAACCAGGCGCCCGGAAAAATCACCCTGAACGGCGTGGATATCACCTCCTATTTTACCATTGACGCCACCTACGCAAGAGCGAGCGGTGCGGATCTGGATGGCCTGCTACTGGAAGGGGAAAATATTCTGTCCGTTAAAACCGGTGCTGGCGCCCAGCGGGTTTTCTACTATGACTCTCAGGGTCCCGATGTGGTTAATCAAACGGTGCAATCGCTGTCAGGCAATCAGGTGGCCATTCAGGGCAAGCTGAAAGATCCCAGCGCTGATCGCGGCGATATGTATCTGACATTGAACAACAGCCCGGTGGTAGTTGATTCGGCGGGCAACTTCAGCGTGACCGTGGGTCAAAGCAGTCATTACCGCTTTGTAACCCGGGACGCGCTCGGACACGAAGCCACGATTATTTATGGCGACCGCGGCAACATGGTGGAAGACATCGTGGCGCTGGAAATCACCGAAAGCGCTATCAACGATCTGATTCCTGTATTTCAGGAAGTGATTGAAGAAGTGGACCTGAGCCAGGGCAACCCGATTGTCCTGTTCCGTGAACATGTTGGTATCCACGTTTCCAAAAAATGTGCTCCTCTGATTGGCTGGCCCTGCATCGGCCCAATCAACTTCGACATTATTGACGCAGAAGTTGCCATTACCGGTGGCTACGTGCGTGAGCTGACTTTCGCCGATATTGACATCAAAAAAGGCTACAAGCCCTTCATTGGTAACTGGAACGGTTTTTCTTTTGATGTGGTTGCAGAAGACGGCTATGTGGAAGGCCAGACCAAAATCAATATCCTGGGCCTGTCCGACACCATTCTGACCCTGCTGTCCTGGTTCGGCCTGGAAGACGACTTGCAGTTCCTGGCCGGTATTTACCGCCTCGGCCTGCCGGTTGACCGTTTCCATGTGGCCGCAACACTGGCCATTGATGCCGAGAATGGCGACCTTAATGCCAAGCTGATCTCGCTGGATGATCTGGGCATGGGCCCCTGGGATGCCGGTGACCTGGACCTGGTGGTTCCTGATGTTATCAAGAACTTCCCCTTTGGCTTGATGGAAGCGCTGCTGAATACCATCTTTAACGGACTGGAAGCAGTACGTGACATTATTCTGAGAATTATCGGTGAAGTGGTTGCACCCCTGGTGGGCAATATCTTTATCGATTTGTTCCTGAAAGAAGTTCCACAGATTCACCTGGGTGTAGGTTTCGATAACGGCTCGCTGTTCTCTGCCCTGATCGCCACTGACCGGATCAAAGTGGATGTGGCCAGCAGTGGCTTTACCGGCGACGACCGCCTGGTTGTCAGCATGAATGGCCGTATCGGTGCCGAAGCACTGGGTGACGGTTCCGGCGTAGGAATCGGTTTTGGTCAGCCTGCTGAAAACTTTATTGATAACTATTTCAGCGAACACTTCTTCCCTGATGGCGGCAAGGTACCGGCAAAACTGGGTCCAAGCCCCGGTATCGCTCCTCAGGCCCTGGGTTTCCGTTTTACCGAAACCGCCCTGCCTGACCCGGCGACCGGACAGGAGCTGGCTGTCAACATCTCGTCCAACATGATCAACCAGACCCTGCTGGCCATTTACGAATCAGGTCTGACCACAGTCAGACTGCCTCTGAACGCAGAAGGCCAGTCGCTGATTATTACCGATCCGGAAAATGCCAATGCCATTCTGAACCTGACACCCACGGTGCCCACTCAGGTAGTATTCAAAGGCAGCACCAACGCCGTGGCTTACCTGCGCGTGGCCAACTTCACTGTGTCTATCGACGAGCGTGATCAGGCAGGTGAATGGAAGCCCACCTTCCAATCTGTCATCAGCGCGGATGTACCAGTGCAGTTTTCCACTGCGGGCGAAGACGGCCTGAGCATCGCACTGCTTAGCCCCAGCGTTGATCTGGCCTTTGGCGCCGGCCCGGGTTCGCTGCAACAGCTTATCCTGAAACAGCTGTTCCTGGATATGCTGATCCAGCAAATTAATACCGCACTCACCAAAATCCAGCTGCCTGAAGACATTCAGCTGAAAGTGGATGAAGCGGGCATTGAGATCAACCCGGGCAAAGTGCACCTGGTCGGTCAACCCAAAGAGCACCTGAGCTTTGAGAGCAATTTCAACGCCCTCTGATCCGCTCACCGGGATTTAACTCCCAACGGAGGCCCTTACCAATACACTGGTAAGGGCCTTTTTTTTGGTTATCCCTACCTTGGTCTTGTCCAGCCTATTCCAGATAGGCCAGTCTGACACAGTTCCTCTATTCGGAGTCTATACTTTAAGAGGCCGGGTGTTAGTGCATGCTAACCACCTATCCCCCGAGCCCGAACTCCCGCGGCAGCCGAGGTTTGTAAATGATGACTCTCAACTTTACCCAGAAAGTCTGGTTGGGCTTTGTGGTGATCCTGATCCTGCTCTCCATTTCCGGGGCTTCGTCACTATGGAATCTGAGCGATATCAATTCCGCCAGTGAACGGGTTAATGACCAGGCCGTGCCGGTGGTCCGAAAAGCCAACCAGGTACAAATCCAGTTACTGAAAATAGCGAACCAGAGCGCCCTGGGTTACAACGCCGTCCGAGAAGAGCAGATAGCGCCTTACAGGGACGCCTTTGAACGGGGTACTGTTGAATTCGATCGCCTTTACGAAGACCTCTACACGCTCACCCAAAACGATCCCTCAATGCACAGCCAGGTCATTGATATCAAATCCCGTTACGATACTTTCAGACAATCTATCCGGGACATGTTCAAGGCCAAGCTGGACGCTCTGGTAGCGAAACACCGCGCCACCGAAGAAACCCAGAAACTGATCGAGCGGGTGGGAGCCGTCAGTGACGCACTGATGAATATTTCCTTTTACGAAGCTCCTCCCGAGGACCAGGAAATTCAGGAATTCTCTGCAGGTGTTGCCAATGAAGTGGACGGTAAATTCTTTAATGTCATCAAAATGGCCGAGGAATTGCAGCGATCCACAGATCCGGAAAAGTTCGCGACAGCAACGGACGATATTCTGTATGTAATTCAGGATGCGGAGCTTTTCATGGGCTACCTGCTGCGGGATTTCGCCACCATTGACCCAGGTGGTTACGTGGACTCACTGCTGCAGACGGTTGAAAAACTGAAGCAGAAGGTGAGCGCCGAAGAGACACTCGTAAGCTTCAAAAAGCTGCAGATCCGGAAATCCGAAGAAGCGGCTGAAAGTTTTGATGCAGCCCAAGCCAGTGTTGATAAATCCGTTGCCGGCCTTGATGCACTGCTATCCGTCACCGATAAAAAACTGGGACAACTTCAGCAGGAACTGTCCAGCGATCTGGATTATGGTATGAAGAGTACAGTGGTGATTCTTATTGTACTCATTGCCCTGGCATCCCAGAATTTTAACAGCATGCGAATTGCTATTCGCCGGAAAATGCAGGATCTCGCACAACTGAACCAGATAGGTTCAAACCTGGCTGCAGCGCGAAGCCAGGACAGCGCCCTGAACGAAGTGCTGCAGGCCATGCACGACAAGATCAATATCGACAAGGGATCGGTATTTCTGTTCAACCGGGACAATGAACTGGAAGCCAAGGCATTCCTCCCTCCCATGAGTTTTGACAGCAGCGAACGCAAAGCCATGTCCTTTACAAAGGGGGTAGGTATTATCGGCCGGGTGGCGGAGTCCAAAAAAACCATCTTTGTTCAGGATACATCAAAAGACAGCAACTATGTCGCCAGAGAAGGGGAAACTGCTAAATCATTACTCTGCGTCCCCCTGCTGGACAAGGATATCCTGATGGGTGTGATGAGCTTTTCAGGCGACATCAATGGCGTTTCTTTTGCAGACAGCGACTATGAGTTTGTTTCCACCGTTGCCCAGTCACTGGTAACCACCCTGAAAAACATCAGCATGGTAGAAGTCATTGAAGAACAGAACCGCAACCTGGAACACAAGGTGGCCCAGCGGACCGCAGACCTCAAACAGAAAAATGATGACATTGCCAATATGCTGGCCAACATGCATCAGGGTTTGTTTACCATTGAAGAGAACGGTCTGGTTCACCCCGAGTATGCCGCCTACCTGGAAACCATTTTTCAGACGAAGCGGATTGCCAACCGAAACTTTACCGACCTGCTGTTTGAACATGCCGTAATGAGTGAAGACGCCATTGATGCAACGGTGACTGCTGTGGGCGCAGTCGTGGGTGAAGATGCCATGATGTACGATTTCAACTCCCACCTGCTGGCCAAGGAAATCCGCTTTCGTCTGCCGGATCAGTCCCAGGACCGTTTTCTTGACCTGGACTGGGATCCCATTGTAGATGACGCTGATACGGTGGTAAAACTGATGGTAACGGTTCGTGATGTAACCGAGCTGCGTGCCCTGCAGGCCGAAGCCGAAGAGCAACGCCAGGAGCTGAATATTATCGGTGAAATTATTGCGGTATCCCCCAATAAGTTTCTGGAATTTATCGAAACCTCCGACACCTTTATTGCCCGTTGTCGTCAGACCATTGAAACCACCAATGAGAAGAATCCAGCCGTGCTTGCTGAGCTGTTCCGCAACATGCACACTGTGAAAGGCAATGCCCGCACCTATGGCTTCAAGGGCATTACGGAAACGGTTCACCGCGTGGAAAACACCTACGACCAGCTCCGCAAAAACGACGAGGCGGCCTGGGATGCCAATGCATTGTTGGTGGAGCTTACCATAGCCGAAAATGCTGTTGCCCGATACGCCGGCATTTTCCATGACAAACTCAATCTGTCCGGGCCAGCCGAGGTGGCCGGCGACAGTATTGAACCTTCCATCGCTGAGAGCCTGGTGGAGCGGATTGCGGCTCTTGACGGTCAGCCGGTGTCCGGCAATGTGGTATCCATCGTAAAGGATACTTACAGAGCCCTTGCCGGATTGAACGCCAAGTCGCTGGACAGGGTCATTGCGGATGTCGTGGACTCAGTGAAGTCCCTTGCCCGCGATCTGGATAAGGCGGAGCCCGTGGTCTCCATTGACCCGGGGGATGTACTGCTGAAAGCACGCACACATTCGATGATGAATAATATCTTTATGCACGTGATGAGAAATGCCATTGATCATGGCATTGAAGGCCCTGAAGAGCGACTGAAAAAAGGCAAACCGGAACGCGGCAATATCCGCATTCTCACTCACACAGATGAGGAACATGTGCGCTTCACTGTGAGCGATGACGGGCGGGGTATTGCACTCAGCAGGATCTATGAGAAAGCCCTCGAAAACGGCCTTTGTGCTCCGGACAGGCCCAGGCCACCGGACGCGGAAATAGCCAACCTGATCTTTTCGTCCGGCTTTTCAACAGCAGACCATGTAACCGAAGTATCAGGCCGCGGCGTAGGCATGGATGCTGTCCGACAGTTTCTGGAATCAGAAGGCGGGCATATTGAGGTGGTTCTGACGGATTATAACGAGGGAGGCGATTTCCGCAGCTTCAACACCGTAGTGTCATTACCCTTGAGCTGCTGCCGAATCATTCCTGAACTGACGGAACTGGCAAAGGCGAGCTGAAAAGG
>JAWVYU010000078.1:0-16141 GCA_033722575.1 Ketobacteraceae bacterium | reverse complement strand
CGGGTGCTGCGTAACTGGGCCAATATTGATGTACTGCTGCAGAAACGCTTTGACCTGTTCCGGAACCTGCAATCTGTGGTGGACCGCTCCATGGATTATGAAAAAGAACTGCTGACGCTGATCAGCGACGCCCGTGCACTGGACAGGCCTGCCACTGGTGATACCCGGGAGCTGGCGCAAACCCTGGCAGGTCAGGACCGCTTGAACCAGCGGCTGATGGCTATCCGGGAAGATTATCCGCAGCTGAAGGCCAGCGAACCTGTAAGCCGTTTTATGGCCATTATGGCGGACACGGAAACCGATATCAGTCTGGTCCGGGGAGGGTATAACGATGCGGTTGAAACCTATAATGCCCGGATCCAGAGCTTTCCCGATGTGATACTGGCAAAGCTGTTCCGGTTCGATGTGGCGGAATTTGGCCATTGGGATCCGGTCTGAGCAGTTTCGTTTTTTTTGCACATTTGATCCCGATTCTCTGCCCGATTTCCCGGTAATCTGAATCCTGTCAATACACTGAGTTTGCAGGAGTCAGCAAGATGAAAATGAAATTACTGATGTTTACCGCTTTATGTTGTCTGGGTTTGTCTGGCATTGTAGCTGCCATGCCACCAAAAGAGGCACCGGATTTCCAGCACCTGGCAGCAGAACTGCAGGTAACCGATGATCAGAAAGAGGCGTTTCTTGCCATCATGCGAAATCAGCATGAAAAACGAAAAGCATTACACCAACAGGGGCGGGACAATATCAAGGCGCACATGGACTCGCTGGATCAGTCGTTGGTCAGCCAGCTGGAAAGCCTGTTAAGCCCGGCACAGATGGAAGAGTTCACAGCCCGGATGGAAAAACGTAAACAGGAAATGAAAAAACACCGCATGCTGAAGCATCGCAGTGCGCACTGACAGCGTTATGGTGCAGGACACACCGTAATGAAAGCGGAGCCTTTGGATGCCGTGGGAGATAACGATGGAAAGGTTAAAAGGAAGATGGCGGGCCTGGCAGGACTCGAACCTGCAACTCTCAGCTTCGAAGGCTGATGCTCTATCCAATTGAACTACAGACCCGCAGAACGCGCTATTTTATCGGTTTTTTTACTGAATATCGAGTGCTGCTACACACAGTCTTTCAGGCAGTGTTCGATAGTGGTGTATTTGAACTTGAAACCGTCCTGCAGCGCTTTGTCCGGTGTAGCATTCTGGCCACCCAATAGCAGCTGGGATGCTTCCCCCAGGGCGAGTTTCAAGGCAAAACCGGGCATGGGTAAAAAGGTGGGCTTGCCAAGGACTTTGCCCAGCGCCTCGGTAAATTCCTTGTTGGTTACCGGCGTGGGTGAGGTGGCATTGTAGGGGCCGCTGCAGCGGGAGTCCTGCAGCAGAAACAGAATCAGCCGGCACAGATCGGTGCGGTGAATCCAGGGAAACCACTGTTTGCCGCTGCCAATTTTTCCACCCAATCCCAGTTTGAAGGGCAGGATCATTTTTTCCATAGCACCGCCGTTCTTGTCCAGCACAATACCGATGCGCACAATGACAAGGCGGCATCCGATGGCTTTGATACGGTTCGCGGCGGTTTCCCACTGCTTGCAGAGCATGGCGGCAAAATCCTTGCCGGGTGGCGCATTCACGGGGCAGGGGGTGTCGCCGCAATCGCCGTAATACCCCACGGCTGACCCACTGATAAAGGTGGTTGGCTTGTGGTCGCTGTCCACAAGGGTTGCTACCAGTTGCTCGGTCAGTTCCACCCGGCTTTTCAGCAGGGTCTGCTTGCGGGCCTCGGTCCAGCGTTTGTCCAGGATTCCCTCGCCCGCCAGATTGATCACTGCTTCCAATGGCGGCAACTTGCGGATTTCACTCATGTCGGAGATCGTGTTAACTTTGTTACCGAACATCTGACTGGCTTTTTTAGGGTTTCTTGTGAACACCGTCACATCGTAACCCTGCTTGATCAGTAACGGAGTCAGTTTCTTCCCGATAAAACCGGTGCCTCCGGTAATGAGCAAATGTTTATTTGACATTATAAAGCCGCCATGGATGATTGCCTGTTGTTATCATTGGGTGGATAAACCTGATCCACATTATCAGCGAACCTGTCAACGATGTATACATTCCTGCAAAACTCCCTGATCAGGCTCAGCCTTTGTCTGGCTATTATCTTAGCCACGGGTTGCGCCCATTTGCAATCCTTGCAGTCACAGGATCTGTGGCAGTCCGGAGGTAAACCCCTGACGGATGTTACCAACCCGCTGGTGCTGGTGCTGGCCGGTGACACCTCAGTGCGCAAGCGGGCAGAAGTGGAGTGGGTGTTGTCTCTGAGGGATAGCGGCATCGCTGCAGCTCCCAGCTATGCACCTTTGCCTGATCTGGCGGAGGTGACGCCGGGTAACCTTCATGAGCTTAATAAAAAACACGGAATCGATGCTCTTTTCATGGCCAGCCTGTCGCTGGACAGGGCGTCGGCGCAGACTCGCCATGATCAATTGCAGGCACACCTGGATTACCGGATTAATCTGGCGTTTGATGTATTTGTGCATCAGGTGGAGCTGGCAGTGGTGAACGTATCGGCTTTTTCCCTGGCATCGGAAAAGCTGCTGTGGCGTTCCGTTTATTATGTGCCGGTGCGGGAAGGTCAGGTGGACTGGGGGTTGGTGGCGCGGTCTGCCAATCAGGATATGGCAGCGGCAGGATTACAGGAACCCGTGCCGGTCAAGCCTGCGAATAGCCCTCCGGAAAAACCGCAAAAGGCGCCCCATAAATAAGCCTCTCTGCCCAGGCTGGCGGGTCACTCATGGTATCCCGTCGCCGGGTTCAAATTTGTAGCCCACGCCGTAAACGGAGTGAATATACTCCCTGCCGTCCGCTGCCGTGCGGATTTTTCTGCGCAGTTTTTTGATGTGGCTGTCGATGGTCCGGTCGCTGACGATACGGTGATCGCGGTAGGCAAGATCCATCAGTTGATCCCGGGAGAAAATACGACCCGGGTCTGCCACCATGGCGGCCAGCATTTTGAATTCAATGGCGGTCAGGTCCACTTCGTTGTGATCTATGCGGGCCTTGTACCGGTCTTGGTCCACCGTTATGGGGGATCGGGCCGCGGAGGTGGCGGAGTCTCCGTTCGTCGCTGTGGTTTTCTGCCAGCGCCGTAACACTGCTTTTACCCTGGCCACCACTTCCCGTGGGCTGAAGGGTTTGCAGATATAGTCATCAGCGCCCAGTTCCAGTCCCAGCAGGCGATCGATTTCTTCCACCCGGGCGGTACACATGATAATGGGTACATCGGAGCTGGCACGTATTTCCTTGCACAGGCTGATACCGTCGCGGTTGGGCAGCATGATGTCCAGCAGGATCAGGTCACAGGGGTGCTGGCGAAACCAGGGCATAACCTCGTTGCCATCAAGCACACAGTGGCTGTTTATGCCGTCCCGGGCCAGATAGTCACTGAGCAGGCTTGCCAGCTTTTCCTCATCTTCCACTATCAGTACGGTGGGTGCAGACATTATTGATCCACAGGCAATTCGATGGTGACAGACAGCCCTCCAAGGCTGGACGGGGCGAGCCGGATGTTCCCATTATGGCCCTCAACAATCTTTTTACAAATGGCGAGGCCCAGGCCGGAGCCACCGGTTTTACGATTCCGGGAGCTTTCTACCCGGTACAGGGGGTCAAACAGTTTATCCATATCAGCATCACTGACACCCGGTGCGCTGTCTTCCAGTGTCAGCACGGCATGGTGACCCTGAGTTATAAGCGTAACCGCAACCCTGCCACCCGGATCCGTGTACTTCAAAGAGTTGTCCAGCAGGTTGTTGATCAGCTGGCTCAGCCGGATTTCATCACCGCTGATGGGGGCTGGGCTTTCCAGTGATTGACAATGCAGCTGTATTCGCCGTTCCCGTGCTGTCGGTTGATGCTTTGCCACCTGAGCCTGTACCAGCTGGTTCAGGTCCAGCTCGGCAAACTGGTACCGCAGAGCCCCGATATCGGCGTTAGTGAGTTCGTACAGGTCTTCCACAATCCGTTGCAGACGCAGGATTTCCTGATGGGTCGAGGCAATATTGTCCGTTGTGGCGGGCCGTATGCCTTCCAGCATGGCTTCCAGTTCACCGCGACTGATGGCCAGTGGTGTGCGCAGTTCATGGGATATGTCGGCTATCCAGCGTTTGCGGGCGGATTCATTGGCAGAGAGGGTTCGGGCAAGGTGATTGAAATCCCGGGTAAGTTTGCCCAGTTCATCCCGGCTGTGATGCTGTATTTCATAGGCGTAATTACCCGAAGTCAGTTCACTGGTGCCCTGGGCCAGTTGCTTGACGGGGCGGGTCAGCACAATGGCCAGGGGGTAGGAAACCGCAGCAGACAACAGCAGCAGCAAACCACTGATCACCAGGAACGCAGTTTGCTGTTCCCTGACAAAGCCCACATCGTAGGCATTACTCAGGTGTTCCCGTGGCGCAAGGGTAAGCCAGCCCACAATGCGGTCGCCTGCCGTGATATCGAGGAGCGGGCTGTTGTTGTCGTAATCCGGGGGGCCGAACAGCACGTCTTTGTTGCGGTCCAGCAGAATCACCCTGGGCCGGGGTGGCCCTGGGCGGTGTCCGGGTGGCGGAAAAGCTCCGTCACCGTGCGGCGCAGGACGCTCCTGATGGCGCCCCGGAGGAGGTTCGGGTCCGGACGCCTGCCGTTCCATAAGCTGTCGCCACAAGCGGTGATTGTTGCGGATAAAATCCCAGCTGCCCCCCCGCTCATACTGTTCCCCCAGCCATTCTGCCAGTGCGCTCTGGCTGTTCAGCTCCCGCTCATTAATGTAGTCCAGCATGCCCCGGTCGAAGCTCCACTGCATCAGGGCATACATGCTGCCGACCAGCACAATACTGCCGGCGAGAAAGGCAAAAAACAGTTTGGTTTGTATTTTCATGGTGAAACTATAGGGCAAATGTCAGGGGAAAATCCCCTTGAATACCGCCTTTCCTTGTTATTTGCACAATTGCTGCGTGGTGCCTGCACATTTGAATTCTAGTCTGAAACCTCAACAGAATGCGTTGGGATACAGACAATGAAAACAATCAATTCGATCAATACAGCAGGTGCGATGGCTTTTTCACTGGTATTGGGACTGACGGGCTGCGGTAGCGGCCCATCGGAAAGTGATCAGCAGCTTGACGACATCATTGAGGAGCAGGACCTGAACCCGTCGCAGGACAGCGCCTCATTGCCTGTCATAACCGATCCGCTGCCACAGCTGGGTATGAAACTGTTTTACAGCAAAAGCCTGGGCGGTCAGTTTGATGCGGCCTGTGTGAGTTGCCACCACCCGCTATTGGGCGGCGGCGATGGCCTGAGTCTGTCGGTGGGCGTGGATGCTGTGGATCCCGATATGCTGGGGCCGGGTCGGGAGCACCGGCAGGGTTTGCCGCCGGTTCCCCGTAATGCGCCCACCGTTTTCAACGTGTCCTTGTGGGATACAGGATTGTTCTGGGACAGCCGGGTAGAAAGCCTGGGCAAGGAGCAGGGCGCCAACGGCAGTGTTTCCGGCATCAGAACACCGGACACGGCTGTTGGTGTAGTGGACCCGGCTGCCGGGGCGAATCTGCCCGCCGCCCAGGCACGCTTTCCCGTGGTTTCCGCGGACGAAATGAAAGGCTCTCTTTTCGAAATGAACAGCGATGGCGACAGGGTGCGTGAGCACCTGGCGGCCCGAATAGGCGACTATGGTATCGGTGCCGGCGAAGTGGAGATCAATGACTGGCTGGCGGAATTCCAGGCGGCATTTGCGTCCGCGCAGGACGCGGAATCCCTGATCACTTTTGAGAACATTGCATTTGCAATCGGTGAATACGAACGCACCCTGAACTTTACCAACAATCCCTGGAACCGTTATATGGCCGGTGACCTTAACGCGCTGACGGAAGACCAGAAGCAGGGTGCCCTGCTGTTCTTTAATGCCCCGGAAGAGGGTGGCGCGGGTTGTGCCGGATGCCATAGTGGCGAACTGTTTTCTGACGGTCGGCATCACACCGTGGCCTTTCCTCAGATTGGGCCGGGCAAGGGCGATGGCATTCATGGCGATGATGATTTTGGCCGGGAGCGGGAAACCGGCAGTGTGGCGGATCGTTACCGGTTTCGTACGCCTTCACTGCTCAATGTAGCAGTAACAGCGCCCTATGGGCACAGCGGCGCCTATCAGACCCTTGAGGAAGTGGTGGCCCATTACGCGAACCCTGAGGGTGCAGTTAACAACTTCTTTAATGCGGGTGGTATTTGCCGGCTGCCACAATTCAGCACGGTGCCGGACTGCGAAAGCCTGTATCCCAATGGCCGAGAAAATACCCGTCTGGCACTGGAAAAACTGGGTCAGGAAATCAATCAGGGAGTCAGCCTTTTGCGTCCGGTCAGACTGGATGGCATGCAGATAGCGCAGCTGGTGGCTTTTCTTGAGGCATTAACAGATCCCTGTATTCAGGATCGGGATTGTCTGGCTCCCTGGATTCCGGACACCGGCAGTGATGGACCCGATGGCCAGCAGCTTAACGGCAGGGATTCCACCGGTAATTTGTTGTAGTGATCGAGAGCACCGCTGATGCTGGCCTTTCCCTGCCTGAGCGAAGGTGTCCCCCGTACCTTTGCTCAGGCAGGGTTTTCTTTTGTCGTGTAAGCTGTGGTAAAACAACTTGAATTCATGCAATAACCCATACAAAGAAACCTTACAATAAAACCCATATTGGAAAACAGGGGGGCGCGTGGCGCTTGTCCGGCAAACGGCCTGGTTGATATTTATACTGATGATGTTGTGCCTCGGCGGTGGACTTGGGCTGCGTTATCACGATGGCTTCCGTGATTTTCTGTTGCTTTCGCTACTGAAGCCCTATGGAGTAGAGTCCGTAAGCACCCATATTGAATCCTTTGGTATTTCTGAACTCCGCCTGGGTTTTCTTGAGGTGACCTATGTGGCGGAGGGCCTGGCGCTGGAAGCGAGGCTTGAGCAGCTTACACTGCAACGGGTGCGCCAGGACATGCCTTTTACCAGTAGTCTGGGGTGGTCTGTCGCTGCGGACCAGTCACAGGTAAACCTGGTAACGAAAAAAAATACCCAATCCGCCGCAAAACATCCTGAAAAGGCGTTTGAGCTGGCGTCACTGCTACCCCAGTCGTTGCTTCAGCAGGTACCGCTGCACGCCATTGAGCTACGCCGGCTGACCCTGGATTACCAGCCCCGCGGCAGCGACCAGTGGCATCTCGATGGATACCTTGAGTTGAGCCGCCGCTCAGCCGTGTCCCGTTTCGGGCTTGATCGGGGTGGCCAGCGCTTTCAGGGGGAACTTGTTCTGAATCCAGACAGCGTGGAGCTGGCCCTGGGTGATCCTGCAGCCGGAGCTTCCTACTGGATACATGCTGACGCCCGCCTCAGCATGATGGATGGCCGCCTCGTGGGGGGTGGGCAGTTGGCCATCAATGATCTGAACCATACCGAGGACTGGCTGGCCTTGTTGCCCGTCAATCTTCCGGAAACCGCGAACTGGCATGGCCACAGCCGGCTCACCTTCAGTTTTGGCCTGCCGGAAAGCACCTTGCAGGCCTGGCTCGGTGGCAACTCGGCCACGCGGGCGGGGCTGGTGTTATCGGCGCAGTTACAGCACGATATATCCCTCGGGATTCCCGCCCTGGATATCAACCAGCTGGTGGCAAAAGGTTCAGCATCGGTTCAGGTAGAGGCTGATAATCTGCAGATTCAACCCTGGGAACTGGAGAAACTGTTGCTGAGCCTGAAGCTGACCGACCCTGATATGAAAAAATCCCTGAAGCCACTGCTGGGCAGCGCCGATGCAGTGAGTCTGACAGGAAGTGGCAAGCTGAAACTGTCCGGCCCGGCGGAACATTCACACTGGAACATGAGTTCAGAGAAAACCCGCTTCAACTTAAAGGTGCCAGGACAGAGCGACAGCATTGTTAACCAGTTGACTCTGGATAAGCTGTCACTCACCGTTAATGCTCAGCAACTGAAAACTGCCGTCGCATCCGGCAAATTTACCGCGACCCTGCCGGACAAGCCTCCTTTGAAGGGCGTGGCTTCAGTCACCGCCGACAGAACTGGCAAGGGCCACCTTAAAGGCAAGGCAGACCTGTTACTGGAAGATTTGACCCGCTTCAGGTTCGGTTACCATTATCAGCCGTCCACCCGGACGGTGACGTTCAACCTCGACAGCGAAAAAACCAACCTGGCAACGACCACCTTCAATACCTGGGCTGAAAAACTGAAGCTGCCGTTTCACCTGGAGCTGGGTGATTTTTCCATGGCCGTAGAAGGTGAGGTGGATCTGGGCAATCTGCAAAACCTGTCTTTCAATGGCAAGATGCTGGTGTCTGACTGGCACGGTAATCTTGAAAAGAACCGGTTCAAATCTCTCACTTCGCCCTTTGCTTTCTCGGGCGATCTGAATCAGTTTTCGGTGGGCGGCGAAGTAAGCAACGGATTATTTGATATCGGCATCCCCATTACCGATATACGCTACAAGATTCAGGTGGAAGGTGACTTGCCGGCAGATCATTTCAAAGTAACGGTTACCAACCTGGAAAGCCGTCTGGTGGGCGGACTGGTTCGTATTCCCAGGTTTGCCTGGGACAACAAGGTACAGAACACCCGGTTTAACGTAGTGATCTACAATTGGCAATTTGCTGAAATTATTGAGTTGTTGCAGCGGAATGATCTGGAAGTCGGTGGCATACTGGATGGCATGCTACCGGTGCATGTGTCAGAAAAAGGCTGGGAAATACGGGATGGCCGGTTGACTGCGCGGGCTCCCGGCGGTGTGATTCGTTACAAACCGGAACCTTCCATGAAAGCCTATTTGAGCAATCAGAAACAGCTCAAGATGGCAGTGGATATACTGGAGAACTTTCACTATGAAACGCTCAATGCCGTGGTTAATCAGGAGCTGGATGGCACTCAGTACATCAACCTTACTCTGAAAGGGAAAAACCCCAAAGCCTACGGCGGCACGCCGGTCAATCTGAATCTTAATATTGAACACAATATTAACCCCCTGATGCAGAGTCTGACTTTGCCGGGAGAAATCCAGGAAAACTGGGACAAACTGAATACCATTAAGCAGTAAACTGACATTCACTGAAGGAGGAAAGCGGTAATGATCCGTTATTTTATGGTTGGCAGTCTGTTGCTATCCATTTCCGCAACCGGGTGTACTCACCGGGTGGAAGTGGCTGCACCAGAACCGATTACCATCAATCTTAATGTAAAGATCGAACACGAAGTGAGAGTCAAGGTCGAGAAAGATCTTGATGATCTGTTCAGTGATGAATCCAAAGAACTCTTCTGAGGGAGGCTCATGATGAAAAGATTACGTTACGCACTGTTGGCGGTGTTTGCGCTGTTTTCCATTGCCGCATGGGCACTGGATATTGATGAAGCCAAATCGGCCGGCCTGGTGGGTGAAACCCTTTCCGGTTATCTGGCGGCATTGTCTGATTCCCCCACTCCCGAGGTAAAGGCTCTGGTGGATGATGTTAATGCGCGGCGCAAACAGCAGTACAGCGAGATTGCCAGCAAACGGGATATACCATTGAGCGCTGTGGAAAAACTGGCGGCAAAGAAAGCTTATGAGAAAACAGCGCCGGGACATTATCTGAAAAACGAATCAGGTGAGTGGATAAAGAAATAGCCAGGGGGCGGTGGTCCTGATTTCGGTAATATTTTACATTTTGTGATGGTATTAATTCCCCTGGTTTTTATTCCCTGAGGATTAAAACATGCTATCTTTAAAATAAATACTGACAGTGCTACCGCTTTTATGTCTCAACTGTTGCCTAATATTCGCAATGCTGCCCGGGCCCTGATCCTGAAACAGGAAAAGGTGCTGATGCTGCGTAAGGAAGACAGGGAAGGGTTCCGTTATGCGCTGCCTGGCGGCGGGCAGGAAACCGGCGAAAGCCTCAAGGAGACACTGCTGCGGGAGTGCGTGGAAGAAATCGGCTGCGAGATTCGTATCAGGGAGCTCTTGCACGTTGCCGACTATTTTCGCCCCCGGAGCACCAATCCGCCGACAGTTCGTCACATGGTGGAGTTCCTGTTTATCTGTGAAGTGCCGGACGATTACGAACCCTGTAATGGCAGCAACCCTGACAAACACCAGGTGGATGTGGTCTGGGCCGACCTGGAAGAACTGAGTCGCCTCCCCATATTTCCCAAGTCACTGGTGGCCAATCTGCTGGGTATGCAGGGCAAAAGCGGTCATGTTTACCTGGGAAGTGTAAAATAACGCAAAATATACCGTACATCTCAGTATAGGGCTTCTCTCAGGGAAACAACTGCACGATTCCGGTTTTTCCCTCCATATCTCCCACTATCCATATCTCCTCAAACTGATGATTATCGGGTACCGCAATCTTGTGTTGCATGGAGGCTATTTCCGCCCGGTCCCAAGCCGGGTTGGCATTGCGTATCACCAGCCAGACCCGCTGTGATTGGTAGGTTTTCTGTGATTTGCTGGCGAGGATGCGATTCAAAGCGGCCACCAGCCGTTCATGGGTATCACTGAACAGGGACAGCTGTTGCAATTCCGATTTGGTTTGATCGCTGAGTTCACGCCCCAGAATTCTCATGGCTTCTGTTTCGCTGCCGTAAAGGTGTGCGATTTCAAGGTCGAGCCGTTCCCCGTCCAGGTAGCAGGAAACATCGGGTTTACTGGGCTGGTTATGCCAGATATGGCGGATCTTCTTGCCGGTATTCTTTTCGTACCACCGCATGAACAGTTTGGCGGCTTCGTGTTCCAGTTCGATTTTTTCCTGTTCACTGCTCATCATATAATCAGTAGAATCCGGTAATGGGTGTTGCCTGGGCTCCGGCATAAACGCCGGTTGCCACATTAACGCCCGTTGCCACTATACTGGTACCCAGTTAACTTCAGGCAAAGTCGCTGATTCCCAAAGCGAAAGTGTATCTTATGATATCAATAACATTGAAACCAATGCCGCTTCACCTTCTTTCCGCTCTGTTTTCTGTGCTGTTGCTTACCGCCTGTGGTGGCGGGGGTGGATCCGGTGGGAACTCTGGATCGCCGGCTGACGGGGGGGGCGGGAACGGAGGTGGCGATGGTGGTGGCAGTGGTGCCAACCCCTCCCAGGGCGTTTTTCTGGATTCTGCGGTTTCGGGCCTGAACTACCAGACCCGTGACAGTGACGGTGCAACACTTACCGGTGTCACCGGCCCCAACGGAGAGTACCCTGTTTATCCCGGCCGCAATATCTACTTTGCGGTGGGCAAGCTGCCCCTGGGGTTGATTACTGCCAGGTCCCAGACCACACCTTTCAGCTTTATGGATGCCGACAGCAGCGAAGCCCTTCCGGTGAATATCGCCCGGTTTCTGCAGACACTGGACAGCGACGGGAATCCTGACAACGGGATTGCTATCGAAGCCAGCGCACGCAGTGCATTTACCAACACCACCAAAACCTTCCCGGATGACTATTTCGATCAACGGAATTTTTCCACCGTTGCTGAAGGGGATATCCGGTTTGTCCTGAATAATCAGGAGATTGTGCTGGTGGATGCGGAAACCGCAAGAAGTCATCTCAACCAAACCCTCGCCACCATTGACGAGCAGATCAGTCTGCCCGGTACCCGCTGGCGTACTGATTACATGCCTATTAACCTGTCCTATTTCGATGAGGCAGAAGGTTGGGTGACGCGGCAAACCTGTACTGACCAGGATTACGGCTTGTACCGCATTGATGAGTATGGTGCCTCCAGAGTGACCAGTACCTACTGGGAAAGCTTTTCCTGGCTACCCAGGTGTGAGCGGACCGGGCAGGAGGTTGTGGAACAGTCACGGGATTACGACGAAAACACCCTTTGCGGCCATAAACTGGCCAGTGACTCCAATGCCAACCTGACCTTGTGTACTTTTGCTGACCTGAACTCAGTGGAAACCTATGAGTCCGGCAACGTAACGGTGACCGTCTACAGTGCCTATGCACCAGACAGTGGCGTGGTATACAGAACAGTTTATAAGGAATATTATGAACAGAATCAGGACACTACCATTCAATTCCGAGAAAAATGGCAGTTAGTCAGCACACAACTGTTTGAGGATTAGGCTTACCTGCATGCGACAGACCAAAATCATTTGTACCATCGGCCCCGTCACGGATTCCTATGAAATGCTCTATCAGATGGGCAAGGCCGGAATGAACGTGGCCCGTTTGAACATGTCCCATGGCACTCACGAAAGCCATGCCAAGGTGATTAAAGCCATTAAAACCCTGAACCAGAAAGTCCGTTACCCCATTCCGATTCTACTGGATACCCAGGGGCCTGAAATCCGTACCGGCGAGGTGGATGATGACCTTGAGCTGAAAGCCGGAGACCGGATTTCCGTGACGGTACGCGGGGGCGATGTGGAAGAATCCTCCATCCACATTAATTATGACGAGCTGGTGGATGCCCTCCATGTCGGAGACAAGATCACGGTGGACAATGGCCTGATCAACCTGGAAGTACTGGAAAAGGACCACCGCACACTGCGTTGCGAAGTGGTTGATGGGGGCACCCTTAAAAGCAAACGTCACGTAAACCTGCCCGGCATCAAGGTGAATCTGCCGGCCATTACCAAGAAGGACCGTGAGGATATTCTGTTCGGCATTGAACAGGATATTGATTTTATTGCGTTGTCCTTTGTAAGGGAAGCCAACGATGTACGGCAGCTCAGGGAGCTGATGGGCTCGAAAGCATCAAAAACAAAAGTCATTGCCAAGATCGAAGATCAGGAAGGTGTACGCAATATCAGGGAAATAATTGAAGTGGCCGATGCCATTATGGTGGCACGGGGTGATCTGGGGGTGGAAATTCCCTTTGAGGACCTCCCCAACGTGCAGCGGGATATCGTACGTTTCTGCCATCAGGCCGGTAAACGGGTTATCGTGGCAACCCACTTGCTGGAGTCTATGATTGATAACCCCATGCCGACCCGGGCCGAAGTCACCGATGTGGCCAACGCGGTTTACGAGGGGGTGGATGCCATTATGCTGTCCGGCGAAACCACCGTTGGCAAATATCCGATTAAATGTATTGAAACCCTGGACAAGATTGCCCGCAAGTCGGAACAGCGTCGTGGCCTGCAGTTTCACAAGGAACTGTTGAAGAACACGGAAAAACAGCATATTGCCGAGGGAGCTGCTCAGCTGGCGGAATCACTGAAGGCCAGTGGCATTCTGGTGATAACAAGACGCGGCATCATGGCGCAGTATGTTACCAATTGTCGCCCGGAGCACACGGCGATTTTCGCCTTCACCAACGACAGTCGCACCCGCCGCCAGCTGGCGCTTAATCGCAGTGTTTTTGCCCACCGTATCGCATTCAGCAGCGAGCCGGAACGAACTTTGGCGAATGCCTTTGAAATACTGAAAGAAAGAGAGGGGCTGAAACCGGGGATCTGGTGGTGGTTGTCTCTGACGTCATTGCCGGCATGGGTATAGAAGCCATTCAGGTGCGGAAAATTCCTGAGGAGGAGTTGCCAGAGCAGGCTGAATAACCGGCAAGCCCCGGGATTCAAGCTGCTGTCTTGATTTGAGCTTGCTGGCCCGGCTATGGCTTTATGTACTCAAACAGTACGCCCTCTCATTACTTTAAACTGTCATCACTTTAAAAAGGATGCTCGATGAAAACGCTTCTTTTGATCCCTTTTTCCCTTGCTTTGGCTGCTGTACCGGTCTGGGCTGAGAAGCCTGAATGGGCGGGTAAAGGCAAGCCGGCAGCAGAGCAGGTGGAAACCCATACCGAAACGATGAAAGCCAAAAGCAGGGATGATGAAGCTGACAAACCTGAAAGCCAGGCTTCAGAAAAGGGTAGTAAAATGAAGAAGGAAAAACAGCAGGAGCAGAAGAGCAAGCCTGAAAAAGCGAAAGCTGCTTTAATTGAGGATAGGGCGCCGCTGGAAAAGCAACAAGGTAAAAAAATGGATCACGTTCAGAAAGAAACCGACAGTGGGAGTGAGCAAGGCCAGGAATCCCGTCAGGAACGTAAAAAATGGTGGCGTTTCTGGGAGTAATGCCCAGAGGCGGTACCTACATCAAGATGCCTGAAACACCGGTTATTCAGAACAGCTGAGGAATAATATGCAGATATGGGTGGATGCTGATGCCTGTCCTGTGGCTATCAGAGAGATCATTTGTCGTGCAGCCAGTCGCACCGGAATCGTGGCATGTTTTGTATCCAATCACCCTTTGCCATTACCCAAGTCGCCGTTTATTCTGAAACGACAGGTGCCTTCGGGCTTCGATGTGGCTGATAATGAAATTGTTAAAAACGCCGAGCCCGGTGATCTGGTGGTAACCGGAGATATACCGCTGGCTGCAGAAGTTATCGAGCAGGGCGCAACAGCGCTCAACACGCGCGGGGAGTTATTAACCGCAGACAATATCCGTGCAAAGCTGAATATGCGGGATTTTATGGATACCCTGAGATCCAGCGGCATTGAGACCGGTGGATCTGCAGCCCTGTCGCAATCAGACCGGCAGGCTTTTGCCAATCACCTCGACACCTATCTCACCCGTGCTCTAAAAAATCAATAACGAATCAATGCTTCTTTGCTCCCGTCGATAGAGTTTTGCTGGATTGCTTATTAATCAAAGCACTCAGAAATTAATCAGTTCAAAAATCAAAACCGGATTCAGATCAAATAAAATAAAAAATTCCCAAATGGGGGGTTGAAGTCAAACAGTGATTGGAGGATATTCCGACCTGTTGGTATAAAAAAATAACTAAAAATATAGCGGCGATCGGGATTCACGGATGTGCAGGTTTACCGGTAGTTTGCCGTTTTAAAGTCGCATTCCGACAAATCAGCGCAGTAGGGCCATTGATGGTCCGGGATTTGTTTCAGCGACAGGGATTCAGGAGGGTTGCGCGGTGGATGAAATCGCCGAACAAGCACTATCCAACATGACTGCCGTGCTCCAGTCATTTCTGCCGGCTGCCGATCCGTCCGTTGATCAGTCCCTCATTCTCATTCCCAAAAAGATCAATCCCACAGGCCTGAGTGGCTACGTAGGCACCCATGCAGATCCGGATGCATCTCTGTCGGGTCGTCATATTCAGGCCATTTCAGAAGTGACACTGGTAAGTGATAACGGTGTGTCTGATCTGCAGCAAGCGGTCAGTGGTGTCACTCAAAGCCTGTTATCGCAGGATAAAGCCACTTTACGGAACAATGGCATTTTCAAACTGCAGTTTGATCAGGTCTCCGATATTGCCCGCCAGGGAACCGGTAACAACGTCACCGACACCCGCCTGGTGCGCTTTATGGTTGATTTTGAATACATACCGGTGCCCGTGGAAGAAGAGGGTACCATTGACTTCTTTATTCATAACTTCGATCTTGCCCTGTCACAGGGAAAAGCACGTTTTTACCAGTATATTTTCAGTACACTCCACAATTCAGGCGAGGACCCCCTGAGCTACTTTGATCTGGAAGATGATCCGGATGTGGCAGGCTCTTCCCCCAGTGGCAGCTGGAGCTATGATGTGGCCGAAGGCTACATTGAGCAAACCAGCGATGTACGCGGTGGTCCTGCTACGTCCGGTGGCAAGAAAGCAGGTGCCCATGCGCTGGTGCGTGTCGCTGATGCGCCTTATGAGGCGAAAAACTTTATCGCAAGAACCACTGTGAACAGCGCCGATACCGACGGCATAGGGCTGGTTTTCCGCAAGCTGGATCACAACAATTTCTATTACCTTCTGCTATCTGCTCGCCATGAATATACGCTGCTTGGGAAAAAAGTTGCCGGAAGTTATGGCCTGTTACAGGAAGGTGGTCTGAATGACGGTGCAGGTCACAATGAAGCATCTGACATGGAAATCAAACTGATTGTGGATGGGAACCGTTTTCAGGTGTACCTCGACAATCAGTTTGTAACCGCCGGCGAAGACAGCGACATAACTGAAGGCGGCAGGTTGGGATTTTTTACCCATCGCAATTCCGCAGCGCATTTTTTTGATCTGACGCTGGTGGAATTCGGTGGATAAATCAGCAGTAACGCAGTCAACAAGCAGCAACTCGTAATGATTAACGGCCACGGGAGGATTGCCGTATGGAAACCAGCTTTCCAAGTGAAATCGTAGTACCAGGTGTTTTCGTTCGCGT
>JAWVYU010000077.1:0-16199 GCA_033722575.1 Ketobacteraceae bacterium | reverse complement strand
TCGCGACCACGGCCGAAAACAGGTCGTTGAGGCTGTAACGCATTCTCAGGGAATCAAACCGTGCGCCTTGTAACAGGCTCGTGATAAAAAAAGCGGCGACCGCTGTAATCAGTATGGTGAAGGTATAGCGTTTCTGCACCGGAGCCATGGGCAGAAAGCACAGGGTCAGAATAAACCCTGGCAGATAGGTGGGGTCATTGCCCGAAAAGCCGGATATGGCCCCCGCGCCGATTAACAGATAAGAGCCCCAGATAATCAACAGGAACTGGCTTCGCTCCCGCAATGCAGGCACCTGGTACAGAGCCAGCGTAATGGCCCCTACTACCACCATCATCCAGCGCAATGTGACAATCTCGGGCTTGTCCGGGTGCAATGCCCTGTCCACCGGGATATACAGCAGCCAGATCACGGATGCAAAGCTGGCGAATACCACAATACGACTGCACTGAAAATGCATTTCCTGGGGGAAGGTGTCGGCCAGCCGGGTACGCTTGTCGGGCGCTTTGATCAGTCGCAGTAATGATTCAAAGAAGGCCATTCTTTTCCATGGATTGTTCTCGAGAATACTTGTTATTGTAACCCGCAACGATAGCGGGTTTTATGGTGTCAATCCGGTAGTGTGGCAGGAACCTGGTCAGGTGTCGACAGTGACGGATTGCGTACGATGCGCTGGGCTTCTTCGCTGGACAGCGGCTCACTGAAAAGATGGCCCTGCATGCCGTGACATCCCAGTTTCTTCAGGCAGCGAAACTGCTTCTCTGTTTCCACCCCTTCAGCTACAAGGTTCAGATTCAGCCCTTTGGCCATGGAAACGATGGCGGACACAATGCAGGACTCCCTGGGCCGGTCGTCGAGCGAGGATATGAACGACTGATCCATTTTCAGGGTGCTGATGGGGAATTGGTGCAGATAGCTCAGTGAAGAGTAGCCGGTACCGAAGTCATCAATGGCGATGTGGATACCCTGGTCATGGAGGCGCTTTAGCTTGTCGATAATATCCTTGTGGTCGGCGGTGAAGACATTTTCCGTGATTTCAATTTCAAGCTGGGATGCTTCCAGTTCATAGCGGTTAACGTTGTCCAGCATCATGTTGAGGAAGCCCGGATGGGCTACCTGCAGCAGCGAAAAATTGATGGCGACTTTCAATCTGGGACTGGCCCAGAGCTGCAGGTCGCTGCAGACTTTGCGGGTAACTTTTTCCCCGATAGAAATGATACAGCCGGTTTCCTCTGCGATATTGATAAAATCCTTGGGCTTCAGCACGCCCAGCTTGGGGTGATTCCAGCGAACCAGTGCTTCCAGCGCAAACAGCTGGCCGTCATTGGCATCGATCAGGGGCTGATAGAGCACTTCAAACTGGTCATGCTCCAGGGCGGCGCGCAGGTCCCGCTCCAGGGAGAGGCGCCGGGAATACTCTGCATTCATATCCTCATTAAAGAAGCGGAACCCGTTCTTGCCATTACCCTTGATGTCGTACATGGCGATATCCGCGTGCTGGATCAGCGAGTCCATGGTAGTGCCGCTGTCCGGATAGATAGTGATACCGATACTCACCGACAGATAGAGCTCATGGCCCTCGATATGGAACGGCTCACTGAGAATATTGATAATCTTGCCGGCAATGGCTTCGGCATCTTCCTGGTTGCGGATTCTGGGGAGCAGCAACGCAAATTCGTCGCCACCGAAACGGGACAGGGTATCCCCCTCACGGATACAGGATTGCAGCCGGCGCGCCACGGCCTGGAGCAGCTGGTCGCCAATGGCGTGGCCCAGGGTATCATTGACGATCTTGAAGCGGTCCAGATCCAGAAACATAAACACCACTTTCTCACTCGAGCGCTTGGCCTGGGATATGGCAAGCTTCAGGCGGTCCTTGAGCAGTGAGCGGTTGGGCAGCCCGGTCAGCAGGTCATGATAGGCCTGAAAGCGAATCACCGACTCCGCCTGCTTGCGGGCGGTGATGTCACGGGCAATGCCGTAGGTACCTTTGTATACCTGTTTGTCGGAGTTCGGAACCGATTCATAGATGCCCATTGAGCTGACTTCGAAGGGAATGGAAAGCGTGCCGGCTGAGGAGGGTGTATCATACTGGATACGGCGGCGCAGCTGCAGTTCACGGTTCTGGGTCTTGCGGTCGCCGGAACGTCTTTCATTGAGCACAAACGGATGGCTCTTCAGCTGGTCCTCGCTGAGCAGGGTGCTGAAGTGCTGCCCCAGCAGGGCGGCCTTGGGAATGTTCAGCAGCTTTTGAACGCTGTCGTTAATGTAGGTGAAATGGCCATGGGCATCCAGCATATAGATGATGTCCGGAGAACTGTTCACCATAAAGCGATGCAGGCTTTCCGAATGGCGAATCTGGTCATGCATGGCTTTGTTTTCCGATGCCAGTACCTTGTTTTTGATGGCATGTTTTACCGCGTTAACCAGTTCTTCGGCCACATAGGGTTTGCGGATGAAATCATAGGCGCCTGCCTTGAGAGCTTTTGACACCGAGTCAAAACCGGTTTCGCCGCTCACCACCAGTACCGGAATTTCCTTGTTATGCTCCTTCAGATAGTCCATTACCTGGTGGCCGTTAAGGTCTGGCATTTTCAGATCCAGAATGATCGTATCAATAGCATGGGACTGAATCAGCCTGATGGCATCACGGCCGCCACTGGCCGTTAATACCCGGTATCCGTAAACTTCCAGGAGGGACTTTATGCTGGTAAGCAGATCCAGCTTGTCGTCAACGGCAAGGACAGTGTGGAAAGAGGGTAAAGATCTGGTATTCCTGGATATCAGCTGATTAAGGCTCATAGTGTCCCCCCGACCGGATTGGCCTTGCGTGTCCTGTAGTCATGCCGGGCCGCCGGACAAGGTTACGTCAGACCGGGCTCCGGTGGCTCTGTATCCCTGGGTAAATAGACACTGAAAAGCGTCTGTTCCCCGGGTGTTCTTCTGTAACTGACGAACCCGTTGATGGCCTGGGCCAGCTCCTTGACAATACTCAGACCCAGGCCGGCATTTTCCAAACCTTTCGGGCTGTCTACGGGCGTAAACAGTTTCTCCACGATTGCCTGGGGAACCCCGGGGCCATCATCCTGAACCTGGATTTCGATATAGGTGTGATCTCCGATGATAACCTGATCATGGCTGTGGATTGCCAGTGTCCCGCCATTGTCCATGGACTCTGCGGCATTTTTTACAAGGTTCGTCAGAATCTGCTTCAATGCATTCTCATCAATATAGACAGGGGGAATTGTTTGGTCTAGTTCCTGCTCACAAAGTATATCCCTGGCAGCCAGAAAGCCGTCCTTGAAGATCAGCAGCAGGTCACTGATGAGTTCGTTGAGATTTACAGGGTGACAGGTTGCTTCACGCTGCACAGTGGCGTCCAGGTGCTGCTTCAACAGGTTCGCTGCCCGGGTAATCTCTTCCTGAATATTCAGCAGGCTTTCCCGGAGTTCGGCGTCTGATTCATGCCGGAGGCTGAGAAGATGAATATTATTCTGGGCAATGCTGAGTGGGTTGTTGATTTCATGCACCATACGTTTGAGTATGGCAGTGTACAATCCTTTTTCCGTTTCCTGCACCTGGCTGATAGAACTCTGAAAGGCATCAATGCGACTAAGATGGTAACCGATTTTCCGGGTGAAATAACGGATGGAACTCTGAATGGTCGCCACCTGAAAGTCGGCATCGGTGTCAAACCCGAAAACCAGCACGCCCCAGGGAGTGACCTGCGAGCCGGCAGTGCCAGGGGCAATCACGGGGGCACAGATAATCGCTCTGGAGCGGGTATGATTACTGATTTCCCGGTCAATGACCGACAGCTCCTCGATGTCTGTCTTGAAGGTATCC
Organism: Ketobacteraceae bacterium; assembly: GCA_033722575.1. GTDB lineage: Bacteria > Pseudomonadota > Gammaproteobacteria > Pseudomonadales > Ketobacteraceae. Next base: position 12,356 of record JAWVYU010000077.1, on the reverse strand, counting down.
TGCAGTTGCCGGGATCGCCAGGCCCTGGCCACCAGGCTGTGCTCATTCGCCACGCTGATCCTGATTTCGTTGCTGACACAGTGGGGATGATGCAGATTGGTGCCCTGCAGGTTGCCACCGTTGGTGTTGTATCTGAAAAACAGACACTCACTGTTTCCGTACAGCGCCTTGGAGGCGTTTATAATCAGTTCCTGCAGTTCTGCCTCTGTGCTGGCTGCCGACAGGGCAGTGTCTGCTGCATCAATCACACCGGAAATATGAATTTCGCGCATCAGCTGATGGTGCTTGGCGGTTTCCTGCAGATTGGAATGGGCCTGTTCCTCCGGCAAAAATGGCACCAGGTTCTGCTTCACCAGACGAGAGGGTACATTGATATTGAGGTTGCGTATCACGTCGCCGGTCTGGGTCAGGGCGGACTCCACCAGCGGAACCAACTGCTCATGTTCTACGGTAAAAATCCGGCGGGCAAAGGCGAGTAATTCCCTGAAGTTTCTGAACGGAGACTCTGCAATGGAGCGCGCAAGAAACACTATCCGGGTCAGGGGGTGGGCATCCTGGATCTTGTCAATGGCGGTGTGGTGGTAACTGATAGCGTCCTGCACGGCTGCATCCAGGCCCCATTGATCCGCCAGGAAACTGCCCAGCATACAGTGATGGAACCCGTATTGTTCTGCTTCCAGTTCCAGCAGTTCCTGCTCATTGCCGGCGTTTTGCTGGAGTTGAAAATAATCATCAATATCTTCCGACTGGAACAACAACTTGCCGATGTTATGAAGCAGGCCGGCATAGTAGGCCTGATTGGGTTTGTTATAGCCAAACTGGTAGGAAAAAGAGCGGGATAAAAAGGCGGTTTGAAGGGCAATAATCCATTGTTCCCTGATGACATCAAATACTTCCGGGCGCGCGCTCTGATAGAGGGCGTAACGCTCCGCACAGCCTGCCAAAACCAGTTGCTTGATGGATTCCACGGGTGTGTTGCTGAGGCACTCCTGGATATCGGTGATGCTTGATTCACTGCTGTTCAGGTTGAGTATTTTAGCGGTGAGCGTTGGGTCATACTTGATCAGATTAAAGAGCTGATCCGGGTTGATCTGTGGATCAATACAGGCGCGCAGAACGTGATGTTGCAGGGAAGGCAGCGACAGTAGTCGCCTGACCCCGGCTTTCTGATCGGTGAAGTCCCTGAGTGAAAAAAGTGCCTTATCGCGGCTTGATACGCTGACCATGAAATCCTGTCATTCTTATTGTTGCCCGGCCTCAGCAAATCCGGCCGTGCGTTCCCCCCTCCAAACCCTGATACTAATCTAAGCAGACTAATGAGTCGAGTGTTTTTTGTACAAGTGAACGGCTGGCCGACTTCGGTTTACTGGTTTTGATAGGATTATAAAGTCCCGCGTTGTCAGGCGCACAAACGGGTGGGTGCGACTGCCAGAAAAATTTCATAAAAGTTTTATTGAAAAATATGCACCCTTGCATATTCTTTTAATTAAAAATAATGATATAAATCAAGCAGCAGAACAAAAAACGTGGGGGCCCTTGCCCTGCAATCACCTCTGGGAGGCCAACCAAGGGAAACTACCTTGCATCTTTCATTCACCTGTTAAGAGGAGGTCGGTTAGTTTCAATACATTGGTTGGTTTGAGTGTTTGAACTGAATTTCCAGAGGTATTCAACAATGCATGAAAATGCGTCTGTAGCCAAAGCATTTGTACTAGACACCAACGTTTTAATCCACGACCCCAACGCCATCCTCAATTTCGACGAACATCTCGTTATCATCCCCATGACAGTTCTGGAAGAGCTCGACAAACTCAAGGCCGGCAGTAATTCCGCGGCGGCGGATTGTCGCAGTGCCATCCGGCTGATCGATTCACTGATCGGTGAGCTGTCTCCCCGGGAACTGAAAAAAGGTGTGCCCATCAAGCGTGCGGAGAATGATGAACCACGGGGCCGCCTTGCCGTGATCATGAACAAGACCGGTGAACCTCCTGAAGCCTGCCTGCCCAATACCCAGAACGATAACCGCATTATCAACCGGATTCTGCAGATGCAGATGGAAGACAAGGAGCGCCGTTATATTCTGGTGACCAAGGACATTAACATGCGTCTGAAGGCACGAGCCTGTAATCTGTATGCAGAGGATTACCATAACGATCAGCTGGTATCAGATATCAAGCAGCTCACCAAAGGTTACATTGAATTTCCGGGCAGTTTCTGGGATACGGTGGAAAACGTGGAAACCATACAGCGTACGGGCACCACGTATCACTCCATACCCCGCGATACCATCAGTGAGCCGGTGTTTCTTAACCAGTATCTGCTGGATGAACAGGAGTTTGTGGGGCAGATCGTTGAGGAAAACGAGGAGCACATTCTTATCAGGCACCTCCAGAAAGAGCGCCTGATGAATCGTTCCGCCTGGGGACTGGTGCCGCGCAATATCTATCAGGCCATTGCCCTGGATTCCCTGCTGGATCCCGACATTCATCTGGTGAATCTTACGGGGGCGGCTGGTTCGGGTAAAACCATACTGGCGCTGGCGGCTGCCATCGAAATGACCATTGAGCACAAGCTTTTCAACAAGATCATCGTCACCCGCAGTACTCCGCCACTGGCGGAGGAACAGGGCTTTCTGCCGGGTACCGAAGAGGAGAAAATGGATCCCTGGCTGGGTGCCATCACCGATAATATCGAGGCGCTGCACCTTAACGATGAAAGCACATCGGGCAGCATAGAGTACGTCAGAAACAAGGCAAATATTCAGTTCAAGGCCCTGAATTATATCAGGGGTCGCAGTTTTCAGCGCAGCATCATACTGATTGATGAGTGCCAGAATCTGACGCCCCATCAGGTCAAGGCCATTATTACGCGGGCAGGAGAGGGCAGCAAAGTGATCTGTCTGGGCAATCTGGCCCAGATTGATACCCCTTATCTCAGCCCTATCAGTTCCGGACTAACCTATATGTCGGAGCGCTTCAAGGGCTTTCAGCATGGAGCGTCGGTGCGTCTGAATGGGGTTCCGAGGTCGATTCTGGCAGAGTACGCCGAGTCTCACCTCTGAGCTTGCTGAGTTTGCGGCGGCAGGGCCCCGAACCTGCCGCCGGGAATTTATTCAACAGCCTGTTCCCGGGCTGTCACCTTGCGATGCGGTGATCTATGCTGGGATAAGGATAAACCCTGTTGTGATCTGTTGCAGTCTGCAGAGGAGTCGGTTTTGTATCACTTTTTCGCTTACCTTTCCAAACTGAAATATATCCTGCGTTGGGGTCTGAAGCGCAACGTGGAAAACGAAAACGTCAAGGAGCACAGCTTTGATGTGGCCATGATCGCCCATGCGCTGGCGCTCATACGCAATACCTACTTCGAGGGCGATCTGGATGCTGACCGGGTGGCCCTGATGGCGCTTTACCATGATGCCACCGAAGTGCTTACCGGGGACCTGCCGGGGCCCATCAAGTACTTCAACCCCTCCATTGCAGAGGCCTACAAGAGTGTGGAAAAAGCCGCGGAATCCAAGCTGCTGGCCATGTTGCCCGAGGAACTGCGCGTCGAGTACGAGCCGCTGCTGGATTATTCAAGGGCTTCCCGGGATTACGCCAGGATCGTCAAGGCTGCCGATATCATTGCCGCCTATCTGAAGTGTCTTCAGGAAGTGGATTCCGGTAACCATGAATTTGCGGTGGCGAAACAGCGGGTTGAATCCATGCTGGCGGATCTCACCCTGCCTGAGGTGGATTACTTTATGGACAAGTTCGTTCCAAGCTACCGTTTAACCCTGGATGAACTGGGCTGAATGGCTCTTTTGCACATCATTTTGGCAACTAAAGTTAACATTGTATCCATCATGGCTTGCTAGAATTCACACCTGAAACTGTTCATTGATTCAATCGTTGCGTTACGCAGGAGTCTTTTGGTCGTGAATGCCAAGGTCGATTTTCGTTACCATGACCCGGATCCCCAGGCTGTTAATCTTCTCTATGGTGCCTATGAACTGCTGTGCCGTTATCACCGGCACCGGGTGGTGGGCATGGAAAATATCCCTGCCCAGGGGCGCTGTCTGCTGGCGGTGAATCACAGCTTCGCTACTTACGATAACGGCATTCTGGTGCGGAGCATTCTGCGGGAAACTGGTCGCCTGGTGCGCTCCCTGGGGGATCGCTCCCTGTTTTATGTGCCTGCGGTAGGGAAGTGGCTGGGCAAAACCGGCACCGCGCCCGCCCGGCCCCATGTAGCGGAGCACCTGCTCAGCAACGAAGAAGCACTGGTGCTGGTAGCCCCCGGTGGTATGCGGGAGGCACTGCGCCCCTCCAGCGAAAAGTACAAGGTCCGCTGGGAGACCCGAAAAGGGTTCGTACGCCTTGCCATTAAAACCCGCACCCCGATCATACTGTCAGCCTGTCCCGACGCGGATAACCTGTACACGGTTTATGAAAATACGCTGACCAAAATGGTGTATCGCCGGGCAAGGCTGCCGTTAGTGGCCTTCAGGGGCCTGGGCCCCACGCTGCTGCCCCGCCCGGTGGAACTCACCCATTATCTCAGCGAGCTGTTGTGGCCCCCTGAAGTGGATCTTCAGGACGAAGTCGCCTTTGAAGCTGCCGTAGATGAGTGGCATGGGGAGCTGACGGAACTGATGAATACCATGCTTCAGGATTACCGTTCCCAGGATTGAGCACCTAAGCAATATAGGCTGTATTCGCCCGCTTTATGGCCCCGGACGCCGAAAAAGTTCAATCCTTGCCTATACTTATCCGGATATTTGGATATTCCGGGAATTATGAATCGCAAACCTTTTACTGGTGGGCAACGGGGCTTTCTTTTCGCACTGTTTCTGTTCATTTGGACAACGTCGGGCTGGACTGAGGATAGCGGGTCTGCAGCCATGCCCACCCTTTCCCCGATTATTCCTTTGCCCCCTGCCAGAAAGATTCTGGAGATCGACAGCAACAAAGGGGTTTACGATCTTGCTCCCTATCTTTATTACCTGGAAGACCCCGGTGCCCGGTACAGCATTGAAATGGTGGCTGATCCGCAAAACAGTGATGCCTTTATTCGCAACAAGGAGGATGTGCTGGGGTTTGGCTATGTAGACAGCGTCTACTGGCTGAGAACAACGGTTTCCAACCTTACCCAGAATCAATCCAGCTGGCTGATCGAGCTGATCGGAATGGGCCGATCCATAGATCAGATACAAATCTTTATCCAGGAAAAACACGGTTTTCGCTCCTATGTGTCTGGCGATGCCATCCCGTTCGACCTACGGCCCCTCAAGCATCATGCGGTGCTCTTTCCCGTGAACATTCCCAAAGGGGAAACGGTCAACATGTATTTCCGGGTTAGCACCAATGGAACCCTGCAGATACCCTTGTTGCTCTGGTCCGAACCGGTTTATCTGGAACATGAACACAACAATATGCTGATGGACGGTATTTTTTACGGCGTACTGTTCATCATGATCATGTATAACGCTTTTATTTTTCTGACCATTCGGGACATCAGTTATTTCCACTATGTGTTTTATCTTATCAGCGTGGTATTTTTTGCGGCTTCACTGAGGGGGCTGGGGTTCGAATATTTCTGGCCGGACCTTCCCTGGTGGAACAACAAGAGCAATCTGTTTTTTGCCGAACTGACGGTAGGCTTTATTATCCTGTTTGCCAAAAGTTTTCTGGAAATAAAAGCCAATCTCCCCACTATCGATAAAATCCTCAAGGTGTTGCTGTGGACTCTGGTGCCGGGATTTTACCTAGTGTTGTTCGGAAACCATTACCAGAGCGCCACCTTTCTGTCCCTGCAGTTTCTGTCCACCATTGCGCTGGTCATTACCGCCGCCACGCTCTGCTACCGGCGCGGATTCAAGGCCGCTCGCCTGTATCTGCTGGCCTGGCTGGGTATGCTCACCATGATCGTGTTCTGGATACTCAACAATTTTCATCTCATCAGTTCGTATTTCCTGGGCACCTACGGGATCCAGGTAGGCGCGGTGCTGCAGGTGGCCCTGTTTTCATTTGCTCTTGCGGACCGCATTAATCTGATGAAGAAGCAACGTGAGGAGGCCCTGCAGCAGCGGCTCATCGAAACCCAGAAAGTTACCACGCTCACCAATACCTTTGAGCGCTTTGTACCCCGTCAGTTTCTGAAACGTCTTGCCCACAGCGGCAGTCAGTACATTGAGCTTGGCAAGGCGGAAACGGACATTATTACCATTCTGTTTTCCGACATCCGCGATTTCACCCATCTTTCAGAAGGCATGTCGCCCCAGGAGCTGCTGAACTTTCTCAATGCATACTTTAACCGCATGGACCGGCCAATCCACCAGAGCGGGGGCTTTATCGACAAATTCGTTGGCGACGCCATTCTGGCGATTTTCGAGAGCAATCATTATGAGGAGGAAGCCCGCAACGCCGTAAAAGCGGCCATTGCCATGCAGGAAGCCCTCAAGGAATACAACCAGCACCGGGCGAAGGTGGGCTACCCTCCGCTGGATATTGGCGTGGGGATCAATACCGGACCGGTGATCATTGGCACCGTTGGCACCCAGGACCGCATGGATACCACCGTATTGGGTGATGTGGTGAATCTGGCGTCGCGCCTGGAAAAGCTGACCAAGAAATACCGGGTCAAGATTATCTGCTCATCCTACACCCTGGACCTGCTGGATAATGCCTCAGGCACCCTGACCCGGGAGCTGGACTATGTCAAAGTGCGGGGCAAGCAGAAGGCTGTCAGGATCTATGAAGTGTTCAATGCGGATGAGGAGAACGTGCGAATACTCAAACAGCGGCTGTTGCTGGACTATCAGCAGGCGATGGCCCTGTATTATAACCGTCGCTGGGAAGAAGCCGCTGAGCGCTTTCAGTTGTGTCTTGATATCTTTCCAGGGGATGTTCCTTCCCATTTGTATCTGTCCCGCTGTCGTGAATACCAGAAGGCTCCACCACCCGATGACTGGGACTTTTCCTGGAAACTGGAGGACTGATGCTTGTTGCCGGCGGGGTAAAAACGCTAGTATTTAAGGTTGTCGATCAAAAATTATCAGGTATCAGGGGCGTGGATAGCGAAGAGTTCAATCTGGAATCCGCTCGGCTTGCTGCGAACGCATTGCAGGAGGTACTGGCGGCGCGAACCCACCGCAAAAAATACCTGGGTAAAATATATACAGTTCCCGGCCGTTTGGGGGAAGCCCTTAAGCTGCCTACCATCATTGCCCGCTTGAACAGCAGGGTTACCAGCCGCCAGCAGGCGGGTCTTGAGGATTTCCAGTTTCTCTGGGACACATTGTCGGAAGCCACCCGCGATAACGTGCTACAGCTGATTGGCTGGTATGAACCCCGGGAGCTGGACTGGGAAGACAAGCGATCCAACCGCAAGCCCAAGATTACCGACTAGATCTCACCCTTCAGCATGGCGATATTCAGGCCATGGAAGCTTTTTTCCTCGCCACTGAAGAACCATCCCAGGTGGCTGTCGCAGTTTTTACAGTAGCTGTATTGCCATAAATAGCCTGGGAACCACGAGAAAAAATCCGTTGGCTTGCCGGACACAAGGGTTCCGGGGGCCTGTTTGTAGCACTGGATTTCGTAGGTGATACCGGCGGGATTGGTAAAACAGTGGATGAACTTGTCATTAATGGTGATCAGCTCTTCCGGTTGGGTGATCAGGTGGTCACACACCTTGCAGAGAATGCCGCTCTGTTTTTCTTCGTCGCCATCGCTTTTTATGCCGGTAAGAATCCGGACCAGCGGATCTTCGTCCGCAATATCCAGGAACCGCGGCAATGGTGGCGTTGCAGAGGGTATGGGCAGCATGGGACCGATCATGGGCCCAGTATAAACAAATTGTTTAAGTGCTGTTAACTCTAAATCGAGAGGTTTTTATTCGTTTAAAACAAAGAAAGGCCCCCGGAGGGGCCTAAACAGGAGAACATAATTCAAGCGGCCAGCTATTCACCGGCCTGAGTTGCCTTCTGGCTTAGCTTGCGCGCTTGGCACGGAACTCTTTGGCTTTTTCGCTGAGTTCTTTCAGCTGCGCTTCCAGCGTATCACGTACTTCGATCAGCTTGGGCTCAACGTTTTTGGCGTAGGTTTTGTTCGCCTGCAGTTTGGCGTAGGCGGACATCATGTTGGCGTTCCAGTTCAGCTCGAAGCGGTTGTCGTAGGTGGCAACGTTCAGCTTGCGAACGAATTCACCCACGCTTTTGTTGTTCTCACGCAGTTTGCTGACGATTTTGTTGAAGTCGAGTTTTTCACCGTCTTCAACTTCGGCGCCCAGCTCACGGAGAATCCGTACAACTTCTGCTTTGGCTTTGCCAAGCTGCTTGTTAACCTGTTCCTGCAGTTTTTCACGCTGCTCTTTGATTTGATCGATTTGGGTTTTCAGTTTTTCTTGCACCATGGGGTAACCTCGCGACAATTCCCTTAAGTAAACTCAATGTTCAGTGTGGCGCAAAGTGTAGTGACAAAAATTAGAATGATCCGCCTAAAAAACAACGCTTGAACAAAAAATCAATGACCGTATAGTCTGAGTAATCGAGCGCGCATTTCCCCGGGCTTTAAATACAAAGTTATTTAAAATCAATGGGATAGGGAATTCTGTGGCGCCTAATCATTGGCAGAGGTGGCAGTTGTGACGAAAGGAGTTTATGTACTGGGCGGGTACCAGACGGATTTTGCCCGCAACTGGGCCCGGGAGGGCAGCGAAGTCGGTGACCTGATGGCGGAGGCTGTATCAGGGGCCGCGGATGAATGCGGCGTGTCGCTGGAGGACACCGGCAGCGTGCATATCGGCAATTTTGTCGCCGAGCTGTTTTGCCACCAGGGAATACTGGGGGGCGTACTGGCGGAGGCCGTACCGGAACTGGCGGGCATCCCGGCCAGTCGCCATGAGGCTGCCTGTGCCTCAGGCAGTATGGCGGCGCTGGCGGGAATGACCGCGATACAGGCGGGCCATCACCCGCTGGTGTGTGTTGCCGGTGTTGAGCTGATGCGAAACGTCGATGGTAAAACTGCGGCAGATTATCTGGGCGCAGCTGCCTGGCGGGGGCATGAGGCTCAGGACGCCGCCTACTGCTGGCCATTCATGTTTGATCAGTTGAGTCTGGAATATGAAAAGCGCTACGGTCTTGATTACCGTCATGTCGCCAGAATTGCAGAGCTCAACTACGAAAACGGGCGGCGAAACCCTAACGCGCAAACCAGACACTGGGCTTTTAATGATGCCAGCTTTACCCGGGATGATCAGGCCAACCCGGTGATTAACGGCTGGGTACGCCGCAATGACTGCGGTCAGATCACAGACGGGGCAGCCTGTGTGTTTCTGGCCTCTGAGGAGTATGCCCGGGATTATGCGCGTAAACGTGGGCTTGCCCTGGCTGATATTCCCAGAATTCTGGGCTGGGGAACACGCACCATGCCCATCAGCCTGAAAACCAAATTTGAGCAGGCCAACAGCAATGCGAGCGGCCTGGTGTTTCCCCATGTCAGGAACACGATAGATGACGCCATGAAGCGAGCGGGTGTGGGGGACGTGTTTGAACTCTCAGCCATTGAAACCCATGATTGCTTTGCCATCACCGAGTACATGGCCATCGACCATTTCGGTATTACTGCTCCTGGAGAAAGCTGGCGCGCAGTGGAGGAGGGTATTATTGCCTTTGATGGTCGATTGCCGATCAATCCCAGTGGTGGTTTGATTGGCTGTGGCCACCCGGTGGGAGCAACCGGTGTTCGTATGATGCTGGACTGCTGCAAGCAGCTCACCGGCCAGGCTGGTGACTATCAGGTGCACGGTGCGAACAAGGTTGCCATGTTGAATATTGGCGGCAGCGCCACCACAACCGCCTGCTTTATTCTGGGTAAAGGACACTGACAGGGAGGCGTTATTTTGGGAAAACTGTTTGTGATACTGGGCCTGGTATTGGTGGTGATTGGTCTGGCGCTGACCTATGCACCCTGGTTGCTAAACTGGTTCGGAAAATTGCCGGGAGATATCAATATAAAGACGGAATCGGGTCAGATATTCGTACCTGTCACGTCCATGATTATTATCAGTATCCTGTTGACCGTGATCGGGAATCTGTTTTTCAAACGATAGAACTGAATTGGTCAAGTTTTCGGCAAAATTAATCTAAGCACTGTTTTTTTTAATAAAAACAAATCTTTCTAAACTCTATTCCCAGCCGTTATGTTTAGAAAAGGTATTGCGTCACCCGAGAGAGGGAGTGTGGCATGGACCACAGTGAAACCCGGATATCCAGATTTGCCGATGGCGAAAACGACAGTGTGAGTGAATACTTTGAGGCACTATGGTGCGATTACACCGAAGTTACTCCCCAGGCAGAAAGAATCTACAACCTGATCAAGGCCTACAACGGTGAAGTGGTAAATGATCATGTGGCCTTTCGTACCTTTGATCAGGGCCCGGTTCAGCTGGAATCCCTGCAGCCTGCATTTGAGCGCATGGGGTATCGTGTTTTTGATGAATACCACTTTCCGGTAAAAAAACTGCGGGCAAAAGCCTTTATTCATGAGGACGTCAACCAGCCAAAAGTATTTCTCAGTGAGCTACTGACCACGGAATGCAGCAGCGGTTTGCAGACACTGGTCGCAGAGCTGTTGTCCAGGGCGGATTGGCCATCACAGATAGACGAGAACCTTTTTCTGCGGGGGCGTCTGTGGCCAAAAGTCACCTGGCAGGAATATCGCCAACTGCTGGCGGAAAGTGAATATGCGGCCTGGCTGAGCGTAATGGGCTTTCGTGCCAATCACTTCACCATTTATGTTAACAAGCTTTCCCGGAACGACTCCCTGGATGAGGTCATCGACCTGGTGCGCTCTCTGGGTATCGGGCTGAATGAATCCGGAGGGCTTATCAAGGGAAATGCGTTGGTAGGCCTGCAACAGGCGGCCACCCTGGCGGATACCCTGGAATATGAATTTGCCGACGGTGATGTGCATCCGGTGAAAACCTGCTATTACGAATTCGCTCTGCGCTACCCCACAGAAGCCGGCGATCTCTATCAGGGGTTTGTGGCGGACAGCGCGGATAAAATATTTGAATCAACCCATCAGAAACTGGTGGGTATGTAGCCCGTGATCTCATGCGTAACGGGATACCAACAGAATCACAAGGAGGGCACGACACACTAGCGATTTCCTGAAGCGGCTGGTGACCGCGGAACCGCCTGGAAGGAGGCAACCATGAAGCAACATCAGCGCCGTATTGGCATTATGGGCGCCGGAAAAATCGGTGGTGCCATAGCAAAAATGCTTGCCAGCAGTGGCGACTATCAGGTGACCGTACTGGATATCAATGAAACGGCCCTGCAACCACTTTCGCAGATTCCCCATGTAGCAACCCGGCATCTGACTTCTGCCGATACCAGGGCATTAAGCACTGTGCTGAAGCCATTGGATGCGGTGCTTTCCGCCTGCGCCTTTGACCTGAACGTGCCAATTGCGGAGGCTGCACTGGAAGCCGGTGTCAGCTATTTTGATCTGACCGAGGATGTGGCGACAACGGCTGCCATTCGCCAGCTGGCGGAGCAGGCAGGCCCAGGTCAGATTTTTATGCCGCAATGCGGACTGGCCCCCGGGTTTGTGGGCATTCTGGCGGCTGATATGGCGCGTCGCTTCGATACGCTGGAAGCCATCAATATGCGGGTGGGTGCTTTGCCCCTTTACCCGGATAACCGGCTCAAATATAACCTCACCTGGTCGACGGAAGGCCTGGTCAATGAATACTGTAATCCCTGCGAAGCTATAGAACAGGGTAAGCCTGTCCGCCTTCAGCCTCTGGAAGGGCTGGAGCACCTGATGGTAGACGGTGTGGAATATGAAGCTTTTAATACGTCCGGCGGCTTAGGCACCCTGTGCGAATCGTTGGGTGATCGCGTTACCGAACTGAATTACAAAACCCTGAGGTATCCCGGCCATCGTGACCTGATGCTGTTTCTGACCCGCGACCTTGGCCTGGGGCAGCCGGGCAGGCGGGCCCTGATGAAAACCTTGCTGGAGGAATCGGTGCCTTTCACGGCACAGGATATTGTGGTGATCTGCGTTACGGTAACCGGGATGCAGCAAGGGCAGTTCGTCAAAGTAACGGAGACCCGTAAAGTGCACAACGGCGAGTGGCGTGGTGAGCACTGGACTGCGATTCAGATGGCTACTGCTTCCGGTGTTTGCGCTGTAGTTGATCTGTTTTTTGAGGGTGAGCTGCCCGAAAAAGGCTTCGTTAAACAGGAACAGGTGGATCTGGCACTGTTTCTGGGCAACCGCTTTGGATTCCAGTTTAATCACGCCCAGCGCTGTGCGAACTGACCATTAAATTTTCATGTAAGATGCTGTTCAGACAAAGGC
>JAWVYU010000076.1:0-16301 GCA_033722575.1 Ketobacteraceae bacterium | reverse complement strand
CTGGGCTGGGCGACTTATGAATCCCTGAACCGGGCGCTGGTGGCCCATCGTCATGAGCTGGATTATCTCGCGGCCACCTTTGAAGGTGACAAGCTGACACTGGCCACATGGATTATTGAAAATGACGGACGCCTGGGTGTAACCCGTGCTTATCAGGTGGTGCGCCACGGTGACCGGAAAACGGTATTGCGTGGCCGCACGCGCTGGGTATGTATTGATATCCAGAGCGGCAGACCCAGGCGCATGCCCCGGGAATTTATTGAAGGTTATGTGGTATCGAAACCGGTATCATAAGCCGCTTAAACAGCGAACTGTGCGGGAGAGATGACATTGGATTGGTTTCAGGCTGTAGTGCTGGCTTTAATACAGGGGCTCACCGAATTCTTGCCGGTATCCAGCTCCGCTCACCTGATTTTGCCCTCGCAGTTACTGGGCTGGCCCGATCAGGGGCTGGCGTTTGATGTGGCGGTTCATCTGGGAACCCTGATTGCGGTTATTACCTATTTCCGCGAGGATATTGGTCTGGTGACACAGGGGCTCCTGAAAACTGTCAGAACCCGCCAGATCAATACCGAAGCCCAGCTGGGATTTGCCGTTGTGATTGGCACCATTCCGGCGGTTATCATCGGTTTTCTTTTCAAGGATTTTATTGAGCTTAACCTCCGCTCCAGTCTGGTTATCGCTCTGACCACCATTTTCTTTGGGCTGTTGCTGTGGCAGGCGGACCGGTATGGCAAACGCGTGTGGTCCATGGAAAAGCTGAATCTGAATCATGCCTGGGTGATTGGTATGGCACAGGCACTGGCGCTGATTCCGGGTACCTCCCGCAGTGGCATTACCATGACAGCGGCCCTGATGCTTGGTTTCGACCGAACCTCGGCAGCGCGATTTTCCATGCTGCTGTCCATTCCCCTGATTATTGCTGCCAGCCTGCTTGAAACCTATGCCCTGATGACCACAGCGGCGCCGGTGCCCTGGTTGCTCATCGGGCTTGGCATGCTGGTGTCGGCCGTCAGCGCCTATCTGTGCATTCATTATTTCCTCAAGTTGTTAGAGCAGATGGGAATGCTGCCTTTTGTGATATATCGCCTGGTCCTGGGTGGTTTTCTATTGTTTTTCATAGGGTTGTAAGGAAGGAACCGGTCAGGATGGAGCAGATCCGGCGGGATGAGCGCCACGCGGGCTTGACGAATCTTTCCGCTCTCGGGCTATACTATAAGCCCATCCTCACAATTTCTTCATTAGCGGTTTAATTTCGTACGGGCGAGCATGCGAATAGCGGGAAATTCTGTCTTTACAGCGGGTTATACGCCCAGCAGTCAGCAGGCTGCTGCCGATGCCCGTGTGGAGCGCCGCAATGAGGAGCTGCAGCAGCGTAACACCGCCAATGAAGAGCAGAAGCGCAAGGATCTCCAGGCTTCCGGCAATATCCCGGCGGGTACCCGCCGCGATGAGGAGCTTGGATTTCGCCGTGTCTCGGCCAGCAACGGCCTTAACAAGCAGTTTGCGCTTTACCCTGATGAAGAGCGCCGGTTACCCGCTCCCCAGCAAAGAGCTCTGCAAGCCTACACTGATACCCAGAATATCAGTCGCGTGGACGCCGATATCGATTACCTCGGCTCCATCGATATATTCGTGTAATGAGCGAAGCGGCTGTGGCGGTGTTGCGGGATGCCGCAACGGAATCCCGTCTGTCCCGTCTTGAACGCACCGGTCTGCTGACGGGCGATTTTCCCTGCTTTTCTGATCAGGCGCTATGGCAGCAGAGCGGTATTCCCCTGTTGCTGAGCTGTTGCGGGGGTAAACTGCAATTGCAGTCCCGTAACCGGAAACTGCAGCCCCTGGCCGTGGATTTCAGCGAAGGGACTATGGCCCACCGCAGTCAACAGAATGTGCGCGCTGAACTGGTGGTTAAAGCGGTGCTGGGACGGAACAAGCAGCGTTTGCCGTCAGTGATTGATGCTACCGCCGGTCTGGGCCGGGACAGCTTTTTGCTGGCGGTGCTGGGTTGCGAGGTTCTTATGGTGGAGCGTCATCCTGTTGTGGGTGCGTTGCTTGAAGACGGTCTGATGCGCTATCAGCAGGAGGGGGACCAGGCCATTGCATCACGTCTTGCATTCTGCAGCCAGGATTTTCTGCTGGCGGCACTGCCACCGGCCGACGTGGTGTATCTGGATCCCATGTTCCCGAAACGGGACAAATCCGCCCTGGTAAAAAAGGAAATGCAGTTATTCAAAACCATGGTGGGGGCGGATACTGACAGTGACAGTCTGCTGGGTGCGGCCACTGCGCTGGCCCGCGAACGCGTCGTGGTGAAGCGCCCCGACAAGGCGCCATTTCTTGCGGATGTCAAACCGACTTACTCCCTGAGCGGGCGCTCCAGCCGGTTTGACATCTATCAGGTGGGCTCAAAAGCCGGGCCCTAACTGCTGCCGGATTCCTCCAGCAAAGACACATCCAGCTGTGCCACCTGCTGAATGGCTTCGCGCACTTCTGCGCTCAGTATCAGGTGCGTCTCTTTCTCCGCATTGTCCAGGCGATCATCAAAAGCCAGTTTGCCTTCCTCGTTAACCCAGATGGTACCGTTTTTCAGCAGTGCCTGGAGGAAGTTCTTGAACAGCGCCTTGTCGAAAAATTCCGGTGCACTGAACTCGTACAGCAATGACATGCGCTGTGCCATCAGGTGACAGATATTTTCCAGATGATTGCGGCTGAGCACGCCGGATCCCGCCCGGGTAAGAATATCCACAGCGATAAAGAAACGTTCCAGGGTCTGGCGAATGGCATTTGCCAGAATGGTCAGGGAAATATATTCCTTGCTGCTGGGTTCGGGAGACCAGTATTCCTCATCCTTTTTCACCACCAGGCCCTGCACGGCAAATTTTTCCAGAATATGGTCGATGTATCCGGGCAGTTCCTCCAGAGAAAAATGCAGGAACAGCTCTGACTGCAGGAACGGGTATACCTGCCGGCAAATCCGCTTGAGTTCTTCCTGATTGATGCGGCGGTTATTGATCAGCAGTCTGGCCAGCAGGGAGGGCAGGGCAAACAGGTGCAGGTTATTGTTGCGGAAATAAGTCAGTAATACGGCCTTGTCCTGCTCTATCAGCAGCACATCCCCCAGGGAATGCTTGTGCCGCTGCAGCACTTCCAGGCGCTCACCGTAAGCAATGACCTCGCGGCCGCTAAGCTCCGGCAACACCGTGTGTTTGGAATAGGGTACATCCCTTTGCAGTGCCAGATACATATCCAGCTGTTTTTCCAGCAGCGTCTCATCCATGGCATGTTTGTTGGTGGCCAGCAGTACCTGGGCCAGCAGACTGATGGGATTAACCACAGCCGCATCGTTGATCCCGGTAATAATGCGTTGCCCCAGATCCCTCACCACCTCGGATACCCAGGGGGGCTGGTTTTCTTCATCGTAGGGCTCCCGGCGCCAGCCCGGGTGGATCTGGTCCAGCTCGTCATTCAAATGGATGGGTTCGCCAAAGTTAACATGCACCTGACCAAAGGTACCGCGAATCCGGCGCAGGGTTTTGAAAATATCCAGCAGCGATTCTTTCTTCTTGGCTTGTCCATGCAATTCACCCACATAGGTGCCGCCCTCCAGCACCTTCTCATAACCGAAGTAAATAGGAACAAACACAAACTGGCGGCGACGGGTACGCAGAAAACTGCGAACCGTCATGGAGATCATTCCCGGCCGTGGCTGCAGCAAGCGGCCGGTGCGGCTGCGACCGCCTTCGATAAAGTATTCCACCGAAAAGCCGCGATCAAATACCTCATTGACGTACTCATTGAACACCGCCGTGTAAAGGCGATTGCCTTTAAAACTCCTGCGCAGGAAGAACGCGCCGCCATGGCGCAGGATGGTACCCAGTACCGGTAGATTAAGATTGATCCCGGCGGCAATATGGGGTGGCACCAGCCCGTTCTTGAACAGCACGTAGGACATCAGCAAATAATCAATATGGCTGCGGTGGCATGGCACATAAATCACCACGTTGTCGGTGGCCACCTTTTGCAGCCGTTCCATTCCGGTGACCGATACTCCGTCATAGAGTTTGTTCCACAACCAGGTCAGTACCACCTCATAAATACGAATGACCGGATGGGAATAATCGGCCGCAATTTCCTCGGCATATTTGCGGGCTTCTGCGGCAATCTTGCGCTTTGGCTTCTCACTGCGGGCGGACTGTTCTTCAATAGCCTTCACCACCGGTGGCTTGCGCAGCACCGCATTCACTATGGTGCGTTTGTGGGACAGGTCGGGTCCGATCACGGTTTCCCTGAGACGACGGAAATGTACCCGCAATACCCGCGACAGCTTGCGCACGGTTCTTTCCCGGGAGTCGCTGTCCGCCAGGGTGGTGCGGATAGAGATGGGGTCGCTGAAACGGATCATGGTGGCACGCCCCTGTACCATGATGATCACCAGCTTGCGGAAGAAGCCCGGTACGGACCAGCTGTCGGAAAAAAGCAGCTTGAAAATGGAGTTTTCCTTGTCGGGCACCCGCCCCCAGAATATGGATACCGGCACAATCTGGATATCCGAGTCATCGTGCTGCGCGACGGTGTCCACGGCTCTGACCAGCTTGTCCGGCAGGGACTGAATGACCGGCTTGCGGTTAAAGGCACTTTTGGGCTCAGCCAGAAAGAAGGAAGCGGTTTTTTCCTGATAGCCTTTCAACACCAGGCCATCTGTTGGCCTTGGCAGATTGAGGCTTTTGCATTCCTCGTCCAGTACCAGCAGATCGGAAAGGGATTTGTTTTTCAGTACATACAGGATGGGTTTTTCAGGGTCGAAATTAAGCGTCTTGATGTCGTTCGGCAACACAGAGGTTTTGACAAAAATGTAGAGAATACGACGAACAAGCCAGTAAATCAGGCGGTTTAAACCCAAACCTTTCATTGTTTTCAATCCTATTGAGCACTGCTACCCATGAATTCAATTACTGTGGCGATAAGTATAATCGGCCGTGGAAAAATTCACTGAAACACTTGGTGTGGTTATTAGTATCAAACGCCGGCTAGTTTACTGGGTACACCAGGAAGCCGCAAAAATACTGCGGTTTTCGGTTGTAACAAAAGGTTAATTGCTGCTCAGGGGGTGCTAAGTACTTGAAAAACCGGATTTTGCCCCCATGACAGAAGCTTCTTAGGTATCCAGCCGGCGCCACAGGGTTTACACTCGGCGCCGGGCCTGGAGCAGGCGAGATGGCCTGCATGGCTTAAAGCCGTAAAACTTGAAGGCATAACAAGATGAATAAAGGGATTGGCCCCAATGATCACCATCGATAATCTGACCAAAACGTTTCCGGGTCATACCGCTGTGGATGGCCTGAGTTTCAGCGTCGCCCCGGGTGAAGTGCTGGGCTTCCTCGGCCCCAACGGGGCGGGCAAATCCACCACCATGAAAATGATCACCGGTTTTCTGACCCCCACGGCGGGCAAGGTGACGCTTTATGGCAAGGATACCCAGGAAGACCCCATCGGCTGCAAGCAGCTGATTGGTTACCTGCCGGAAGGCGCCCCCAGCTATGGCGACATGACACCGCACAGCTTCCTGACATTTATCGGCAAGGTGCGGGGCCTGACCGGAGACGCCCTGAACTCCCGCATGGCCCAGGTGGCGGATACCCTGTCCCTGAAAGAGGTGATGCACCAGAGTATCGAAACCCTCTCCAAGGGCTTCAAGCGCCGGGTGGGTCTGGCCCAGGCCATTCTTCACGATCCCGGGATTCTGATTCTGGACGAGCCCACCGACGGGCTGGATCCCAACCAGAAACATGAAGTCCGCAAACTGATCCAGAATCTGTCGGAAGACAAGATCGTGATTATATCCACCCACATACTTGAGGAGGTCACCGCGGTCTGCTCTCGCACCATTATTATCAGCGACGGCAGGCTCAAGGCGGACTGCACCCCGGCGGAGCTGGAGGCGAAGTCCCGCTATCACGGGGCGATCCGTATGGATTTCAGTGAAGCACCCCACGCGCGGGAGGCCATAGAGGCCCTGCCGGAGGTAGACAGCCTGGAAGTGCTCGCCGATGGCCATTCGCTGATGGTGTTTCCCAAACCCGGTGAAACGCTGTTTCGCCCCATTAACCAGCTGATTCAGGACAACCACTGGCAGGTAAAAGAACTCCATGTGGAAAAAGGTCGCCTGGATGAAGTGTTCCGTAACATTACTGCATCAGCCTGAGGAGTCAGCGTCATGAGTCAGTTCCGAGTGGTATTATCACGCGAACTTGCCAGCTACTTTACAACGCCGCTGGCCTACGTGTTTATTGTTATCTTTCTGATGTTAAGTGGTGCCTTCACGTTTTTTCTGGGGGGCTTTTTTGAACGGGGCCAGGCAGATCTGTGGCCTTTCTTCAATTTTCATCCCTGGCTCTACCTGTTTCTGGTGCCGGCGATTTCCATGCGTCTGTGGGCGGAGGAACGCAAGGCAGGCACCATTGAGCTGCTGATGACATTGCCGATTTCCCTGCGGGCTGCGGTATTCGGCAAATTTTTCGCTGCCTGGCTTTTTACCGGGGTTGCGCTGGCGCTGACCTTTCCCATCTGGATCACCGTTAACTATCTGGGTAACCCCGATAACGGTGCCATCCTGGCCGGGTATCTGGGCAGCTGGCTGATGGCCGGGGGCTTTCTTGCCATTGGTTCCTGCATATCGGCCACCACCAAAAACCAGGTCATTGCTTTTATTATTTCTGTGGTGATCTGTTTTCTGTTCGTAGTGAGCGGCTTTAATATCGTGCTGGACTGGTTCACCAGCTGGGCACCAGATTTTCTGGTGGACGCCGTGGCGGCGCTCAGTTTTCTCACCCACTTCAATGCCATTGCAAAGGGGGTGCTGGACTTCCGTGATCTGGCCTACTTCATGATTGTGATTGCCGGCTGGCTACTGGCCACGGCCATCGTCATTGACCTGAAAAAAGCGAGCTGAGGAGAGCAGCCATGGGAATCAGAAAACTGTTTTCTACCGTTGGGCTCGTGGTATTGGCGGGTCTGGTGCTGATATCCACCCTGATCACGGATGCCCTGTTTCAGGGAATGCGGATCGACCTGACGGAAAATAATCTTTATACGCTGTCGGAAGGCAGCAAAAATATTGCCTCCGGTGTAGAAGAACCGGTGGAGCTGTATTTCTTCTTCTCCCGGGATGCCACCAAGAACGCCCTGGACTGGCGCAATTACGGCAAACAGGTACAGGAGCTGCTGGAGGAGTTCGAACTGGCCTCCGACGGGCGGATAACCCTTCATGTGATTGATCCCGAGCCGTTCTCAGAGGAGGAGGATCAGGCGGCGGAATACGGGCTGGAACCGGTGAATCTGACTGCCGGTGGCGATCCGGTGTATTTCGGCCTGGCAGCCAAACCGGCAGATGGCGACAAGGCAGCTGAAGTGATTCCGTTTTTCCAGCCCGACCGGCAGGAATTCCTGGAATATGACATTGCCCGGCTGATTTACCAGGCCAGCCAAACCAGCAAGCCGGTGGTGGGGCTGCTGACCGACCTGCAGGTGAATGGCGGCTTTGACATGATGACCCGGCAACCCAGGCAGCCCTGGATTGCCATTTCCCAACTCAAGCAGTTATTCGATGTCCGGAACCTGCCCAGGGACCTGGAGGAAATCGAGGATACTGTCGATCTGCTCCTGGTGATCCACCCCAAGGCATTGCCGGATAATACCCTGTATGCCATCGACCAGTTCGTGCTGGGAGGTGGACGGGCCATGGTATTTCTCGACCCGCTGGCGGAACAGGATTCCCAGTCCATGATGGCCGGGCCCACCGCCGCAGATCTTGCTTCGGACATTCCCCGACTGCTGGCGGCGTGGGGCGTGGATTACGATCCGCTGCAGTTTGTGGGTGATTACCAGCTGGCGTTACCGGTCGGGGTTGAGCCGGGCCGGCCGCCGGTCAAGCACCTGGGAATCCTGCAGCTGACAGAGGAGAATCATGCCATTGAGGATGATATTGTCATCAGCCAGCTGGAGAGTATAAACCTGTCATCGGCAGGCTACCTGGAGCCCAGGGAGGATGCCGGTACAAACTTTCAGCCATTGCTGGTTTCCACGGAATACGCCATGCCCATGCCCTCGGAAAAGCTCACGACCATCCGCAATCCGGCGGAGCTGACCGTGGGATTTGAACCCACCGGCAAGCAGTATGTGTTTGCCGCGCGGGTTACCGGCCAGGCCAAGACGGCCTTCCCCAATGGGGTGCCGGTGGAGTCGAACGAGGCTGGCTCTGGTACAGAGGGTACGGAAAATGACGAGGACAGCAGCCCGTCAGCGGCGTCTGAAAAATCAGACGCGCCGGAGGAATCCGCTGACGACCCTGAGCAGGTTCATGCCGGAAAAATCAATGTGGTGATTGTGGCGGACACCGATATATTGTCGGATCGCCTGTGGGTGCAGGTGCAGAGCTTTTTCGGGCAGCAGATTGCCCAGCCCTTTGCGGACAATAATGCGTTCCTGACCAATTCTGTGGATTACCTGTCCGGCAGCAGTGACCTGATAGAAATCCGCAGCCGCGGCCGCTTCATCCGGCCCTTTACGGTGGTTCAGGACATGAACCGTGAGGCACAGGCAGCCTTCCACGAGAAGGAGCAGCGCCTGCAACAGCAGCTGGAAGCCACCGAACAGAAGCTGATGGAACTGCAGAATCAGCGGGATGACAAGGGTAATGCGTTGACCCTGACCCCGGAACAACAACAGGAAATCGAGCGATTCGAGGAGCAGAAGCTGGAAATCCGCAAACAGCTGCGCGAAGTGCAGCATCAGCTGAACAAGGATATTGACCAGCTGGCCTTTAACCTCAAGCTGATCAATATCACTGCTGTGCCTGCCTTGCTGACACTGATTGTGATCGTGGTGGCGCTGGTGCGTCGCCGGCGCTTGCGCGGCTGAGGTCCATGAGAGGGTGTTGCGGCCAATGCGCGGATGGGCTTCCCCCGGGATGAAAGCGGGGAAGCCTGTTATGATCGACCCATGAACAAACCACTGACTTCCGACTATTTCCGGTTTGCCCGGCCTCCCGTCAATGCCGCCCGCTGGGTTATCGCATACAGCGGTGGCCTGGATTCGACGGCGCTGCTGAAACTCTGCGTGGATTATCGGGATCAACACCGGCCGTATCTGCCCTTGCTGGCGCTCCATGTGAATCATGGGCTGGTCCCGCAGGCGGATCAGTGGCAGGCACACTGTGCCTCGGTATGCGAGTCACTGGGGGTTCCCTTCAGCGCCCGAAAGGTAACCATCAGGGCCCGGCCCCGCAGAAGTACCGAGCAGCTTGCCCGGGAAGCCCGTTACCAGTGTTTTCGAGAGTTACTTGAAACCGAAGACCTGCTGTTACTGGCACATCATCAGGATGATCAGGCGGAGACCATGCTCTACCGCCTTGTCCGCGGCAGTGGCGCCCTGGGTTTGCGCAGCATGGTGCCCTTTGCCGAGTCCGGGGGGCTGTTGCTGTGGCGACCGTTATTGTCAGTGACACGGGCTGAGCTGGAAGATTTCGTGGGCCGGCAGGGGCTACCCTGGATTGAGGACAGTTCCAATCAGGATCAGACCTTTGATCGCAATTTTATCCGTCATCAGGTGATGCCGCTGCTCGCCGGGCGCTGGCCCGCGGTCAGCCATACGCTGGGGCGTGCAGCGCGCCTTGCCGGTGAAAGTGCGCAGCTGAATGACACTTTGGCAGCCATGGATCTTGAACCCATCCGGGAGCCGGTAACGCCTCACCGGCTGCCAATGGCGCAGCTGCAAAGCCTGGACGACCTGCGACTGAAAAACGCGCTGCGTTACTGGTTCCGGCAACAGGGAGCGAGCCTGCCGTCGGAGCAGATCATGTATCAGATCCTGGTGGCAGTCCGTGATTATCATTCCGGCCAGAATACCCTGATTGAGTGGCCTGGGGCGCCGGTCCACAGTGGCAGCCAAGAGGCGGAGATCCGCTGGCAATGCCGGACCTTCCAGCAGGCGCTCTGGCTGGTGCAGTCAACGCCAGAGCCGGACCCCGGCTGGTGGGCAAGGCTGACCACGGACAGCCCTACAGACCTGCCCGCCAGTCTGGGCAGATTGCGGCTGCGGCAGGGTGGCGACAGGGAAGATGGCAGCCTGCTGAATCCGGAATGCCTGAGTGAGCCGCTGACGGTCAGATTCCGGCAGGGCGGGGAACGCTTTCAGCCCGTGATGCGGCCCGCGAAAGCACTGAAAAAGTGGCTCAATGAATGGCAGGTGCCCCCTTGGGAACGGCGCCGTATGCCACTGGTTTTTTGTGGCGAGACATTGGTATGGGTTCCCGGCCGGGGCGTAGCCGAAGGTTTTCAGTTGACCGGAGAAAAAGCAGCGGCGGGCCTTGGTATTCTGTGGGAGAAGTAACCAGCTGCCGGTTCTGGCTGGTGCTAAATTAATCGTTTTATCAGTTTCCCTAACAGCACTGTACCAATACGGGCCCCTGAAACGCCCTTTCATTGAGAAATCCACCCACATACTGTACACTTTCCCCCCGTTCTGAGCCTGCACATATCAGCGAAAAAAGCAGGCTGCCTCCTGGTGAAAATCCGGTAACCTGCCGGTACGTCACTAAACAATGTTCCCTTTTCCGTCGCAGTGGATTTTTAATGACACGATATATTTTTGTGACTGGTGGTGTTGTTTCTTCTTTGGGTAAAGGAATTGCCGCCGCGTCACTCGCATCCCTTTTGGAAACGCGCGGGCTGAAAGTTTCTATCATGAAGCTGGATCCCTACATAAACGTCGATCCCGGCACCATGAGCCCTTATCAGCACGGTGAAGTGTTTGTTACGGAAGACGGCGCGGAAACGGACCTGGACCTGGGGCATTACGAGCGGTTTATTCGCGGTACCATGACCCAGCGTAATAACTTTACCACCGGGCGGATTTACCAGGATGTACTGGAAAAGGAGCGCCGCGGCGATTATCTGGGTGCCACTGTGCAGGTGATTCCCCATATTACCGACGCCATCAAGGCAAAAATCCTTAACGCCAATCTGGATGTGGACGTGCTGATCGTCGAGATCGGCGGTACCGTGGGTGATATCGAATCCCTGCCGTTTCTGGAAGCGGTGCGGCAATTGCGCGTGGAGCTGGGCCCCAAGCGTTCCGTGTTTATACACCTGACACTGGTGCCCTATATTCCCACCGCCGGTGAAACCAAAACCAAACCCACCCAGCATTCCGTAAAGGAACTTCGTTCTATCGGTCTGCAGCCTGATGTGCTGATCTGCCGTTCCGATCACGAAATCCCGGAATCCTCTCTGGAAAAAATTGCCCTGTTCACCAACGTGGAAAAGCGTGCGGTGATCAGTCTGCAGGATGTGAATACCATTTACCGGATTCCGGCGGTGCTGCACAGCCAGGGGCTGGATAACTTTGTGGTGGAACGCCTGGCGCTGGAGTGCGCGCCGGCCGACCTGACAGAGTGGACCCAGGTGGTGGATGCGCAGCTGAATCCCCAGAAGGAAGTAACCATTGCTATGGTAGGCAAATATGTGGATCTGGCTGATGCCTACAAATCCCTGAACGAATCGTTGCTCCATGCCGGTATCCAGACCCGCACCAAAATCAATATCGCCTATGTGGATTCCGAGGATGTAGAGCGTGATGGCGCCGAGTTTCTGGGCAAGTACGATGCCATTCTGGTGCCCGGTGGCTTCGGTACCCGCGGGGTGGAGGGCAAGATCGCGGCAGTGCGTTTTGCCCGGGAAAACGGCATTCCCTATCTGGGTATCTGTCTGGGTATGCAGGTGGCAGTGATTGAATATGCCCGCAATATGGCTGGCCTGAGCGATGCCCACAGCACTGAATTCAAGCCCGAAACCAAAACGCCGGTGGTGGGCCTCATTACCGAATGGGTGAACGAGGACGGCAGTGTCCAGACCCGTACCGAGGAATCCGACCTGGGGGGCACCATGCGTTTGGGGGCACAGGAGTGTCGTCTGGTGGATGGCAGCCTCAGCAAGAAGTTGTACGGCAAGGACAGCGTTTTCGAACGCCACCGCCATCGCTACGAGGTTAACAACAAATATGTGCCCGACCTGGAAAAGGCCGGCTTGCGTGTGGCCGGGCGCTCCATGGATGGCACCCTGGTGGAAATGGTGGAAGTGCCCAATCACCCCTGGTTTGTGGCCTGCCAGTTTCACCCGGAGTTCACCTCTCGACCCCGTGGCGGGCACCCGCTGTTTACCGGGTACATCAAAGCCGCCATCAAACACAAAGAAAACCGATAATTCACTGAGTCAGATAACCGCTGGACACAACCGATATGGCACAATCTCTTTTAACCCTGGGTGATATCGAAATCGCCAATGACAAGCCCTTTGTACTGTTCGGGGGGATGAACGTACTGGAATCCCGTGATCTGGCCATGGAGGTCTGCGAGGCCTATGTCAAGGTAACGGAAAAGCTGGGGATTCCCTACGTATTCAAGGCGTCCTTTGATAAGGCCAACCGTTCCTCGATTCATTCCTTTCGTGGACCGGGCATGGAAGAGGGCATCAGGATTTTTGAAGAGATCAAGAAAACCTTCAATGTGCCTGTGATTACCGATGTGCACGAGCCCTATCAGGCTGCGCCGGTGGCGGAGGTGGCCGATATCATCCAGCTGCCGGCTTTTTTGTCCCGGCAAACCGATCTGGTGATGGCAATGGCAAAAACCGGCGCCATTATCAACATAAAAAAGGCCCAGTTTCTCGCGCCTCAGGAAATGAAGCACATCATCAAGAAATGCGAGGAAGCCGGCAACGATCGGGTGATTCTCTGTGAACGTGGCAGCTCTTTCGGTTACAACAATCTGGTGGTGGACATGCTGGGCTTCGGGGTGATGAAGCAGTTTGAATGCCCGATCTTTTTTGATGTCACCCACTCGCTGCAACAGCCTGGCGGCCGGGCCGATTCGGCGGGCGGGCGTCGTGCCCAGGTGACCGAGCTGGCGCGATCGGGTATGGCCCTTGGGCTCGCGGGGCTCTTTCTGGAAGCTCATCCGGAGCCGGAAAAGGCCAAGTGTGATGGCCCCTGTGCACTGCGTTTATCCAGGCTGGAGGCGTTCCTGTCCCAGATAAAGGCAATTGATGATCTGGTGAAAGGTTTTGCGCCCATTGATACCCAATAGGCGATACAAAATAACTGATTGATATCCACTGATAATGGAGTGAGGTAAATGGCTAAGATCGCTCAAATCCGAGCAAGAGAAGTGTTGGATTCCCGTGGTAATCCAACCGTTGAAGCAGATGTGATTCTGGAATCCGGAGCGGCAGGGTTTGCCTGCGCCCCCTCTGGTGCGTCCACAGGCTCCCGCGAAGCCCTGGAATTGCGCGATGGCGATAAAACCCGTTACCTCGGCAAAGGCGTTTTAAGTGCTGTTGGCTTTATCAACAATGACATCCAGAAACTGCTGGCGGGCAAGGATGCGCTGGATCAGCGGGCCATTGACCAGGCCATGATCAACGCTGATGGCACTGAAAACAAATCCAAGTTTGGTGCCAACGCCATACTGGCAGTGTCCCTGGCCAACGCTAAAGCAGCCGCGGTGGAAAAGGGTGTGCCGCTGTACCAGCACATATCAGAAGTCATGGACGGAAAGCCGGGCCCCTATACCATGCCGGTTCCCATGATGAACATTGTCAATGGCGGCGAACACGCCGACAACAACGTGGATATCCAGGAGTTCATGGTGCAGCCCGTGGGTGCGCCCTCCTTCCGCGAGGCACTGCGCTGTGGCGCAGAGATTTTTCATGCCCTGAAAGCCGTGTTGCAGTCCAAAGGGCTGAGTACTGCCGTGGGGGATGAGGGTGGCTTTGCCCCGAACCTGTCATCCAATGAAGAAGCCCTTGAAGTCATCATGCAGGCAATCGAAAAGGCCGGCTACAAGGCAGGCGATGATGTCACCCTGGCGCTGGACTGTGCGGCGTCTGAATTCTACAAAGAAGGCAAATACGTGCTTGCCGGTGAAAACAAGTCATTTGACTCTTCGGGTTTTGCGGATTATCTGGCGGATCTCTGCAATCGTTATCCCATCGTTTCCATTGAGGATGGCCTGGATGAGAGCGACTGGGATGGCTGGAAAATCCTCACGGAAAAACTCGGCAGCCGCATCCAGCTGGTGGGTGATGATCTTTTCGTTACCAATACCAAAATTCTACAGGAAGGCATCGACAAGCACATTGCCAATTCCATTCTGATCAAGTTCAATCAGATCGGCAGCCTGTCGGAAACCCTGGATGCTATCCAGATGGCCAAGGATGCCGGCTACACGGCCGTCATTTCCCACCGCTCCGGTGAAACCGAAGATTCCACTATCGCAGACTTGGCCGTGGCCACCGCCGCCGGGCAGATCAAAACCGGCTCCCTGTGCCGTTCCGACCGGGTGGCCAAGTACAATCAGCTGCTGCGGATAGAAGAAGCCCTGGGGGAGAAAGCGGTTTACCGTGGAAAAGCGGAGTTCAAAGGGTTAAGCTGAAAATCTGCTAAACTTCGGCGGAGGGCCCTGAAGGACTCTCCGCCCTTTGCACAAGCAGCTGACATGCCGGCCGCTCACTGAATTCAGGACCTGATCTGACCATGGCGAAAGCAGCCCAACAGGAAGAGAGCAAACAGCTCCGTTTTTCGGACAACTGGCTGACCCTGCCCAGAATCCTTTTCTGGGTATTGGTGCTTCTGGGCACGTCTTTCCAGGCCCGTCTCTGGCTGGGTGAAGGCAGTCTGGCGGAAGTCTGGCAGCTGAAAAAGGAAATCGGCCATCAGCAGCAGAACAATTATCAGTTATCGGAACGTAACCGGCGCCTTGCAGCCGAGGTGAAAGATCTCAAGGAAGGGCTCAGTGCAGTGGAAGAGCGTGCCCGCGCCCAGCTTGGCATGGTTAAAGAAGACGAAACCTTTTACCTGATTATCGATAAATAATGTCCACAGAACCCACCTACTGGTGCGTGGTGCCTGCTGCCGGTATTGGCCGGCGCATGGGGGCGGAACATCCCAAGCAATACCTTTCATTACTGGATAAAACCGTGTGCGAGCATACGCTGTTGCGTTTGCTCAGCGTACCCGGCATTCGGCAGATCGTGGTTTGCCTGGCACCTGACGACATCTGGTGGCCCAGGCTGTCGCTCCATGAACATCCCAGAATCACTACCGTTGCGGGCGGCATAGAGCGCTGTGACTCCGTGCTCAACGGGTTGCACTTTCTGCGCTCTCTGGCGGCTGATGAAGACTGGGTACTGGTGCATGATGTAGCAAGGCCCTGTGTGCGCAGAAAGGATATCGAGGCGCTGATGGCGGCCACCCGCAACCATCAGGACGGGGGGATTCTGGCCACCCCGGTGCGGGATACCCTGAAGCGGTCCGGTGCGGATCAGCACATCAGCGAAACCGTAGACCGGACATCGCTCTGGCATGCCCTGACACCGCAGCTGTTCCCTGTGGGCGCGCTGACCTGTGCACTGGAAGCAGCCCTGGCAAACCAGGTAACCATTACCGATGAGGCATCCGCCATCGAGTGGGCTGGCGGCAGGCCTTTGCTGGTGGAAGGCCACCCGGACAATATCAAGATTACCCATCCCAGCGATTTGTCGCTGGCATTAATGTATCTGCAACATCAGCATTCGAACCCGGATTGACAGGAGAGAGAAATGATTCGCGTTGGCCATGGTTACGATGTTCACCGTTTTGGTGAGGGCAATCATGTGATGCTGGGCGGGGTGAGTATTCCCCACGACCAGGGACTCATAGCGCACTCCGATGGCGATGTGGTATTGCACGCGCTCTGTGATGCGTTACTGGGTGCCGCCGGCATGGGCGATATCGGTCAGCACTTTCCCGATGACGATCCTGACTATGAGAATGCGGATTCCCGCACCTTGCTGCGTCACGTGGTGGGGCTGGTATCCGGTGATTACTGTATTAACAACGTGGACATTACCATTATTGCCCAGGCTCCCCGTATGGCGCCCTACATTCCTGAAATGTGCAAACTGATTGCGTCAGACCTGACGGTGGATGTCAGCCAGATCAACGTGAAAGCCACCACCACCGAAAAGCTCGGGTTTATTGGCCGCAAAGAAGGCATTGCTGTGCATGCGGTGGCTCTGATTGAAACTGTGGAATAGGTAAAAGGCTTTGTCCGGCAGCGTGCTTTCCGATTACCCCCGTTACCATGAACTGGCTTACAGCCATGGCTCTGCTCCCCTCGCGGCAGGGGATTTCAAAACCCTCCCGGAAGATTTTGTGGTGGAAGAAGTACTCGGTTTTGAGTTATCCGGCGAGGGCGAGCACCTGTG
>JAWVYU010000075.1:0-16356 GCA_033722575.1 Ketobacteraceae bacterium | reverse complement strand
ATGGCGCAACTCCATGCGGCTGGTGCTGCGGCAGGAGGGGGAAAACAGCCCTGCCTGGAAACGCCAGGTCAGCCTGACCCAATCCATGGTGCAGTTCTATGATGCCTGCCAGACCGAGGAAGGGCGGGATCAGTACAGCCGGTTCTGGCCCTCCATGTTCAAGGGAATAAAAGGTTTGCTGCTCAGTGTGGAGCACGACAGTGACGCTTTCGACCAGGCCGTGGACCCCCTTGAGCTGGTTTGCAGCGCCATGGTTCGCGGTGCCGTGCCGGATCTGAAGAAAGCACCGGTACTGGAGTCGAAATCCGTGGTTGACCAGAGTTTTGAGGTTTTGCCCGTTGACGAAAAATACCTCGAGCAGGTTGAGGCACTGCAGGTGGGTGAATGGATCCGTATTAAAACACCCAGCGGCGATTACGAGGCCTGCAAACTGACGGTGAAAACTGACGATTCCGAACCATGGGTGTTCGTCAACAACACGGGCAACAAGATCGCCAAGAAGAACAAATTTGTGCTGGCCAAAGGCGTGCGCGACGGTGTGGTTGAGCTGGTGGGCAAAGGCCAGTGGATTGATGATTTGCTGCGGGTTTCCTTTAACAGCCTGGCGAAAAAGCTCGAAGCTGATAAGCAGGCCAGACAGGCGGCAGGCCCGGCTGCAAAACCGGAAAAACCGAAGCAGACACCGAGGCCGGAGGCCGGGTTCGACGAGAAACTTTCCCCGCCCTCGCCGGCGGAGTTGCCAGTTGCCGCTGAAGCCGATCCTGCGGATGAACAGAAGGAGCGGGGTGACAAAGCCTCCGGGATATCCCTGGTCTCCATGGAGGAGCAGGCCAGCAGCCATCACGTGCAGGATGCGACATATATTGAAAGAACCGATGATATTCTGTCAGGCAGCACCTTATCCATCGTCGTCGAGGATGACGGGCTTTCCTCGCCCGCCGGCGATACGGTTTCCGGTGATCCGGAGTGGGCCGAATACGTTCAGGAGAAAACAGAAATCACCCCGGCAGAGCGGGACGCTGCTACCAGAGCCGTCAGGGACATGGAAGTGGGTGCCCTGATCGATTATGTCATTGAGGGCAAAGAAGAACGTTGTAAGCTGGCGGTAAAAATGGAAACCAGAAACAAGTATATTTTTGTTAACCGGGTGGGCGTCAAGATCTGGGACACCAACGAGCAGGAAGTGGCAGAAGCTGTGGCCAGGGGAGTAGTGACCATCATTGACAGTGGTGTGAAGTTCGACAGGGCGCTGGAACAAGTTGTAAAGAATATCCAGTCGGATAAAAGAGGGCGGGAGCAGTAATGGACGAAAAGCGTAAAAACCGAAGGAGCAATCGTCGCGAGAACGTATTTATTGAAGTGACAAACCAGAATGAAAATGGTGATTACATTAATAAGGTTATTGGCTGTGAATCTGTTGATGTATCCAGGGAAGGCCTGAAACTGTATGTGAACGAACAGATCGCCCAGGGCACCATTCTGGATCTGTGTGTCAGCTTCAGTGATTCACCGCAAAAGTTCTATCTGACTGCCGAGGTGAAATGGTCGCGTCCGCTGGTGGATGAGGGTTGGCACTTTATCGGCTTCGAAGTTTATGAGGGCGATACCACTGACTATCAGAAATGGTATGACTGGATCGATGAGGTTGATCAAAAGAAACAGAAGTCGCAATAAAAAGCGTCGCTGCAATAAACTGCCGGACAAATGCATGATCTGTCCGGCAGCCCTGTAACAGCCGTTGCGACGCGATACTATTGCACCGTCTCTTTTTCCGAGAACATTCCTTCAAACAGAATTGAACTCAGGTAACGTTCGCCGGAATCCGGAATGATCACCACCGTTGTTTTACCCTTGTTTTCCGGTCGATCTGCCACTCTCAGGGCGGCACACAGCGCCGCACCACAGGAAATGCCCGCCAGAATCCCTTCTTTTTCCATCAGCAGGCGGGCGTATTCCACAGCCTCCTCATTGGTTACCTGCTGCACTTCATCAACCATTTCAAGATCCAGGTTTTTTGGCACAAAACCGGCGCCAATACCCTGGATCTTGTGGGGTGCGGGCGTTAATTCCTCGCCGGCCATGGCCTGGGTAATCACCGGGGAGTCCACGGGTTCCACTGCTACGCTGTGAATCGCTTTGTTTTTCTGTTGCTTGAAAAAGCGGGAAACGCCGGTGATGGTGCCACCGGTGCCCACCCCGGCCACAAAGATGTCCACGTTACCGTCAGTGTCCGCCCAGATTTCCGGACCGGTGGTCTGTTCATGTATGGCAGGGTTGGCGGGGTTTTCAAATTGTTGCAGCATTATGGCGTTGCCATTGCTGGCATCAACAATTTGCTGTGCTCTTTCAATGGCGCCTTTCATACCTTTGGGCGGCTCTGTTAGCTCCAGGTTGGCCCCCAGGGCTTTTACCACCTTGCGCCGTTCAAGGCTCATGGACGCGGGCATGGTTAAAGTCAGTTTGTAACCCCGGGCTGCAGCCACGAATGCCAGCGCAATGCCGGTGTTGCCGCTGGTGGGTTCAACGATTTCCATGCCAGGCTTCAGTGTACCGTTTTTCTCTGCTTCCCAGACCATGTTGGCGCCGATCCGGCATTTTACTGAAAACGCCGGATTACGGGCTTCCAGCTTTGCCAGAACGTTATGTTCAGTCAGGTGTTTCAGGCGCACCAGTGGTGTATTTCCTATGGTGAGCGAATTGTCTTCATAGATTTTTGCCATGATCATGTCCTTTTTGTGGGAGACCGAAAGCCATATTCAATCACTGGTCATTCTAGCGATGGCGTCTCCAAATTGAAAACGATTCCTCCGAATGGCAAGGGGTTGGCGAGAGCAAAAACTGTGATGATGATCAGTTGTACGCTGTGAATTGGTTTTGATGAAAATGTGAACTCCGTTGTCAGTCCAATAAAATGTTTCGGTTTGTTACCCAGGCAATCTCAGGGCTGTGCGCTGGTTCATGCTTTGCTGTCGGTTATTTGATCAGTAACTGCTAGTCTGATGATTAGTTTGTTACGTAGTTTTTTCGGGGTACAAGATGAGATTAGCAACGTTATTGGCAGTTTTTGGTGTCGGGTTTTCCGGTACGGTGATGGCAGGGCAAAGCGCCATCGACCAGCAGGTTGACGCGTTTTTTGCCAAGGGCATGGACCATTGCAAGAATGCCATGGAGCTGAGCCGGACCAGCCGTCAGGTAGCTGCCGCCGAGTTTGATCGTTATCAGTCCTACATTGGCAAGGTGGAAGCTCTCAAACCGGAATTGAAGAATGACCGGATGGTGCAGCGTCAGATCGAGCAATGCGAACAGGTGGGCCATGATATTGCCCGCATGGAGGCCTTGCCGATGGTGGACAAGAGTCTGGCGGTATGCAGCGATGTAAAGTCACTGCTGCGCGATGATGAGGTCAGCCGGGCCAAGGCCCGATTTCTTGAATACAGCCGTCAGCGGGACAAGGCGCTGGAGCTGACGGATACCGTGCTCAAAGTTGGCTCCAATGCTTCCAAGATCCGCCGTTGCGATCGCCTGGAAGAAAAGATCATCGCGGCAGAGCAGCGTATTCATCACAGCGAGATCAAGGCAGACCGTCTGATTTCCACCTTGCGCAAGTCCAATGACAGCTGTGAGGTTACCCGTTCTCTGGTTTCTGACAAAACCCCGAGTGAAGAGTCGCTGGAAGCCGCTGAGGCCATGCTGTCCCAGGCCCGTGATTACTTCCGGCAATCCGAACAATACCCGGAGGCCGTGCGCCGTGCCGAAGACTACCCCGGCTATGAATCCTCCCGGAAGATCCGTCAGTACATGCTTGAATACAGTCGCTGTGATCAGGACGTGGCGGCGCGCCTCACCGAGAAACGGGAAATACTGGCCCAGCAGCAGTCCTCAGATGACATGCAAGTGGCCGAAGCCATTACCGGTCAGCAGCAACAGCAGGCTGAAGTGACTGCTGCCGAAGACCGTCCCGGAACGGGTGCCGCGCCGGAGCTGGTGCAAATGGTCTATGGTATCGAATAAGGTCTGAACCCTTTGATATCTTTCGATTACCCCCCCTTTTGCGGGCTCAATATGAGCCCGTTTTTCCTGTTTTAAGGCCTGCAGTGCCCGATTCTGCTGGCCTTCAGCTTCAGCAGCCGGAACCGTTGTAACCCCGGTTTGCCGGTTCTGTTGCAGCAGCTATTGGCCGAGACTACCTGTAAACTGTCAGACTTGGTCATTTAATTGTCAGTGGATGTTTTTGTATTCTTTATGGCTATGTCAAACTAACCGATTCTGACGATATCAACCCTCATCACAGGTTCCAACACAGGTAACAACGCATGCAATTTGAAGGCACCGAATCCTATGTCGCAACGGACGATCTGAAGCTGGCAGTGAATGCCGCGATTCAGCTACAGCGCCCCCTTCTGATCAAGGGTGAACCCGGCACCGGCAAAACCATGCTGGCCGAAGAGGTAGCATCGGCACTGGGCATGCGTCTGATCCAGTGGCATATCAAGTCCACCACCAGAGCCCATCAGGGACTCTATGAGTACGACGCCGTATCACGGCTGAGGGATTCCCAGCTGGGTGATGACCGGGTGCATGACATCCGTAACTACATCAACAAAGGCAAATTGTGGGAAGCCTTTGAGTCCGATGATCAGGTAGTGCTGCTGATTGATGAAATTGACAAGGCCGACATAGAGTTTCCCAACGATCTGCTTCAGGAGCTGGATCGTATGGAGTTTTTTGTCTACGAGACCGGCGAAACCATAGCCGCCAAAAAGCGCCCTGTAGTGATTATTACCAGTAACAATGAAAAAGAATTGCCGGATGCATTCCTGCGCCGTTGCTTTTTTCATTATATTGATTTTCCTGATTTCGATACCATGCAACAGATTGTGGATGTGCATTACCCCGGCATTAAACAGACCCTGGTAAAAGACGCACTGGAAATTTTCTTTGACGTGCGCAAGGTGCCAGGGCTGAAGAAGAAGCCATCCACCTCCGAGCTGATTGACTGGATCAAACTGTTGCTGGCAGATGATATTCCTGAAGACGTTCTGCAGAATCGCGATACCAAAAAAGCCATACCGCCACTGTACGGCGCACTGGTGAAGAACGAGCAGGATGTGCACCTGCTGGAACGCCTGGCTTTTATGAATCGTCGCAACAGCTAATGTATCTGAAGGATAGGTTTTTCCCATGCTGATAAATTTTTTCTTCGAACTGCATGAAGGAAAAGTCCCGGTATCCATTCGTGAGTTCCTGGATTTACTGAAGGCGCTCAAGGAACGGGTTATCTATGGTGATATTGATTCGTTCTACTCGTTATCCCGCACTGTGCTGGTGAAGGATGAAAAGTACTTCGACAAGTTTGACCAGGCTTTCAAAAAATATTTTGACGGCCTTGAGGTGATCGATGACCTGTTCGAATCCCTGATTCCTGACGAGTGGCTACGCAAGGAAATCGAAAAGTCTCTTTCCAAAGAGGAGTTTGAAAAACTCAGGGAGCTGGGTGATTTCGACAAGCTGATGGAAGAGTTCAAAAAGCGTCTGCAGGAACAGAAAAAGCGCCATCAGGGTGGTAACAAGATGATCGGTACCGGCGGTACCTCGCCTTTTGGTGCCTACGGGCAAAATCCCCAGGGTTTCCGGATGGCAGGGGAGTCCCGCAATGGTCGTGGTGCCAAGGTCTGGGAAAAACGCAAGTACCGTAACCTGGACGATTCCGTAGAGCTTGGCGTGCGCAATATCAAAATGGCGCTGCGCCGGCTGCGAAAGTTCACCCGGGATGGTATGCCCGATCAGCTGGATATTGATGACACCATTGCATCGACCGCCCGCAAAGCGGGGCTGCTGGATATCAAAATGGTGCCGGAACGACGCAACGGTGTGAAAGTGCTGCTCTTTTTCGATGTGGGTGGCTCAATGGATCCCTATGTGCGCAGTTGTGAGGAGTTGTTTTCTGCCGCAAAAACCGAATTCAAGCACATGGAGTATTACTACTTTCATAATTTTATTTATGAGGGTGTGTGGAAAGACAACAGCCGCCGCTGGACTGACCGTACCAGCACCTGGGATCTGCTGCACCGCTACAGCTCGGACTACCGTGTTATCTTTGTGGGTGATGCCACCATGTCGCCCTACGAGATCAGTTCTGTCGGCGGTAGTGTTGAGCACTGGAACGAAGAGCCCGGTGAGCTATGGCTGCGGCGGCTGACAGATACCTTTGAAAAAGTGGTATGGCTTAATCCGGAGCCGGAAAGCAGCTGGGAATACACCACGTCAGTGGTCTGGACGCGGAAGCTGATGGAAAACCGCATGTATCCACTGTCCCTGAAGGGGCTGGAAGATGCGATGCGTTATCTTGCCAAATAAAAAAAGCCGGCGATTCCGCCGGCTTTTGTGTTGCTGCGATAGGTTAGGATAGGTTAGTCAGTTTACCTTGATAGGGGGTAACTGGGCTGCTTTGATGCGCAGTTTCTCGGTAGGCGCAATGGCGGTGGACACGCCGGTAAATACCACCTCACCACGCTGGTTTTTCATTTCGCAGTCAATTTTGATCAGGTTGCCCCGTTTCTTCTTTTCTGCGATCGTCAGCACCGCGGTGATGGTGTCACCGATTTTAACCGGCCGCTGAAATTTCATTTCCTGCCCGCGATACACGGTGCCGGGCCCTGGCAGACGGGTGGCCACCGCAGTGGTCACCAGCAGAGCGCTGAACATGCCATGGGCAATACGGGTTCCGAACGGCGTTGTACGAGCATAATCCTCATCAAGGTGAAGTGGGTTTATATCCCCCGAAAGGTAGGCAAACAGCTGCACATCTTCCTCTGACACGGTACGGCTGATGGTGGTGGTGTCGCCCACTTTCAACTCATCAAAAGGAATGTTTTCCAGATAGTCCATAGTCTGTGCCCTGATTCTGGTGCATTGCGATCCTATCAGTTTAGTGCGCTCTGCCGGGAAGCAGAAACAAAGTTTGTAACCAAGTATTCAGGGTGTATTCAGAGGGGGCAGGAAAGGGGCGGAAAATCAGCAACGATGCAGTTGAACCGCAAGTTGCCCCGGCGAGCGGCCGCTGCCGGGGCGTGGCTGAGGTCAGGCTACTGCCTGAGTTGCAGAGCTGACCTTTTTGGAAGCCGTTTTCGGCTTGAGTTCCACGTGGTTATGTACCCAGCGTACGATGTAGTCCATAACCTCAGCGCGGTTGATCTCATTGAGAATTTCGTGGCGCCCCTGAGGAAACAGTTTCACTGATACTGAATGCTGGCCGGCCTTTTCCAGGCGATCCCGCAGTTTGAGTATGCCGTGGTCCTTCTTGTCGTAGCTCATGGGGTCCCTTTCCCCGGAAACCAGCAGGTAGGGAATCCGGTTGGGGATGCGCCGCAGGTTTTTAACTTTAGAAATCACGCTGATCCCGTTGATCATATCCAGCCACATCTGATTGGTGCAGAGAAAACCGCACAGCGGGTCATTGATGTAGGCATCTACCTGACGCGGATCCCGGGACAACCAGTCGGAATTGGTACGACTGGGACGAAAACTTTTGTTGTACTCACCAAAGCTGAGCGCATCAATCATGTAACTGCGGCCTCGCGGTCCGATGCGGCCCCGCTCGATGGCTGCGGCCAGCTTGCCGTATGACAGGGTGAATTCGGTATGGTAGGCAGAACCGGAAAGAATGAT
Organism: Ketobacteraceae bacterium; assembly: GCA_033722575.1. Lineage (GTDB taxonomy): Bacteria > Pseudomonadota > Gammaproteobacteria > Pseudomonadales > Ketobacteraceae. Next base: position 8,688 of record JAWVYU010000075.1, on the reverse strand, counting down.
GGCATCGACGGTGCTGCCATGATCCACGGCATAGGCCTGCACGATAAAAGATCCCATGCTGTGACCAAAGAGCACAACCGGTGTGTTCGGATATGTCTCGTGGATATACTCGTTAATCTGTCCAAGATCCTTCAGCACCAGTTCCCAGCCTTTGCTGTCGGCATAGTGGCCCAGCAGCTCGCCGTTTTTCACTGAGTAACCATGGCCCCGGTGATCCTGGGCGATGACGACAAAGCCTTCTGCCACCAGTCGCTCTGCCAGAGGTGCATAGCGCGCGCTGTGTTCTGCCATACCGTGATTGATATGGAACACGGCACGGGGTTGGCTGGTATTCTTGGCGGGCTTCCATATCCGGGTGAAAATCTCATGGCCGTCCACGGCGGTGAACTGGATGGTGTCCTGGTACATGTGTGGCTCCTAGAAACAGCTCGATCTCGATCAATTTCGAAAAAAAACGAAGATCTTACAAATCGGCATCGGGGTCAAGAGGCTTCTTTGTTCAATTGCAGTTGGGAATGTAAGTCCGCCAGGGCTGACCGGTACCTGAAGTTCTGGATAAACCACTGATTAAATTCAGAAACTTTCGCTTTCGACAAGGTTAATCCAAGCTTGGTCCGGTGCCAGAGTATGGCTTCCGGCGAAAGCGCCCATTCGGTGTCACGCAGCCAGCGAACTTCCCGCTCATAAAGAGAGGGTAGCAGCTCCTGGCCCAGATCTTCCGGTTTTTTGCAGTTTTTTATCACATCAAAAAAGCGCTCGCCGTACAGGTCAGTCATGCGTTCCAGCGCTGGCACCGGCAGCCAGGGGCAGCGTTCCGCCGCCCGGAGTCTGAGAGAGTCAATGCCATGGTCGCCGCTGCGGGCACCCGGCAGGGTGGCCCTGGCTGTCCAGTCCTGTTTCGCTACATCCTCGTCGTCAAGGTACAGGGCTATCTGCTCCACTACCTGTTCTGCGATAACGCGATGCATATTCACACAGGCGCCGAACAGTGTCACCGCCGGAGAGCGTCCGTCACTGCAGTTAAAATCCAGCACATAATCCTGGGAAAAGGGTGTGGGGCGGGCCTCGGGAGTTTCGCGGAAAGAAGAGGTGCTGACGGCGAAAGAACTCACCACCTCATCTTTATGGATGACAGTACGGAAGTATCGGGAAATCAATGCCAGCAGGCGGTCCTTCTGGGACGCTTCCAGTGCATCATGGCCGGCCTGGTCCCGGTTTTCGGGGCAAATCAGGGGGCCCACCAGGGTATAGTGCTCCCCGCAGGGCAGTGCTGCCACCACGTGTTCCTGCTCGTTTTCGATCAGATAGGACTGGCTTCCCTCGAACAGCCTTGGAACCACCAGGTACCCGGCACGATAGCGGGTGGCGGAGCAACGGCTTTTGATCCCCAGAATGTCCCGCTGAACCCGCTCTGCATCGGGGCCGGCCGCGTTTATCACGCAGCGGGAAGTAATCCCCATGGAGAACGCCTGCTCGGTGTCTTGCAGCAGCAAGTCCCAGTTTCCCCCGCTGCGCTCCGCCTGTGACAGCTGGGTATGGGGCAGAATAGTGGCGCCTGCCTCCCTTGCCAGCAGCAGGTTTTCAATGGTCAGGCGGGCGTCATTGAGCAGCGCATCCTCAAAGCGAATGGCGTGGCAGCTGGTGTCAGGGTCTCCTTTCAGTGGTTTCAGCGGCTGTGCCAGGGCGGTACCGGCAATGTCGGTGGCTTCCAGCTGGCTTTGTTGGCCCGCCACCAGGTTATAGAGCCAGGCTTTGGTGTTGGTTTTCAGGCGCGATGCCAAACCGGGTGACTGGGGCAGGATGACAGTGGTAGGGTGCACCAGATGGGGTGCTCGCTGTATGAGAATGGCTCTTTCCCTGAGGGATTCCGATACCCGGGACAGGTCGCCCCGTTGCAGATACTGTAATCCACAATGGAAAAGCCGGGTGGAAACCAGGTTATGGTTACCCCCCACGTCGTCCCGGTCGCACAGCAGGGTGCGCAAACCCCGCCCCGCACAGTCGGCGGCGATGGCTGCGCCGTGAAGTCCGCCACCAATAACGGTGACATCAAAATGACGGTTATGACGATCCATAAGCCTGCTCCTGTTCCGGCTGAGCTCTCCGGTAGGCAGAGAAACTGTTGACTGCAGGTGTTGTCAACGAAATGGAATAACACCACAACTATCCGTTATAAATAGGACGTTACGGGTGCCGCTGTCAAATACCGAATTACCGATACAAGAGGGATTAATATGAGAAAAACTGCTTTAACACTGTTGTGTTACTGGCTTTTAGCAGGAATTCAGACAGTTATGGCTGCGCCGGCAGCTGACCTCTGGCCCCGGTGGCAGGCTCATGACCCTGACTCGGAGGAAGTGGTTGATCATGCTGAATGGACTCAATTCCTTGATAAATACCTGTCTGCCTCTGCGGACGGCATCCATCTGATGGATTATGCAGGCGTGACCGCCGGGGACAGAAAACGCCTGCAAGCGTACCTGGAAACATTGCAGTCCCTGCCAGTGTCCACCTATTCCCGGGATCAGCAGTTTGCGTACTGGGTAAATCTGTACAATGCACGTACCGTGGAGCTGATTCTGGCCCATTATCCGGTGGATTCCATCCGGGATATCACTTACGGCTGGTTCAGCTTTGGCCCCTGGGATGAAAAGCTGGTGAAAGTGGAGGGGGAAGATCTGTCGCTGAACGATATAGAACATCGTATTCTGCGTCCGATCTGGCAAGATAACCGGATACATTATGCGGTTAATTGCGCCAGTATGGGGTGTCCCAATCTGGCAATGAAAGCCTACACCGCTGAGAACACCGAGGAATTGCTGGAAAAGGGCGCCAGGGATTACATTAATCACCCGCGCGGGGTGAGTATCGCCAACAAAGAAGTGACTGCCAGCAAAATCTATGACTGGTACCTTGTGGATTTTGGTGACTCCAGGAAGTCGCTGGTAAAACACTGGCTGCGCTATGCGACCCCTGCATTGCGCCAGCAACTGGAGTCTCTGGAAGACGATGCAGACTGGGATTATCGTTATGACTGGTCACTCAATAAGGCGACCGGCTCCTGAGCATCTGCTAAGTTGGTTAGTATCGGCGGGCTGCCTGATGGGCGGTGTCTCTCAAGTCAGGCGAAATACTAGAGCAAAATCGCTAAACCTGTTACCCTTCGCGCGGCTTTTTATCGTGTCATCTGACGCCAACCGAGGGCTGTATGGTGATCCCGACAGACTCGCAAAATGCATATCAAGGGGATGCAACGATGGTTGAAAAGATTTGGGTAGACAAGTACCCGGAAGGTACGAAGCTGGAAATCAGCTATGACCAGTATGAGACAGTGCTGGACGTGTTTGACGATGCGGTGCGCCGTTTTGCGGACAAACCGGCTTACACCAACATGGGACGTACGATTACTTATCGGGAGCTGGACCAGTACAGCTCTGACTTTGCTGCCTATCTGCAGAATCACACCAACCTGAAGAAGGGCGATCGCATTGCGGTTCAGATGCCCAACCTGATTCAGTTTCCTGTGGTTGTGTTTGGCGCCATGCGCGCCGGCATGGTGATTGTGAATACCAACCCCATGTACACTGCCCGCGAGATGGAACACCAGTTTAATGATGCTGGCTGTAAAGCGCTGGTGGCTCTGGCGAATTTTGGTGATCTGGTTCAGGAAGTGCTGCCCAAGACCGGCATTGAAACAGTGATTATTACTCAGGTGGCGGATATGCATAAGCCGCTGAAACGCACACTGCTTAATTTCGCCATCAGAAAAATCAAAAAGATGGTGCCGGATTTCAACATACCTACGGCGGTGCCTTTCACTACCGCCATGAAAAAAGGTGCCAGATCCGGATTCAAGGCAACCAATCGCCCCGCCCATGAGGACCTTGCTGTTCTTCAATACACCGGTGGAACCACGGGTGTTGCAAAAGGGGCCATGCTGACTCACCGCAATCTGGTGTCAAACATGATGCAGATGGATTTCACCATGGGAACCCTGCAAGAAGGCAATGAAATCTGTATAACCCCGCTGCCCATGTACCATATTTTTTCTTTCACGGTGAACTGCCTTGCCATGATGTCCCGGGGAGCACATAACATTCTTATCACTAATCCCCGTGATATTCCTGCCTTTGTCGGTGAAATGAGTAAAGTGGATTTTACGGTTTTAACAGGGCTGAATACCCTGTTTGTTGCGCTGCTGAACAATGAAGAATTCCGTAAGCTCGATTTCAGTCATCTGAAACTGACAGTGGCCGGCGGAATGGCTCTGCAGGTATCCACCGCGGAAAAATGGGAAAAGGTGACAGGCAACGTCATTGCCGAGGGTTTTGGTATGACCGAAACCTCACCGGTGGTTTGCGTTAACCCCCCTTATGCCATTCAGGTGGGCACCATTGGTATTCCCCTGCCGGGAACCGATGTCAAGATTATCGATGAAGACGAAAATGAGCTGCCAATCGGTGAATCCGGCGAGCTTTGCGTTAAGGGCCCCCAGGTAATGAAGGGTTATTACAATCGTGAGGAAGCCACCAGGGAAACTTTTACCAAAGATGGTGAATGGCTGAAAACCGGTGATGTAGCACTGATTCAGGAAGACGGCTATCTCAAGATCGTTGATCGCAAAAAGGACATGATCCTGGTCTCCGGTTTTAATGTTTACCCTAACGAAATCGAAGAGGTGGTTTGCTCCCATCCCGATGTGGTAGAGGCGGCTGCTATCGGTGTGCCTGATGAGAAAAGCGGGGAAGCGGTCAAGGTGTTTGTGGTATCAGACAAACAGAACCTGACCAAGGAAGATATTATCGCACACTGCAAGAAAAACCTGACCGGCTATAAGTTGCCACGTTACGTAGAGTTTCGGGATGAGCTGCCCAAGTCCAACGTGGGTAAGATCCTGCGTCGTGAATTGCGCGATCAGTAACAAGTGATGCCCGCAGAAGTAAAACCCCTTGCGTCAAGCAAGGGGTTTTTTTATATCAGGGGGTGCATCATATAATGACGTCTGTTCGTAATGAGTTCTAAAGGAGTTGTGTCAGCAACCTTATGAGTGACAAGCCTGGCCGGGTAAACAATATCGACTTCAATGCAGAGGAAACAGCAAGGGCCATAGAGCGCTGCATGTTGCAGGATCGCTCGGAATTGCGCCGGTTGCTCCGGGCTGTTCAGCGGCGCCAAAAGCAGAAACAGCCTTTTGACAAGCTCCTGGCCAAACTCCGCGGAAAAGCAGAGCGCTCAACTGCGCTGGCGGAGCGGCGCGCAGCCAGCCTGCCAGCGTTGCAATACCCGGAATCTCTCCCGGTCTCTCAAAATGCCGAAAAAATTATCAGGGCCATCAGGGAAAACCCGGTGGTGATAGTGGCCGGCGAAACCGGATCGGGCAAATCCACTCAACTCCCCAAAATGTGCCTTGCCGCCAGCCGCGGTATATTCGGAAAAATAGCCCACACCCAGCCCCGCCGACTCGCGGCCCGCAGCCTGGCGGCGAGAATTTCTGAGGAGCTGAACAGGCCACTGGGTGAGACAGTGGGCTACAAGGTACGGTTTCAGGACCAGGTGGGCCCGGATACGCTGATCAAACTGGTTACCGATGGCATGTTGCTGGCGGAGATTCAGGGAAACCGTTTCCTTGAGGAATACGACACCATCATCGTCGATGAAGCCCATGAGCGCAGCCTGAACATTGATTTTCTGCTGGGCTACTTCAAGGAGCTGTTGCGCAAACGGCCCGAGCTGAAAATCATCATTACTTCTGCCACCATTGACCATGAGCGCTTCAGCCGCCATTTCGATAATGCCCCCATTATTGAGGTGTCCGGGCGAACCTACGATGTGGAAGTGCGTTACCGGCCCCTTGATACATCCGCCCAAGCAGCCATCGGGTCAGCTGCCGAAAATGATGACGCCCGTGATGATGAAAGCGTGCTGGAAAACGGCATTCTGGAAACGCTGAACGAGATTGTCCGCAGTGAACGGGAAGAGGGCGCATTCAAACGGCCTCCGGACATTCTCGTGTTTCTTCCCGGCGAAAGGGATATACGTCAGATCGCAGGGGTATTAAAGCGTCGGGGGCCAAAACAGCTGGAAGTATTGCCATTATATTCGCGCCTGAGTAATGCCGAGCAGCAACGGGTATTTCAATCCCATGCCGGTCGCCGTGTGGTACTGGCGACCAATGTGGCGGAAACCTCCATAACGGTTCCCAATATCGGTTACGTGATTGACGTGGGGACGGCACGAATCAGCCGCTACAGTGTGCGTTCCAAAATGCAGCGCCTGCCCATTGAACCGGTTTCCCGGGCCAGTGCTGATCAACGCAAGGGACGCTGCGGCCGGGTGGCCGAAGGAGTGTGCTATCGCCTCTACAGCCAAGAGGATTATCAGAACCGACCGGAATTTACCGATCCCGAAATCCTGCGTACCAATCTGGCTTCGGTGATTCTGCAAATGGCCAGTCTGGGCCTGGGGGATATTGGCAAATTTCCCTTTGTGGAGGCGCCGGACAAACGTCAGATAAACGATGGCTACAAATTGCTGGAAGAGCTGGGAGCCATCACGGCCGACAAACAGCTCACGCCGATGGGCGTGCAGATGGCGCGTTTGCCGGTGGACCCGCGGCTCGCGCGTATGCTGATCGAGGCGGAAAAACAGCGCAGCCTGTGGGAGGTCATGATTATTGTCAGCGCGCTCAGCGTGCAGGAACCCTGGGTCAGACCCCATGATCAGCAACAGGCAGCAGACCAGGCCCACCGCGAGTTCTACGACAAGCAGTCGGATTTTTTGACCTATGTGAACCTGTGGCAGGCACTGGAGCAACAGCGGGAAGCGGCCAGCAACAAGCAGTTCCGGCAATGGCTTAACAGGCACTTTCTTTCCTACCTGAGAATTCGTGAGTGGCGTGAAATACACTTTCAGCTGAAAACCCTGGCTCGCGAGGCCGGATGGCAGGAAAACAAGGAGCCGGCGGATTACAGCTCCCTTCACAAGGCGCTGCTGTCCGGGTTGCTCAGTCATGTGGGCCTGAAGGAAGAAAAACGCCTTTACGCCGGTACCCGTAACCGCAAGTTTATCCCGTTTCCGGGGTCTACCCTGTACAAGCACCAGGGCAAGTGGATCATGGCCGCGGAGATTGTCGAAACCCAGAAAGTGTTTGGCCGAACTCTGGCACAGATAGAACCGCAGTGGATTGAAGAGCAGGGCGCGCACCTGCTCAAGCATCAATATTTCGAGCCTCACTGGGAAAAAAAGCGCGCCTGTGCCATGGCCTATGAGCAATCCTCACTGATGGGACTGATTATCAATCCGCGCAAGAAAATAAACTTCAGCCAGATTGATCCTGCCCAAAGCCGGGAGATCTTTATTTACCATGCACTGGTAGCCGGCGACTACGATACCCGTGCGGCCTGGCATCGCCACAACCGGGAGTTGTTTGCCCATGTGGAGGATATCGAAAACAGGGCCAGGCGAAGGGATATTCTGGCAGATGACACCCAGGTGTTTGCGCTGTTCAATGAACGGGTGCCTGACTGGGTAACCAACGGCAAAAGCTTTGAAAAGTGGCGCAAGGATGCTGAAAAAGACAATCCACGGATACTGTATTTAACGGAATCCGACATTACCCGTTCGGCATCAGATCATGTTACCGAGTACAGCTTTCCCGATGCCATGGACCTGGAAGGCGGCAAGCTCCGGATTGATTACCAGTTTGAACCCGGGCGTGCGGCGGACGGGCTCACCGTGGAGGTGCCTGTTGCCTTGTTGAATCAGCTTAACGAGGCCAGGCTGGAGTGGCTGGTGCCGGGGCTGGAAAAGGAAAAATGCATTGCCCTGATCAAGTCGTTGCCAAAATCCGTGCGCAAGTACATGGTTCCCGCCCCTGAATATGCCCAGGCATTTCTGGATTCAGGGCCCGATCGTGAAAAGTCTCTTTATCAGCAGTTTGCGGACTTTCTCAAGCAAAAAACCCGGGTGGATATCCGCCCTGAATCCTGGCGGCTGGACCAGTTGCCCCCCTACCTGTTGGCAAAGATCCGGGTGCGGGATGAGCGGGGAAGGCTGATTGAGGAAAGCTCTGACATTGATGGCATAAAATACCGGTTGAAAGGAGAAACCAAAAAAGCGGTGGCTTCCCTGCTGGCGGATGAGATCGATACCGCCCGCTATACGGACTGGGACTTCGGCGAGCTGCCCGCTGAACACCAATACCACACCAACGGGCAATTGCTGATTGCCTACCCCGGCCTGGTGGATGAGGGCGACGCAGTCCGGATACAGTTATTTGATCAGAAAGCCGCCGCCGACAGTGCGACCTACAAGGGTGTATTGCGCCTGTACCTGCTGACCCTGCCACAGCAGGTACGTTACATCAAAAAGCACTGTATGCCCCCGGCAGCGGTTGCTATCAAATACGCCCCCTTTGGTGACAAGCAGGATCTGGCCGAGGGTATGGTTTACGCGGCATTTCAGAAGGCGTTTCTGGACGGGCAGCCGCCGGTGAGAACCCCGCAGGCATTTCGCACTCGGCTAAGCCAAAGGAAATCACAGCTGGTGAACAGCGCCAACGAATTCCAGCAGTTGCTCAGCGAGATTCTGAATCTGCACCATGACATCGAAAAGGCCATGAGCAGCCAGCCATTGCCCACAAGGGAGGAAAGCTATGCGGATATCCGGCTTCAGATGGATGCGCTGTTT
>JAWVYU010000074.1:0-16467 GCA_033722575.1 Ketobacteraceae bacterium | reverse complement strand
TTGATGGTGGCAATGCCGGTAATAATCCCGTCGGCTGCGGTATTCACCTGAAGGTCTTCGTAGTCCCGGCGGTTGCGCTGGGCTGCCACCGCCAGCTGGCCATATTCCGTAAAGGAGCCGGGGTCCACCAGGTCTGCCAGGTTTTCCCTTGCCGTGCGATAACCTTTGGCATGACGTTTGGCGGCTGCCTCCTGGCGTACGGCGTCGCTGGTATTGGCCAGGCGTGCATTCAGCTGCTGCAGTTCGGGGCGCAATTCATGGGACGACTCATCGGGCAGTTTTTCTGGCATGGGAACTCCGGGGTGACTGTCTGGTGCTGGCGGTTATGATGCCCGATGATCCTAAGTGTGACAATTGCCCTGCATTGTGCCGGTTGCCCGCGATTTCATGTCAGAACAGGTCCTCCAGAAACCAGGCAGCGAATTCATGGCGTCCTGCCAGCCCGGATTTCTGGTAAATGGAGGACGCCTGCTGGCGGATGGTTTTTTCGGAAACTTCCCGCAGGGCAGCCATTTCCTTGAAGCTCAGGCCTTTCAGCAGGAGGCGGCCCACCTCCTGCTCGCTGGTGGTAAGCTGCCATGTCTGAAATTGCTGCTGGATAACATCAGCCAGCTGGCGTTTGGCATCCCTGATTTCCTGGGACTGCCGCGACACCGCGTCACTGGCGGATTGCAGCTCCTTCCTGAGACTCTCAATCTGTGTCCGGCCCCGTTTGTGGCTGAATACCAGCCAGCTTATGCCTGCCAGAGCGGCCAGCAAAACCACCAGTTCCTGAAGAATGTGGCTTCCGGTCACTCCGTGGGAAAGGTCCGCCAGCAGGTCAGCTGTGCTGGCCAGTATCACCATGAGCAGAAACCCACCGGTGAGAAGATCCTGGAAGCGGATGTTTTGCATATCTTTCTCCGTTTGGCCATAGGACAGATGTCCTGTGTGTGCCAATTATGACATCTGCCCCATGAACGCGGCCCTGATCTGTGCCATAAAACCATTAGATTCTGAGGGAGACATTTTATGAAAAGAATGTATGTATGGGACCGCTTTGTGCGTGTCTTTCACTGGACCCTGGTGGTGCTCTTTTGCACCAGTTATCTGACCGGTGATGAGGTGGAATGGCTTCACGTTTACTCGGGCTACAGTATTGCCTTGCTGATACTGGCAAGAACCGTTTGGGGTTTTGTGGGAACAAGCCATGCCCGTTTCAAAGATTTTCTGTATTCGCCACGGGATGCGGTGGGGTACCTGAAATCCCTGGCCAATGGCAACCCCAGGCATTACCTGGGCCACAATCCGGCCGGGGCCATGATGGTATTTGCCCTGTTAATCGGTTTGTTTTTAACCACTTTGAGCGGCATGAAACTGTACGCGGTGGAAGAGGGTAAAGGCCCCCTGGCTCAGCAGATTCAGCTGGTGGATAGCGCCTACGCCGATGCTGATGAGGACGAGCACGAACACCGGGAGACAGAGGGCGAGGATTTCTGGGAAGAAGTCCATGAATTCGCGGTGAATTTCATGGTGCTTCTGGTGATGATTCATATTCTGGGGGTGGTGATCTCCAGCCGGGCCCATCATGAAGCGCTTATCAAAGCCATGATTACCGGTTACAAGGAGCACCGCGGCCCCGACTGACAGATTTCCCGTCGCGCCGTACAACAAGTCTGCCGGGCCTATGACAAGGGCCACGACAAAGCGTTAGAATCCGCGGTTCAGTCAAAGGATGTTGAGGCTTGAATCATGAAGATACTGGTGACAGGTGCGAATGGCCATATTGGCTCACATACCGTAAGGTTTTTGCTGGAAGCAGGGCATGAGGTGGTGGCCTTTGTTCGTGAAACCGCGGATCTGCGCTCCCTCGAGGGGTTGGATGTAACCTTTGCGAAAGGGGATATCACCGACCCGCAATCCATTGAGGAGGCCATTGAAGGCTGCGATGTGGTGGTGCATCTGGCTGCCGTGTACAAAACCTGGGCCAGGGATCCGGATGAGATTCTGGAACCCGCGGTCAAAGGTGCTGAAAACATGTTCCGGGCCGCAAAAAAGGCGGGTGTGAAACGGGTGGTGTACACCAGTTCCATGGCGTCGGTGGGGGTGAGCCGGACGCCGACGCCTCGTACCGCTGCCCATTGGAATGAGGATGCGCGCAATCCCTATTACGTTGCCAAAACAGAAAGCGAGAAGAAAGCGCGGCAACTGGCAGATGAATACGGCATTGAGATGGTGGTGCTCTGCCCCACCCTGGTGGTGGGCCCCCTGGATTACCGCATTACGCCGTCTACGGAATTAATACTGAAAATGGCCAACTTCCAGCTGCCCTATCTGATGACCTACACCGGTGGCACCAATCTGGTGGATGTGCGGGATGTGGCGATGGTGCACGCCCGTGCTGTGGATCACCAGGACGTGGCCGGAAAGCGGTTCATTATCGGCTCCGATAATGTTTCCTCCCGCGAAATTGGTATCCTGATCAAAGCGCTCACCGGTACCCGAACCATTCATGTCCCCCTGCCTCGGGGCGCGATGTTGGTGATTCTCGGGGGTATGGAATCCCTGATGAAGCTGGTTGGCCTGAGGCCACTGGTACCCAAAAGCCTGGTGCATGAAAACGTGGGTCGCTGGGCCTGGTATGACTGCGAACCCACCTATGAAACCTTTGGCTACCGGCCCCGGGATTTCCGTCAGGTGGTTACCGGCTGTCTGGAGTGGTTGCAGCAACAGGGCCTGCTGAAAGGGTCGGTTGAAAAGCGCTGGAATAAAAACAGACCGGCGCTTACAACAGAATAAGCCGCTGTCTTTTATCAAACAGCTGCTTGCTGCCAAAGTGGGTGGCAAGGTAGGTACCAAAACCGGTACCAGCCGCAATCAGCAGAAAAATCAGAATCTGGTAGCGCACCGCCAGGGCCGGGTCGGTGCCTGCCAGGATCTGCCCTGTCATCATGCCCGGCAAACTCACAATACCCGCTGCGGCCATACTGTTAACCGTGGGGATCATGGCAGACGTCATGGCCTCATGGCGCAGGTTCCGGGTGGCGTTCCAGATATCCTCCCCCAGCATCAGTCGGTTTTCGATCAGGGCGCGCTGGACCTTGAAGCCGTCACGCAGACCGTTCAGGCTCAGAGTGACGCCATTAAGGGTATTACCCAGCATCATTCCCAGCAGAGGAATGGCATATTGGGGATGGTACCAGGGGTCGGCACCGATAATGGCCAGAAGGCAAAAAATACAGATCACGTAGGATGACACGAACATGGAAAGGGACGACACCATAAAGGTGCCGGGCAGTTTCTTACCGGACTGCATGCGCTTGATCACTTCACGGCCCGCCAGCGCTACCATGATCAGCCCCAGGCCACCGATCAGCAGGGGATTACGTTCTGCGAAAACAAATTTCAGCACCAGTGCCACCAGCGATAACTGCACCACCAGGCGGATGGCGGCGATTACAATATCGCGGCTTAAAGCCGGTGAGGTTTTAAGATTCAGCGCGGCCAGAATCAGCACCAGAGCAGCAGCAATGGCAAGATCCACGCTGGTAATTGGCTGAATATTCATAACGCGGTTTCCGTGATCTGCTGTTCACTGACCTGCCAGTGACGGTTGGCGATACGGGCAATCTGTTGGGGGTCATGGCTACACCAGATGAAGGCCCGGTTGCCTGCGCCCACCCAGGACAGCATCAGCGTTTCCACTGCCTGGGTATTCTTGCCATCAAGATTGGCTGTAGGTTCGTCCAGAAGCAGAATATCGGGATTGCGTGCCAGCGCCCGCAGGATGGCCAGGCGTTGTCTCTGGCCGGTGGACAGTTCACTGACGGGTTTGGTTAACAGGTCTGTCTTCAGGTTAAGTGCGACCAGCTGTTCTTCGTCCGGGCTGGCAGGAAAGTGCTCCAGCGCGGTATCGAACCACCATTCAATCCGGCTGGGAAGCAGCATCACCTGGCGACGCCATTCAGGTGGTGCAGTTGACTCACAGGCCGTGCCGTTAAGGCTCACAGAGCCGTCGTGAGGAATAAGGTCCGCCAGCCCATGGAGAAACCGGGATTTGCCGCAGCCGCTTTCGCCGCTCAGCGCTACCCGGTCCCCGGGGTTGACGGTACTGCTGAATGGTTTCAGAGGGCTGACCGCCACTGAATCCAGCGCAAGCATTACCATTCAATGCCTTTTTGTGCCTTGACGCCCGCCTGAAACGCATGTTTCTCGGCTTTGATCTCGCTGACCGTATCGGCGTAGTCTTTCAGTTCACGGGTGGCCCCGCGCCCGGTGATAATCACCGTTTGCATTTTTGGGCGCTGTTGCAAGGCGTCGATGACCTCGGCAGCGGTGAGCCACTTGTAGCCAATGGCGTAACTCAGCTCGTCCAGCAGCACCAGGTGCAGGGTATCGTCCTGCAGCAGTTTCCTGGCTTTTTCCCAGGCGGCCTCGGCCGCCTGTTTGTCCCGTTCCGCATCCTGGGTTTCCCAGGTAAAGCCCGTGCCCATGACGTGATACTCAACATTCGGCTGGTTTTCCAGAAAGTTGCGCTCCCCGCACTCCCAGGTGCCCTTGATAAACTGGACTATGCCCACCTTGTAACCATGGCCAAGGGCCCGGATGACCGTGCCAAAACCACTGCTGCTTTTGCCTTTTCCGGTACCGGTGAGCACAATCACTACGCCACGTTCTTCGGTGGCCTGCGCCACCTTTTTGTCGATGGATTCCTTGTGCTTTTGCATCTTCCGTTTGTGTTTCTCAGCTTTATCCATGCATTCTGCTCCTGCTCAGGCCTTTTCCAGGGCCTGGTCAATGTCTGCGATAATATCGTCAATGTGTTCAATGCCTACCGAAATCCTTACGAGGTCCTCGCTGACGCCGGCGCTTTTGAGTTCTTCGGGATTCAGTTGACGGTGAGTGGTGGTGGCCGGATGACAGGCCAGGGATTTGGCGTCGCCGATATTGACCAGCCTCAGAATCATTTCAAGGGCATCAATAAAACGGGCACCGGCGTCTTTGCCACCTTGGATTCCGAAACTGAGAATGCCTGACGCCTTGCCACCGGTGATTCTTTTGCAGACATCCAGATAAGGGCTGTCCGGCAAGGCCGCATAGTTAACCCATGACACTTTATCGTGTTGCTGCAAGTGAGCAGCAACCTTTTCGGCGTTTTCGCAGTGGCGTTCCATGCGCAGTCCCAGGGTTTCAAGGCCCTGCATGATCAGAAATGCACTGTGAGGTGACAGTGCTGCACCGGTGTTACGCAAGGGGACCACGCGGCAGCGCCCAATAAAGGCAGCGGGCCCCAGGGCGTCGGTATAAACCACGCCATGATAGGAAGGATCGGGTTCATTCAGCATGGGAAAGCGATCCTTGCTGGCAACCCAGTCGAATTTGCCAGAATCAATAATGATGCCGCCCACGGTGGTGCCATGACCGCCAATATATTTTGTTAACGAGTGCACCACAATATCTGCCCCGAATTCAAAAGGCCGGCACAAAAAAGGAGTCGCCACTGTATTGTCCACAATCAGTGGCACGCCATGTTTGTGGGCAATGTCGGCCAGCTTCTGGATATCCACCACATTGCCCGCGGGGTTGCCAATGGATTCACAGAACACCAGCTTTGTCTTGTCATCGATCAGTTTGTCAAAGGCGTCGAAATCATCGTGGGACGCCATACGCACTTCAATCCCCTGGGTTGGCAGGGTATGGGCGAACAGGTTGTAAGTACCGCCGTAAAGCTGGCTGGTGCTGATAATATTGTCGCCACTGCGGCACAGGCACTGGATTGCATAGGTGATGGCCGCCATGCCCGAGGCCAGCGCCAGTGCGCCCACGCCACCTTCCATGCTGGCCAGACGTTCTTCCAGAACGGCATTGGTGGGGTTCATGATGCGGCTGTAGATATTGCCGGGGACTTTCAGGTCGAACAGATCCGCACCATGCTGCGTATTGTCAAAGGTGTAAGAGGTGGTTTGATAAATGGGGGTGGTTGCGGCTTTGGTAGTGGCTTCGGATTCATAGCCATGATGGAGTGCCAGAGATTCCAGTTTCATCAGTCTTGATTCCTTCTATTATTTGAATTTTTTGTTGTCGGGTGGCGGTTTTGATGCTGAATCAGTAGGGATAGCAGCTTGGCGGGCCGGTGACAACCAGGTTCCCGCCTGAAAATGCCCTGGTAGTGAACCGGATTATAGGGTGATCTGCAGGATTCTCAATGAACGGAACAGGTATTAAGGGTAAAGCCGGGGCTTCCTGCAGTGATCAGCAGTACGGCCCCGGCCGTTGGTGAGGCGGGTCAGCCTATTGGCTGATGGTATGATACTGATTGTGAGTGAGTGTCAGTTTCCGGGTGTTGCCATTGCCGCACCAGTCAATGTTAACACTGACTTCGCCGCTGTAGTCACCCAGTCCGAACACCAGTCGCTGATCGGACTGGGATACCAGTCCGTTGGAAGCCACCACTTCCCTGAACTGTAATGGCAGCTCTGAGGATGACGGGCTGTCCAGGGTAACCTTGGTGCCCACTGCGTCGCGGTTACAGGTAATACCGTTACCCACCAGTTTCAGGCCAAGCCAGTTTCCGGCCTGTGAATCGTTGCGGAAAATTCCCACAGGCGCGAAGGGGCGCGACACCATCACATCAAGATCGCCGTCATTATCGAAATCGGCCGTGGCAACACCCCTGGAAACTTCCGTGTCGCCCCAGCCTACACGGTCGGCAACATCCACAAAGTAATCCCCGGTATTGATGTAAACGCGCTTTTTATCATAGGGATAAATGCAGCGTCCGCGCACATCCGCATAGGCATCCGCGTAACCGTGGATTTCGGGCCCGGTGAGTGACACTTTGTCGTTCCAGTACCAGTAGTCCGGGCAACCTTCATACAGATCATCATAATTGTCGTTGACCATGCCATTAACCTGTAGCAGGTCCAGTCTGCCGTCCAGGTTAAGGTCTACGGGAGCGGCGCCCCAGCCAAACCGGTTTTCATTGAGAATGTTCATGGCCATGGCGCGGTCTTCAAAGGCGTCCGGCCCTACTGAGTCCACATTTCCCTTGTTGATCCAGAGCAGACTGCCTTCTGCCTGCAGGGCCACGTGCACGTTGGATACATAGATATCCAGCAGTCCGTCATTATTCATGTCTGCCATGGTGGCGTTCATGCCTTTGTAGGTGTCGCGGCCCATCTGGCCCACCAGGTCGCCACGGATATTCTTGAAAGACTCACCGTTCTGATTGATGTAAAGCTGATCCGGTCCGAAATCGTTGGCCGTGTAAATATCCGGGTAGCCATCTGCATTCAGATCGCCAATAGCAATATCCAGAGTCCAGCGGTTATTCTCGAAGCCCCACTTGCGATGGTCCTGCAATTCAAAGCCGGCGTAGGAACCCAGATAAATCCGGTTCTGACCACCATTGCTGGCGTTGTGCCAGGTTCGGTGCATGAAATCGATCGGCCGCTTGTCGCCTGGATATTCTGCCGGTGGCAGGTCAAAAATATTTACCTCAACCGGTTGCTCGTAATCCGTAAAGTAGACTTTCATGGCATTGCCCACGATCAGGTCCAGAATGCCGTCCTTATTGATATCGGAGACGTTCGCCGTGATGGAGTTGGCGTAATGATTGATACCCATGGTTTGTGATACATCCACAAAACCGAGTGCACCGGTTTCCGCTATCTGGTTTTTTAACAGCCTGGGCGTACCAAAACCTGTCACCACATACAGATCCTTGTCACCATCATTGTCATAATCGAACCAGAGCCCGCCGGAAGACAGGCCGCTTTCTTTGATATTGGCAATGTAGTCTTCCAGTGCGGGCAGCGGAAATCGCTCAAACTGGAAATTACCCTGGTTAAGGTACAGAGCCGCCCGTGACTCCTGTACCTTCAGCGGGTAACTGAGGAAGAAATCCTGGTCGCCGTCATTGTCCACGTCGGCAATTGCCACCGCATCACCCTGGGCGAGTATCCATTTTGCCAGGTGCTGAGCTCTGGGATCTGTCTGCTCCATGACATTGCCGGGGGTGGAGTCAATACCCAGGGATTCTGCCGGTATTTCCACAAAGTTGAAGCCGGGGTTGATGTTTGTGTCCCTTGCGTGGGCAAACTGATACAGCTGAAATCCCATGACACCGGTCAGACCAATAGCCACAAACCGGGGCAAGAAGGTAAAGAAGCGTTCCTTGATGCGGCCCTGACTGAAATCGGACGTTTCATAGACCCGATAAAAAAACATCAGTGTGTAGTACAGGAAGCCGGCCTTGAACAGCGTGGAAAGCGCTTCCTGCTTGTGCAGCGCCAGATCAACCGCGGAAATAAAGAATGCCATGAATACCTGTCCTTTCCAGGACCGGGGCGAAGTTGCCGGATCGGTGATCATGAAGAAGGTAAACAGATAAAAGGTAGGCGAGGTAAGCGTGCCCAATACAATGGTTTCCCAGGGTACATGGTGACGGGTCACGTAGCCCCTGATCGCCAGATTGATGGTGTAGAAAATAAGAAAGGAGATAATCAGCGGGTTACGCTTGATTTTTGTGGCGAACAACACAATGGCAGCAGTCACTACGAAAATGGAAATGGCCGGATAGCCACCCCACTGGTAAGCGGGAGAGGGGCTGATCATGCCGCCACCGATAATTACCGCGGTCAGCAGACCGAACAGGTTCGGGTTATAGATATGTCTGCCATTTACGGTTAACAGGTATTTCGATGCAATGGCAAAGAATGCCGGTACCACCGGCAGCCATAGGCCGTGGGCGGTATTTACCAGAATGCTCAGGCCCATACCGGTAATGGCGGCGCTCAAAGGAAACAGCAGCCGCCGTCGGAAGGCCAGCGAGAAGGCCATATCCAGTAAACAGGTTGTGCCAACAATTACCGCCACCTGGCCGGGGCTGCGGTTAAAGCCGAGTACGGTAATACCGGCAATAACGTAGGTAAACAAAATAAAAAAGAACGGTATTCTGGGGTCCTTCCAGGTGGGGAATCGGTCCCAGGTAACGCCACTCCAGGTTGCGGATGTCATGGTAATCTCCCTGATTTTCCAGATTTATACTGACATTGGTTGTGTTGGTTGTGTTGGTTGTGTTGGTTGTGTTGGTTGTGTTGCTATGGTTAATGAATTGCCATTTCAAATCCTGGTCGGTTTGAAGGCAGAACCCTGGTTTGTGTTCCGGGTGTAAAACAGTTCAGATCGAAAAAAATACGCTGCTGGCGAAAGCCGGACAGGGCAGACTCCAGCGGTGAATCGCAGGGCATCATCAGGCTGATAAAATGAAAATCCTGTTGCCGGTAGTCATTGAATACTGCCTTTATCAATTCCTTCAGAAGCACGGGGTTATCATCTTTCGCTTCCAGGTGGGTCAGGTTAATCTGCTGCAGATAACCGCCGGGCTGTGGCAAAGGCTTGAAACGTCGCAGGTGTGCTTCGGCGTTGTAAATCCATTTTACCCATTTCATGTTGCGCTGGTAGGCCATGATGCGGGTTTTGCGCAGGTGGCTGGCCGCCGCATTCCAGGGCGCGCAACAGGCCACAATGTTTCCGGATGAGTCCTTTCCGGCCAGCTCACGGATAAGATAAAAATCATTTATATCCAGGTCTGGCCATGCTGCCAGCCGTTGCCGGAGCAGCTCTTCGGAAAAGACATACCCGAACTGGCGCTGGCTTGCCTGGGCGTTCAGAAAATCTGCCAGCTCGCCAATGTCCTCTTCAGTTGCCTTTTGAACGTTAGTCTGCAGGGGCTTTGGCTTGCCGGAGAGTGGCAGGTTAACCATATTAAAGTGGCATAGAATCCGGCCGCCGGAAAAACGTCTGGCAGCGACAGCGCCTTTATTGTCATGCAGGCTGGAGGAATAAAATGCCACAACCTGTTTTTCTTTTTCCAGATAGGAAAAAAATTCCCGGCAGGCAATGGGCAGTATGCGTTTTTTCCGGTAGCCCCGAATCATTCTCAGATCACAGACATAAGCAACCCGCTGCAGGCGCCCGTTGAGCCAGCCGTCTCGAATCACGGCAGAGCAAAAACTTACCACTCTCTCGGGGTCTTCGGCTTTCCGGGTTTTGTCCTCAATCAGCAGGGTATAGGGTTCTCCCTGGTGCAGCCGGTGCAGGGCAAAAAAATCGGGGTCGCGCTCTTCCACCACATGAAGGTCGCTTTGCATATCGACCTCCGCCATGATGTCACAAAGACGGCCGTTATCCTCCGGGCCCGCCAGACGCGCTCTCCAGGTTTCTTTTTCCAGCACTATATCCAAAACTCGACTTCCTTTTTCAGGGGGCGCGGCGGGCGGCCGGTTCTGCCGGTTGCCTCCCATTCACGCAATGACTCGATAAACACGTGAAGTGTGTCAGCAGGTGTGCTGCGAAAGCTGGGGGTTTCTTCCCGGAAGGACTGGGACTGGTTCCGGGTAATGTCCAGGTCCTGGTCAATGATTTTCTGCACATACAGGGGCAGCCAGCTTCTGGCCCCCAGATTCAGGAGCCCCAATTTGTAACTGATCTGCGTGTACACCCGGGTTTTCAGGTCGGATATGGGCGTTGACGTGCTGACAATAACAAATCCGCGTTCTTCTTCGCCAAAAATGTAATCCACCCGGGTATTGTTGGGCATATAAAAGTTGTCGGTATGATAAAGCGGTAGCTTTTTCGGATTAATAAAACGCTCGGTAAATCCGATGGCATCCTTTTCCTGGTGATAGGTAACCAGTACGCTGTCTTCTGTGCGTTCCATGGTGGTTTTTACCAGCTTGTTTGCGCGGCGGCGAAACCAGCCTGCATGGACCAGCACGGTATGTGGAACATCCATGAAGTTTTCAACCAGATTGGTAACTTCATTATCAAAGTCATTAACAATCTGGAAATGTTCCCAGCCTTCCTTCCGTTCGTTCATATGTGGCAGCTTGAATGGCTGTTTGGCGGGGTCGGGTGACTTGTTCAGCCCCATCCATACCCAGATAAGGCCGTCCTGCTCTATCACTGGAAATGATTCGATGCTACGGCCGTTGGACTTTTTTCCTTCCCAGTTTTCTGAAGGAACGCGGCGGCAATCTCCGTCCCTGTCAAATTCCCAGCCATGGTAGGGGCATACAATGCAGTTCTTATGCTTGTTGATATTGCCCTCGCTCAACATGGTGTTGCGGTGGGAACAGCGATCCCTTAAGGCAGCCAGTGAGCCGTCGCTGGCACGCCAGATAACAATCCGGGTTTCCATAATGATTGTGGATACCGGTTTGTTCGGTTTGACATCCCGGCTCATGGCACCGACATACCAGTATTCCGCCAAAAGACCGCAACGCTTTCTCATGGGCAGATAATCCGGAGATTTGATCCGGTCCCCCGGGAAGTCGTTTTCCGGGTGCAGTCTGATTTGTGTCGATGTATTCATCTGGGCAAACTCCTTTGCATCAACTGCGTACTCACTTCCGGGTTGAGTACTGCAGATTCTTCGGGCTTCCGAAAAACACTGGGATTGGTGAGCAGTTCCCCGGCAGGGGTATTGTTATTTTGGCGAGACCCGGGCCAGCGGATTACTTGTGGCACACGGGCGGTAAAACTGTCATGGCCCAGAGAACGAACAGCCCTGATTCCCTGAAGCTCACTGGTCTCTCAGAACCCCTGATAGTGTGCTATCAGGGGCTAAAAAATTTTCAGTTATGCTCACTTTATTTTCGGAAGCGAGTATAAGGAAAGGATATATAAATCACTAGTCTAATAGCTGGGCCAATGCATCAAAGCTACAAAATTAAACATTCAGAGATTACAGGTATCCACTCCGTAACGCTCTGTAAGCGAGTGTTACGGTTTTCTGCGGGCAGCCATAAAAGGTACTATGGTACCAACGTTATAGTTTCGTAACCGGTGTCACGGGTTGCTTTACTATGTTCAGAAATGTTCGTTATAGTTCGCGAAATTTTGCCGTCGTTCTGAAACTGCTCGCATCAAGGGCGGCGCCACTGATTCTGGTGGCGTTTCCTCAAGAACAATCATTATTCCCTCAGCAGCTTTCTCCTGAAACGACAGGGCAACGCCAATCAGACACAGGAAAGAGATCTAAGGGATGAGTGGGTTACCGGACTTCTTGATTGCGAAGCGCAAACTGCTGGCACTTTCAGTGATGGGGCTGATTGTGCTGATTGCCGCTGGTTGCCTGGGTTTGCAAATGAAAACCCACTACAGCGTCTTTTTTGATGACTCCGATCCCAATCTGGTGGCGCACCAGACCCTAGAAACCGAATTCACCCCGGCGGATAACGTTTACTTTGTTATAAGGCCGGCGGAAGGCTCAGTTTATAACGGGTCAACGCTGGCCGCCATCGACCGCCTCACGGCTCTGTCCTGGGAGTTGCCCTATTCAGTGCGGGTAGACTCTTTGTCAAATTATCACCAGGTCACTGAATCAGACAACGAACTGCTTGTCTCGGAACTTTACGATAACCCGCAACAGTTAACAGAAGCCGGGCTGAAAACGTTGGCAGACGCGGTGGCAACGAAGCCGGAACTGAATGGGCTACTGGTGGCCTCCGATGGCTCGTTTGCAGGGGTTAACGTAAATCTGGCGCTCCCTTATGCCAGCGAAAAGGCTGCCCAGGAAGTGACTGAGGCTGCCCGTGTTCTCAAGAATCAGCTGCTTCAGGAATACCCAGGCATCCGTATCGATATTCTGGGCCAGGTGCCGTTCAACTGGGTGTTTAACGAAATGGCCATGAAAGATGGTGAGACGCTGTTCGCTATCATGTTTCTGGTCATGTTTCTGGTGATCGGATTTTTCTTTCGCTCTGTTGCTGCCGTAGGGGTCACATTGATAGTGATCAGTGCCGCCAGCGCGGCGGCAATGGGGCTGGGTGGTTTGCTGGGTTACAGTCTCAACGCCATCAACCTGATCGCCGGCACCATCATCATGACCGTAGCGGTTGCTGATTGCGTGCATTTACTCACGGAATTCAATCACAACGCCCGCGACGGCCGGAGCCCGCAGGAGGCCATGAAACAAAGCCTGCTCCTGAATTACTGGCCGGTGACAGTCACCAGCATTACCACGGCCATCGGTTTTCTCGGTCTGAATTTCAGTGCATCGCCACCCTTCAGGGAATTGGGAAACATGACCGCCTTCGGTGTACTGATGGCGTGGGTACTGTCACTTTGCGTATTCCCGGCGCTCTATCTGTGGTTTCTGAAAGACAGCAAATACCAGCAGATTGCCCACTCGGATGCCGGGCAGGGCGGGTGGCTGCAAACCCGGTTGCCCGACTGGATTATAAAAACGCAACCCCGGTATCTGGTGATGGCGCTTTCGGCTACCTTTGTTCTGATTGCCCTGATGCCACTGAACAAGCTGGATGAAAGGGTGCTGACCTATTTTGACGAGGACGTTCCTTTCCGGGCTGCGGTAGAGCGTATTCAGGACAAGATGCTGGGGTTTGACAGAATCGCTTTCAGCATCAGTTCCACGGAAGAAAACGGGGTCAGCGATCCGGCTCTGCTGCAATTCAGTGATCGTTTCACGGAGTGGGCGCGAAGCCAGCCGGAGGTGACTCATGTGGCCACCTACACGGATGTGATCAAAGAACTTAACCGCGTCATGAATGAAGGCAATCAGTATCATTACCGTATTCCTGACGACCGGGAGCAGGCAGCCCAGCTGCAGCTGCTGTATGAAATGTCATTGCCTTTTGGGGCTGATATCAAGCACCTGGTCAGTCATGACAAGGATTCCCTGCGTATCAGTGTGGGGCTCAAGTCCCAGTCCGCTAAAGGTCTGCTTGGATTTGACCGAAAGGCCAGCGAATGGATGGCAGCCAATCTGCCGCCAGAGGGCGTAACCGTGTCGCCGGGTGCCAGCGTTTCCATGATGTTTGCCCATATCGGTATGACCAATATCAAAAACATGATTTCGGGCAATATTGTGGTGACTCTGCTGGTGACAGCATGCCTGATTGTTTTTCTGGGCTCGGTTAAGTTTGGCCTGCTTTCGGTGCTGCCGAATATCGTGCCGGCACTGGTTACCTTCGGGTTGTGGGGGTTGTTTGTGGGTGAAATTAACATGGCCATTGCAGTCGTGTTCTGTATCACCCTGGGGATCGTGGTTGATGATACGGTGCATTTCACGGCCAAATACCTTCACGGGCGCCGCGCAATGCATCTTCCCCCGGCGCAGGCTATACAGTTTGCCTATGCCAAGGTGTCCCGAGCACTCATGATTACCACCCTTGTGCTGACCGCCGGATTCCTCGTGCTCTGTTTTTCTTCGTTGCGGATCAATTCGGCCATGGGGCTGCTGGTGGCGCTGACGATTGTTGTTGCCTTTGTGTTTGATCTGTTTGTTTACCCGCGGCTTCTGCTGGCTGTCGAGCGCCGGGCCGCGTTGGCCATTGATACCAACGGTCAGGCGGGTGATCGGTCAGCGCAGGAACGTCAAGAGAGCGAGGGCAGTGCCTCGTCCGCCTAGGCGTACTGAAAGCGGCCGGTGATCAGCGAATCCACGGTTTTATCAAACCACTGATCTATGTCGGTGGGCGAGAACAGCATGCGGGTAGCGCACATTTCCAGTGACAGCCTGCCGTTGATGATGGTGGATGCAACGAAAACAGTTTGTGATTTGGTGTGGCCTGATATGGATTCCAGCACTTGGTTGGAGCTTTGAAAATCGCCGTCGCGGACATGAGAGTAAATAAAGGAAAGGCGCTCCAGCAGGCTGCGCTTTCTGGCAGGAACAAGGGTGCCTTTGGCGACATGTTTCTCGAGAAACTGTTCGCTGGGCACAATCAACGACGAAAGCGCCAGTAACGAGACCGGCATGCCACTTCTGGCCTGTTGATAAATGTGGCGGACCTGGTCACGCAATGGTTTGTTTTTATTGAGCACCTGAAGGTGCGGGTTAATAAGGCAGCCAGGCGCCAGAGGGTCTGCGCAGGGGAAAGCGCCACTGACATCAGACGCGATACCGAAGAGCTGTTTGCTTTTTTCGGGGAAGCATTCGAACAGTGCGCTGCTCAGGGCGTGATGAATGTAACCGGCGGTACTCAGCCCCGCAGCGTGGGCCGCACTGATAATGTCCCGGGTTTGCTCCTGGCTGAAGCATAAACCTGCTACATGGGATCCGGTTTGCTCCGGATCGGGGCAACGGCCACGGCTGACATCCACCAGGTGCCGGCCGGGACTGAAGGCGGCTTTTGTGGACAGCGACAGCAGGTGGGTTAACGCTGACCAAGCCAGCGCAGCGCGGCCTTGAGGTTTGCCCGGATTGTTCCAGTGAGGCGGTACGCTGTCGGGAATGTCCGGATTGTCTGTAACGGTGGGCGTCTCACCCAAGGCTTTAGCCTGATAACGCTTGCACCATTCATTCAGCCAGCTGAAAGTGGTTCTGCCGTCTGCAAACACATGGCTGATGACAAAGACGCTCGTGTTGGCATTGATATGCCGGATCCGAATGGGCAGACAGTGATTGGTAGGGTAGTAGGCCGAGTAAACCGCTTCTTTGGAGTGGAACGTATTTTGCTGGTGTTCTTCGTCCCGAAGTAACCGGGTAATCTGCGGCTGCTCCATAAATTGCCATTCATACCTGCGGCTGTTTTGATTCAGCACGTAGTTTACGCGGGTGGCGGGGTAATCATAAACAAGCTGCTGGTAGGCAGCCCAGGATGCGGTAAGGTCGACGGGCGTTTTGTGTGTCAACGTCAGCATGATGTCGTTTGCTTTGGCTGATTTTTCAAAGCCTATGTAAAAGACGCTGGGAAAGCTGTGCATGATAAAATCCATCCAGGCAGGTAAAGCGGTCATCCATTTTCAGCACACGGTTGATGGTTATAACGCTAAACGCTATAGGTTATGCGGTAAAGAACACGGGTACTGACAAGGTAAGCATGATAAAGGCTGACAGGAACGAAGGCTAGAAGCAATGACCACATTTTCAGAGCCGCAGGAAGTGGCGCAAAGCAGGGAATCAAACACCCGCGTAACGGAGGAGTTTGATTTTATAAAAGCAGGTATCGATATGGACAGGCTCCGTCATGAGCCGAAAAGCTGGTACTACGCCGGTAATATAAGGTCCTTTACCGAACGGCCAAAACCGATTTCGCCGTGGGGAAAGCCTTTGGTGGCTTACCGTAGCAAAGGCAATATTGTTATTCAGTATCGTCACTGCGTTCACATGAATACGGATCTTGTCAAAGGTAAAGTGGTTAATGGCCAGCTGGTATGCCCGATGCACGCGTGGAAGTTTAACAGTGATGGCGAATGCACTGACATTCCCGGCGGTGACCTTAAACAGTGCCGCCTTACGCTGCCAAGCTTTCATACCCATCAAATTGGAAGTCATGTATTTGTTTACCGGCAAGCCAAGTCAGCCTGTCCGGTGCCACCGGCTTTTCCAGAGTTTTCCGACCTAACCTGGGATGAATTCGAGCTGGATCCGGCCATTGAGTTTTTCAGTGATACGCCCTGGTATCTGGTGACAGCCAACGGCTTTGACCTGTGCCATTTCGAGTTTGTTCATGGCAG
>JAWVYU010000073.1:0-16601 GCA_033722575.1 Ketobacteraceae bacterium | reverse complement strand
CCTGGTTCCGGTTGAAATTGGCACTCGGCGCCCCCATTTGTGTCTAAATAGCGTAAAGACAGGTTTTCAGGGCCTGTGTAGAATAGCCACATCCATGGCTTCAACCTGGTAGAGCACATGAACACAACAGTAACCGAAATAGTTCGTCACCACCTGGATGGTTCTCATCTGAACGAGAAACAGTACACGGAGGCCCAGAAGCGCGCGTACTTTAATGAGTTCAGGGATCTCCTGTCCCGCGAAAACGCGGTGCTGGTTGCGCACTATTACACCCATCCGGATGTGCAGGCGCTCGCCGAGGAAACCGGTGGTTGTGTATCTGATTCGCTGGAAATGGCGCGGTTTGGCAAAGACCATCCGGCGACGACGCTGATTGTGGCTGGCGTAAAGTTCATGGGCGAGACCGCCAAAATCCTCAGCCCGGAAAAACGGGTGCTGATGCCGACCCTGGAGGCCACCTGCTCCCTGGATCTGGGGTGCCCCGCCGAGGAGTTCACCGCGTTCTGTGACGCTCATCCTGACCACGAGGTAGTGGTTTATGCCAATACATCCGCCGCGGTAAAAGCCCGGGCCGACTGGGTGGTGACATCCAGTATTGCGTTGCCCCTGGTCCAGCACCTGGCAGACCAGGGTAAAAAGATCATCTGGGCCCCCGACAAGCACCTGGGCAGTTATGTTCAGCGCGAAACCGGGGTTGATATGCTGATGTGGGACAGCGCCTGTATCGTGCATGAGGAATTCAAGGCGAAGGGGGTTGAAGACCTCAAGAAAGCCTTCCCGGAAGCTGCTGTGCTGGTGCACCCTGAATCACCGGATTCGGTGGTGGCGCTGGCGGACGTGGTGGGGTCCACCACACAGATTATCAACGCTGCCCGGGATCTGCCGAATGATACCTTTATTGTCGCTACGGACAAGGGCATCTTCTACAAGCTCAAGCAGGCGGCACCGGGAAAAACCTTTCTCGAAGCCCCCACCGCCGGTAAGGGCGCGACCTGTCGCTCCTGTGCCCACTGCCCGTGGATGGCCATGAACGAGCTGGAAAGCCTGGTGACTGTGTTCGACAGAACCGACAATGAAATCCACGTGGACCCTGAGGTGGGCAAGCAGGCCATGGTGCCCCTGAACCGCATGCTGGATTTTGGCGCCCGGCTAAACCGCTAACCGAACCGCCTAAAGCTTCAGGTCGTTTTTCGATTCCGTCATGGACTGGATTCTGTTCTTGATCCGGGCATGGGCTTGGAAATCCTTCTGGGCCAGATCCAGTGCATATTTCAGCTGCTGCAGAGCCTTATCCAGTTTTCCGGTCAGAAAATAGTATTCCGCCCGGCTTTCGTGAACGCCCAGGTTGTCTCCGAGTTTTCCATAGCATTCCGCCATCATGTAAAACGGATTCGGCAGCAGGGGTTTGCGGCGCTGTTGCTGTTTGAGTATTTTCAAGGCTTTTTCTGCCTGACCGGTACGTAACAACGACTCGGCATAGGCCATGGATAACGGGTAGTTTTCGGGGCTGAATGCCAGTGCCTTATCCAGCAGTTTATTAGCTTCTTTATACTCGTTTTTCGCCATCAGGATAGATGCTTTGGTATAGAGATAGCTGATGCGATTGGGGCGCTCGTTCAATAGTGGTTCCAGGGTTGCCAACGCGTCATCGAAGCGGTTGGCACGAAAGTAGGCATACACCAGACCGTAGCGGGTGACTTCGGTATCGTCGGTTTTCTGTTCTTTCAGGTTGGTTTCCAGCTCGTGTATCGCCGCCGAGTCCTCGCGGGTGTAGGCAACCTTGGCGCGAATTCTCATGAGCTGGAACTCCAGACTATCCTGGTAATTCTGTCGCGGAAAGGTGTCCGCGCGGTTGCGGGAGTCTGAAATCCGCTTCTGGGTAACGGGGTGGGTCAGCAGAAACTCAGGAGGCAGCTGGCCTCCGAAACGATTCGATTTCAGCATTTGCTCGAAGAAATTGGGCATTGCCTGGGGGTTCAGGTTCGCCCGCACCAGGGTCTGCATGCCGATCCGGTCTGCCTCCAGTTCGTTGCTGCGGCTGAAACGCAGCTGCTGATCAATGGCTGTTGCCTGGGTGGTGGCCAGGGCGGCCATGCCGGCATCCGAACCTGCCGTGGCCATCAGAACCACACTGGCCAGCAGGGCAGCGGCAGTGGCCCACTGGGTGCGCTGGTTATATTCCTGGCCACGGGCAAAGTGCCGCTGGCTCAGGTGGGCAAGTTCGTGCGCGATGACTGCGGCAAGCTCGTCCTCAGCACGGGCATGGAGCAGCAAGCCTGCGTTCAGGCCTATCACGCCGCCCGGAACGGCGAAGGCGTTTATCTGGGGGCTGTTGATCACTACCAGTTGCAGATTGGGCGATGACAGGTCGCTGTTGGATGCCAGCAAATAGAGCAGGTGCTCCAGGTAGTCGTATATTAAGGGGTCTTCGATGGTGGGGACGTGGGCTCTGAGCTGCCGCAGCCAGGCCCGCCCCAGCCGGTATTCCTGCTCCGGACTCACGACGCCGGAAGCACGGTCACCGAGTGTGGGAAGTTCATTGCCGGTGCGATTGTCCCCCGTGACCGTGACTGGCATCAGAAGAAAAATGATCAGGACGAAAATTCGGTTCATTGAAACGTATGGGTGGATTGCTCTTGTTCTCTTGTCCGTGAATGAATAATGCGTTGCGCCCCTGTTACTGCCGCACCATGCGTATATTCTGGCATGCTCTGCGGGGTGCTGTTCAAGTCCCGGTAAATTGGATGCTCCATAAGGGCCGGAGTTCACATGATAATTGTAAAATCAGGAAAAAGCCCGGGTTAGTTCCGTTCAATTATGGGAATCCCTGGTATAAGTTGTTGTCACTGTTGAATAAAGCAAAGAATATCTCTATAACTTATGAGTTTGTGAACAGGGAGTCTCCGGTGTCAGATATTGCCGTGGAATTGGATGCAAGGGGCCTCACATGCCCCATGCCGCTGCTAAAATTAAAACAGCATCTTAACCGGATGGAGGAAGGCCAGTTAATACGGGTTCAAACCACCGACCCGGGATCCGTGCGGGATTTCGCGGCGTTCCTGAAGCAGGTCAGCTCCGAGCTGATTGATCAGAATCAGAATGCCAACGGTGAGTATTGCTTTCTGATAAGGAAATAAGCGGGCCGGCTCGTCCGGAGTCAGTTGACGTTTTTGTGCGTGCCGGTTGGCACAGGTAAGGCTGTTCGATGTTTAACATTTTTTCCGAGTGGTACAAGCAGTATTTCTCCGATCAGGAAGCGGTGATTTTGATCGTTCTGCTGATCATCGGGTTTACCATCATTCTCACCATGGGCAAGTTTCTTGCGCCAGTGCTCACCGCCATCGTGCTGGCCTACCTGCTGCAGGGCATTGTCAATGTGCTGCGACGAAAAGGTATGCCGCGAACCGGTGCCATCGGGGTTGCCTATACCCTGTTTCTTTGTTCGCTGGGAGCCTTCCTTTTCGGTCTGGTGCCCCTCACGATCAGCCAGTTTGATCGCTTTCTGGAAGAGCAGTTGCCGCGGATGGTGGTGGAGGGCAACGAGTTGCTCAAGGTGCTACCTGAGCAGTACCCGGAGCTGATATCCGAAGAACGGGTGGATGAAATCAGCATGCTGATTTCAAGCTCGCTGACATCGGCGGTGGAAACCGTGGTGTCTTTTTCAGTCACGAGTCTTCCCATGATTATCGGTCTGCTGATTTTCCTGGTGCTGGTGCCGTTGCTGGTATTCTTTTTCCTGAAGGACAAGGATCAGATGACGGGCTGGATCCTGTCTTTTCTGCCCGATGAGCGGCCCTTTATCAACAAGGTGCTGGGGGAAATGAATATCCAGATTTCCAATTACGTCCGTGGCAAGGCGATCGAGATCATTATTGTCGGCGGGGTTACCTATGTGGCGCTGGTGATCATGGGCGTACAGTATGCGGCATTACTGGGGTTGCTGGTGGGGCTGTCGGTGGTGATTCCCTACATCGGGGCCACGATAGTGACCATTCCTGTAGCCCTGGTGGCCTATTTCCAGTTTGGCTGGGGGAGTGAATTCGCCTGGGTCATGATTGTTTACGGGCTGATACAGGCTGTGGATGGCAATGTGTTGGTGCCCTTGCTGTTCTCAGAGGCGGTGAATCTGCACCCGGTGGCGATTATTACAGCGGTGCTGGTATTTGGCGGGTTATGGGGTGTCTGGGGCGTGTTTTTTGCCATTCCTCTGGCAACCCTGCTGAAGGCGATGATGGCATCCTGGCCAAAACTGGAGCCACCCTCCAACAAGGCAGACTGGCTCGACGCTCCGGAGTAGGATTAGGCTGGCGATTATTTGCCAGCTAATTCCTCAATGGTTTCAACCACTTCGTCGGCATGCCCGTTAACGCGGACCTTGCGCCATTCCTTGCGCAGAATGCCTTCCTCGTCAATCAGAAAGGTGCTGCGTTCCAGAGACATGATCTGCTTACCATACATGTTCTGTGGGCGGATCACGTCAAACAGGTCGCACAGTTTGCCCTCGCTGTCAGAGATGAGTTCGAACGGCAGGTTCTGCTGTTCCTTGAACTCCTCGTGGGATTTCAGGGAATCCTTGGATACGCCAAACACCACAGTTTTCAGCTTCACAAGGTCTTCGTAATAATCCTTGAAATCCAGGCTTTCGGTAGTGCAGCCAGGGGTATTGTCTTTGGGGTAAAAATACAGCAATACCCGCCAGCCCCTGAGGGCTTCTAGTAACACGTCTTTATTACTGGTGGCCTGAGCAATAAAGTTTGGAACCGGTTTACCAAGCTCAACGGTCGCCATTGACTCCTCCTAAGCCTTGTTATCGTTATGTAAGAAGTGATTACGGTATGCCATATCTAGCGATTCCCTCTGAATGCTTCGATGCTGGCGTCCAGGTTCTTGTCGTCGCAGAAGCTGACAAATTCCTCTTTGAGTTTGCTGGGGGACAGGCCGCTGGGAACGTTCACCGTCAGTTCCAGGGAAAACATCTGCGTGCCGGTATGCGGAGCTGCATAGGTTCCGGTGTGCATTTCCTCGATATTGATCGATTTTTTGCCGAAAAAGCCGGCAATTTCGTGGACGATCCCGGGATTATCCAGGGCGACAACTTCAACGGAATAGGGGATATTGCGATCCTGACCACTTTTGGGAGTGGTATGCTTGAGCATGACGGTCAGGTCCAGGTCTTTGGCTGTCTCTTCAAGGGCCGGCTCCAGGGCGGCAATGTTATCCCGGGTGCCGGTAACCAGCATCATCAGGGAAAACTCGCCACCCCGCCCGGTCATTCGCGTGTCGAGACTGTTGCATTGGTGTGCCACTGCCTGTTTGGACAGGGCATTGATAATGCCGGGCCTGTCAGTGCCCAGCGCCGAGATTACCAGGTAATCATTCATCCTTTGGACAGCCTAAAAAATGGCCAATCTGTATGATTGGAGCATTGTTTATTTTTGTTAAATTTGAGTGTAGCACTGGTATTCAAATACAACTAGCTGAAAATGTTAACAAATTGAGCGCACTTTCAGGGGGTGATCCGGCGCCCTAAAAATCTGTTCTCACCCCTGCTTACGCCTTGTTATTCAAGGGCTCGCTCAGTACCATACGCGTTTGCTGTTCCACCGGAGAAAGATGATTCATGAGTACAGATAGCATCACAGGTAGCATAGTCGCGTTAGTCACCCCCATGCACAGTGATGGCGCCATCGATTGGGAGAGCCTGGCAAAGCTGTTGCAGATGCATGTTGAGGCGGGTACCAAGGGCATCGTATCGGTGGGCACTACCGGTGAATCCGCAACCCTGACTGTTCTGGAGCACACCGAGGTTATCGGCTTCACCGTCAACCAGCTCAATGGCAAGATTCCTGTGATTGCCGGCACCGGGGCCAACTCTACCCAGGAAGCGATCGAGCTGACGGAGGCCGCCCAAAGGGTGGGTGCCGACGCCTGTCTGCTGGTAACTCCGTACTACAACAAGCCCACTCAGGAAGGGTTGTACCTTCATCATATGGCCATCGCCGATGCAGTGGATATTCCCCAGATTCTCTACAATGTGCCCGGCCGTACCGCTGTGGATATGTTGCCGGAAACAGTGGCCCGGATTTCCAAGCACCCCAATGTGGTGGCGATCAAGGAAGCCACCGGCAATCTGGACCGGGTAAAACAGATCCAGGAATTAACCGATGAGGATTTTCTGATCTACTCCGGAGATGACGCCACG
The DNA here is from genome assembly GCA_033722575.1 of Ketobacteraceae bacterium. Classification (GTDB taxonomy): domain Bacteria; phylum Pseudomonadota; class Gammaproteobacteria; order Pseudomonadales; family Ketobacteraceae. Next base: position 10,399 of record JAWVYU010000073.1, on the reverse strand, counting down.
GCCATGGAGCTGATGCTGCTGGGTGGCAAAGGCAATATCTCAGTCACGGCTAACGTTGCACCCCGCCAGATGAGCGAGATGTGCGAAGCTGCCATTGCCGGTGACCGTGATGCCGCCAGCAGGATCAATGAGCCCCTGGATATTCTGCATCACAAGCTGTTCATGGAAGCCAATCCAATCCCGGTGAAGTGGGCACTCAAGGAAATGGGGCTGATCAGTGACGGAATACGCCTGCCAATGACGCGGTTGAGCGAACGCTATCGGGATGAGCTGCGTGACGCTCTGAAACAAGCCGGTGTTCTTGCCTGAGGATTCACAACCGCCCATGAAATATCGCCCACTCATGATGCTGCTGACTGGCCTTGCAATAGGGCCAGTCAGTGGCTGCAGCTTTCTGTTCGGTAATGAAGGATATTTCCGCTCACGGTCCATGGACTACCAGGCCGCAGAGCAGACCCGCCCGCTGGTGATGCCCCCGGAGGTGGAGGTGGTTGCCCGACCGGATATTTACCCCATCCCGGAAATAAGAAGTGGTGACTACTACACGCCGGAAGACAGTGGTCAAGTACCGCGCCCCGAATCCCTGCTGAGCGTTTACGAGGACGCCGGCCTGGAAATGGTGAGCGATGGTGACCAGCGCTGGCTCGTGGCCGATCGGCAGCTGGCCGAGCTGTGGGAGGACCTGGCCCTGTTTTTCAAGGCATCCGGTGTGGATCTGGAGCAGGTGGATGGTCAGACCAATACCATGATCACCGCCTGGTTACAGCCCAAACAAAAGGATCCGGAAGGCTTCTGGGACAGCTTTGTGGAGTTTTTCTCTTTTGACCGGACGCCGTACCTCCGGGAAAAGTTCCGGGTACGGGTCACCGCCGGAGACAAGCTGGATCAGTACAATGTCTTTATTGATCATGTTCGTATCGACACCGAGAAGCGGGATCTGCCGCCCACGAACGAGATCAGGTGGCAGCGCAAGGACGGTGGCGAAGAGCTGATTACGGCCATGTATGATGAGCTGATCAGCTACCTGTCAGACGACGAGGTACGTTTCCGTCGCTCCTCGCTGTTTTCCCAGAACCTTACTTCCCGGCCCACCCATCTGCTGACCCGGGACGGTAATGATTTCCCGGTGCTGGTGATGCAGCAGGATTTCAACCGATCATGGATTGCCGTGGCGGAAGCCCTGGAAAAATCCGGGCTCACCATCGACGACAGAAACCGCAGTCTGGGTATCTTCTATCTTCGTTATGGTAAAAACGAGGCAGGGGAGCCACAGCAGTACCAGCTCAAGCTTAACCGGGCGGAAAACGGTATCCAGGTGGCGGTGCAGATCAGTGATGACGAGGTGGCCCCCAAGGCCGTCAGCGACCAGATATTACAGAGCGTAAAAGAGAACCTTTAACCTTGCGATTTGCATCAATAGGGAGTGGCAGCGAAGGCAACGGCACGCTGGTGGAGTCCGGTGAGTCCAGGCTGCTGGTCGATTGCGGCTTTTCCGCCCGTGAAGCGGTGCGGCGGCTGGTCCAGCTGGATCTGGAGCCGGAATCACTGAGTGCCATTCTGGTAACCCATGCCCATGCGGATCACATCAAAGGTGTGGCGCTGCTGGCGGAGAAATTCAACGTTCCGGTGTATATGACCTGGGGAACCGCGCTGAGCAGGGCCCATGAAAAAAGGCCTGTGAGCGCCGGGCTGCTGCGGATTATTTCGCCCCATGAGCCCCTGGCCATCGGTGATCTGCAGGTTGAGCCCGTGCCGGTGCCCCATGATTGCCGGGAACCGGTCCAGTTTACCTTTCATGCGGACGGGAAAAAGCTGGGTGTGCTCAGTGATGCCGGCACAGTGACGCCTCACATGCGGCATGCGTATCAGGCCTGTGATGCGCTGTTGCTGGAGTGCAATCATGATCTTGATATGCTGGAGAACGGGCCTTACCCTCCCTCTCTGAAGCGGCGAGTGGCGGGCAGGTATGGCCATCTGAATAATGAGCAGGCGGCGGAGCTGCTTGCAGCGGTCCACTGGGAAGGCCTCCGGCATCTGGTGATGACCCACCTGAGCCAGAAAAACAACCATCCCGAGAAGGCCCGCGACGCGCTGGTGGCTGCCATTGCCTGCGATGAACACTGGATCAAGGCGGCCAGTCAGACTGAAGGCATTGACTGGCATGAAATTTAACCCCCTTTGCCAATACCAACAACACATCAGGCTTACCTGATTGGAGACACTCATGGAAAAACGTGAAGAGCTTTACTCCGGTAAGGCCAAATCAGTGTATTCAACCGACGATGCGGACACCCTGGTGCTGCTGTTCCGGGACGATACTTCGGCGTTTGACGGTAAGAAGAAAGAGAAGCTGGACCGCAAGGGCATGGTCAATAACAAGTTCAATGCCTTTATCATGGAAAAGATCCGGGCTGCCGGCATCGAGACGCACTTTATACGGCTTTTGAATGACCACGAATGCCTGGTAAAGCGATTACAGATGATTCCTGTGGAATGTGTGGTGCGGAACATTGCGGCGGGCAGCATCTGTCGCCGACTGGGGGTGGAAGAGGGCATGGACCTGAATCCGCCCACCTTTGAGTTCTTTCTCAAGAATGATCAGCTGGGCGACCCCATGATCAACGATTACCATATCCGCAGTTTCGGCTGGGCCAAACCGGAGCACGTTGAGAAAATGAAGGAGCTGACCTTCGCCGTAAACGACGTGCTGAAAGACCTGTTTCTGCAGGGTGGCATGCTGCTGGTGGATTACAAACTGGAGTTTGGCTTGTATGAGGGCCGCGTGGTACTGGGGGATGAGTTCTCACCGGATGGCTGCCGCCTGTGGGATAAGGAGACCCGCGAGAAACTGGACAAGGACCGCTTCCGGCAGGGCCTGGGCGGTGTGGTTGAGGCCTATGAAGAGGTGGGCCGGCGGCTGGGCATCAGTTTTGACTGAATACATTCGCAGATTGCGAGAGCAGGAATAAAAAAAGCCTTCAATTGAAGGCTTTTTTTTGGACGATTAGTTCCTGACCGTCAGAAATGATAGAAGGCCGACAGATACATGCCGGAGAAGTCCATGTCAGCCTCCAGGTTATCCTCATCGTCAATTTCCAGGGTAATGGTGCGAAGCCCGGCTTCCACACCGAACCCCAGGGAGGTTTCGTAACCGATCTTGCCGGTGGCATCAATGAAGCTGTTGCCGCCATAGCCGATGATATTGCCATCCACCGCGGCGTACAGGCCGGTAAAGGGCAGATCAAACTGGGCTTTGGCATAGAGCATGGGTACCGGAAAATCGACATCTTCTTTGGCGGTTTCCGTTTGGCCGCTGTTGGCCTCGCGACCGGTGATTTCCAGTTTGCCATCGAACTGGCGAACCGTCAGCCCAAGATCCAGGTTCACCCAGTTATCGAGCAGCTCGTAGTAAAGGGTAACATCGGTATGGCTCAGGTCGATCGTGCTTTCTATTTCCGCATCATAGGTTTTACCATTGAACTCAATGGCATCTTCCAGGGTAGTGCTGCCTTCCTGCTCCATATCCGTCCGTGCCAGGCGAATATTGGGTAGCAGCGGCACCGGGTGCTCAATGGCCACGTAAAAGAAGGTGGCGGTGTCATCGTCCAGGCCCAGGTCATCTTCCAGGTCAATCTCCCCAACGGTGTCCGAGGTGTCACTGTTCTTGAAGGTCCCTGAAAATTCCGGCTTGAAGGTGCCCGCGCCGCCGAAAAAGCCGATGGTGTCTGCCGAAGCAACGGTAGGCGCTGCCAGAAGGCAGGCAGCAGCTGTAATAAAGGTTTTTTTCATTTCACTCTCCTGAATGTCCTCAGGCTAAGTATTACAGCTGCTGAAAAATATGCAAAACCGCTTAGTTGAGCGAGTTCGCAAGTTTTTTAAGTCCTCCGGAAATTGTTCGCTCCAGCGCCAGTTCCAGGCCTTTGGCAAAGAAGGGGATGGGCAGTCTGGGCTCGAACTGGATCTGGTAGTCCAGGTGGGTTTTACCGTTCTCCTCAGTGAACCGCATGATGCCCTTGTGATTTTTCAGGGGGCTGCCCCTGGTAATCCGGTATTCGATCAGCGCATTTGGCTCAAAACCGGTGATGGTTTCCTCAAAGGACTGGGTGGGGATCAGGGTAATGCGGCGTACGCTGCCCAGACCATTAACATAATCGGTCTGGCTGTCCACCACCCGCTTGATGTCGGCCGACAGAATGTCCCCGAACTGAACGTGATCGCTGAGAATGTCGAAAATGGTGTCAACGGGGGCGTTGAAGCTTTGCTGCATATGAATTCGGGTCAGTGCCATTTGGTTTTTCCTTGTGTTCCCTGGATAGGTCAATGGATGTGATTATTGGTGTCAAGAAAGCAGGTGAAAGCCGATACCGGCGGCCCGGAGCCGCTCGATAAGGGGCTCACCCATGGCTGCTCCGGGCGTGGTGACGCCGTAAACAGCCGGTGTTTTGTCCTCATCGAATGCCAGGCAAAGGGCTGACTCCGCCAGCATTTTTGCGGTCTCGCCGTAGCCCGGGTCGCCACCGGTAATTTCCGACCAGACGCAGATGCCCCCGGCATCCGCAATCATACGAACCCTGAACCAGGCTTTTTCCCGTTCGGATTCCGTAGGCCCCTGGCCGGGATCTTTCACTTTCAGCAGCAGATTGCGGGTTTTGCCGAACTGGGACAGCGCCACCAGCGCAGCGGTGCCGATCCCTCCTGCAACGATTTTGGGCAGCGTCTTTACCAGCACATAATGGCCATAGCGAAAATCGGGCCCATACCGGGGGCGGGCTTTGGCGGTGCGCCGCACCACCACCGGGTCGATGGTGGGGAAAGGGCAGGCCCAGGCGTGAAAGGCTTTGTGGTAGCGAATACCGGGGCTGAGCGGTTTTACCGACCGCTCTGTGGCGGATCGCTCCCGGGATTTCTCCTTGCGCCAGGCGCGCTTTTTCTTTTCATAAGCCCGCAGGCGGGAAAACTGGGTGATGGCCGAGTGCCAGGTGCCGCCGGAAAAGGTGCCCCCGGCCTGAACAAAGCCTTCCAGGATCACCGGTTCCCGGCCGGCCCGCTCCGGGCCCAGCAGCTCGTTGAGGGCATTGATGGTGAACAGGGCCCCCAGGTCATGGGGAATGCTGTCGAAGCCGCAACTGTTGACGATCTTGAGCTGCTTTTTCTGCGCTACCTCGTCATACAGGTGAACCATGGAATCCACGAACTCCGGTTCCCCGGTCAGGTCCACGTAATGGGTGTCCGCTTCCACGCAGGCTTTGACCACGGGCTCGCCGTAATTGAGGTAGGGGCCAACGGTGGTTATGAGCACCCTGGTCTGTTCTGCCATGGCCCGCAGGCTGCGGTGATCGCTGATATCTGCCTCAATCAGCCCCACGTCTTCGCAGTGGGGGTGTGCTGCCACCAGCCTGCTTTTTATGGCGCTCAACCGGTCGCCGGAGCGGCCTGCCAGAGCCCAGCGCAGACGGTCCTTCTCGCCGCAGCCTGCCAGGTACTGCGCCGTCAGTTCTCCGGTAAATCCAGTGGCACCGAATATCACGATATCGTAGGGCCTGTTCTCAGCCCGCTGGGGCGGAGCCGATGATTCTTCCTGTTTTTGATTATTGTTGCTCATGAAACGCTGCTTCCCCCTGAATACTATACAGCCTGTTTAAAATAGGGGTATGGGAATGAAATGCAACCGGTTTTTTGTTCGCCAAGTGGTTTAAACACAGTTTTCTTTAGCGTGGTATATAAAAATATTTCCTTTTGTATATGAATTTTTTTCATTTATACCGCTGATCTCCCTGCGGGTATAGTCAGAGAATGGCAGCCCCGGTCAACAATAATTTCAGGGGTGAAAAAACGAGGGGAATGTATGAGTGAGAAAAGCCTACTGGTTCAGGATTATATGAACCGCAAGGTACTGACCTTTGATATCCGTGACGATGTGGCCGATATCGCGGCTACGTTGCTGGAAAACCGGATGCTGGGTGCACCTGTGCTGGATGCCGACAAAAAGGTCGTCGGTTTTGTTTCCGAGCAGGACTGCATCAAGGAAATGCTGAATACCGCATTCCATTGTGAGCTGACCGCCACTGCCGGTGACGTCATGCATAAAGGCGTGCTGACGGTGGACCCCAAGATGGATATTGCCGATCTGGCCCAGCAAATGACCGCCCAGAGACCCAAGATGTATCCGGTGGTCTCTCCGGAAGGGAAACTGATGGGGTTAATCACCCGGGCCGATGTGCTCAGGGCCCTGGTGCATGAAAGCGCCAACTGCCATCATCCCAGTACCAAGGCGACAGCACTGAGTTAGCCAAAGTACGAGCTACCGCTTCTCTGCGGCGCTCTGGCATTTGATGCAGAGCGTCGCTTCAGGCTTGATTCTGAGGCGCTGATAACCAATGGGTGCGTCACATTGGCGGCAATAGCCGTAGTCGCCCTCATCAATAAGCCGCAGTGCCTGCACCACCTTTCTCAACAGCATTTCCTGTTTGGCGCGGCTGGCGCTGGCCATGCTCTGCTGCTGGATGGCATCAATGCGGGACACTCTGCCCATGAGCTGCTGATCCAGCTTCACCGGGTCCGAATCGGATTTGCTGTCCTTCAGGGACTGCCGCAACTCAGCTTCGAGCGCCGTCAGCTGACCCTGCAGCTCGTCCATCTGATCTTCAGTAAGCGGTTTGTTCATTGCGCCCTCAGTTGGGTTAGAATTGCCGCCAATGTTTTCACCCGAATCCCCCTCAGATCAAGCGTTTTTTGTATCCCTTGCCGAACTTTACGGAGAGGAGCTCGGCTCTGCCTTGCTACGCCCGCGGGTACTGCCCCTGGTGCCCGAGATTACCCTGTATCTTCTGGCAGACGATTACCCGAAAGAATCCCTTGGCCGCGAGTCCTATGAAAAACTCATGGCCAATCCCCCTTATTGGGCTTTCTGCTGGGGCGGCGGGCAGGCCATGGCCCGCTTTATACTGGATAACCCGGATTCAGTGAAAAGCACCCCCGTAGTGGATTTCGGCGCCGGTTCCGGAGTGGCGGCGATTGCGGCCCTGCTGGCCGGGGCCCCTGCAGCCTTGGCGGTGGATATTGATCCGGTGGCCCTCGCGGCTGCGACGGCCAATGGGCGGCTTAATGGGGTGCTGATGAAGCCGGTGCAGGAAGCCGGCCGGGCCCCGGATCGCCTCGTGCTGGCGGCGGATATCTGTTACGAGGAGTCCGGTATGGCCGGGGTGCAGCAGCACCTGGGTTCCGGGGGCCGGGTACTGGTGTCTGATTCCCGGATTGAACAGCTTACCGCCAGGTTGCCTGGCCTGCGGCAAGTGGCTGAATATTCAGTAAAAACCTTTCCGGATCTTGATGAGCACCAGCGCTACGATTCAGTCGGGCTTTACAGCAATTTTCTCTGAGTTCCCAAGCAGTTACAGACCACAACAATTCTTCACACAAAGCCCCACCGATCTGCACTTAGTATCAGGGAGGGGGTTGGTATAGTGTGACCAATTGTGAAAGCCGTCAGGCTGGAAGAGTCGGAGATAACCTTTGGGTCAGATGAAATACAGTGTCATTTCCGTCGGCGGAAACCAGGCCATGCTACACTCTGGCAATGCCCGGGAGTTTCTTGCCGAAATGAAAGGCATGACACCGGTTCAGGTTGACGCAGTCCTTGATGGGGTGCCGACGATTATCCAGCAAGGAATCGATGCAGAGACAGCACAGGCACTCGCGGAAACCATGAAGGAAATCGGATTAAAATGTCACGTAGTGGAACAGAACCCGGCGAGCAATCTGTCGCTGGTGGACAGTTCATCCGCTGCTGACGAGCAACCCGGCACTTCTGCGGAGGCGGCCCGCGAACAGTCTCACTACCGGCGCGACGATATTATGTCGGGGTTTCACGAAGAGGTGAATCCTCTCAGGCTCTCTCTGGCAGAAAAAATACAGATGAGTGTTCTGGCCACTGCCATGCTGGCAGTACCGGGGTTGTTTATTGCTTTCGTTATGGGGCTGATGACACTGGCCTTTATGTTGAGCGAATCAGCCTTTGCTGCCTGGTTTGCCGGTCAGCAGGAACTGCCGGTGCTGCAATGGGGGGGAGCATTCCTGGTACTGGGGTTTACCTCGGTGCTGATTCACCGCGCCATCGGCGACTGGCGAAGGGAAAAGAAATTCGTGCATCTGGACCGGGATCGCCATCCCCAGATTTATACGCTGGTTGAAAAGATCGCAGAGATAACCGGCGTGAAGGCCCCGGTCAGTATCAAGCTTGATGCGGAAGTTGGCCTGGTATTGCGGCCCAAGGAATTCTTCTGCCCCCCGTCCGGCTACCGTTCCGAACTGATTATCGGTCTGCCCCTGTTTTACAGCCTTAACGTGCGTCAGCTCAGTGGCGTTATCGCCCATGCCTTTTCGGCGTTCAGCCGGGATGCCTGCCGTTACGGTTACCCCATGATTTCCATAATCAATGGCTGGTTGTATCGCTGCACCAACTACCAGCTGGATACGGATACCCTGACATTCTCCAAGAACCGGCATGCCCGGAGTCCGCTCAGTTATCTGGTGTTAATCCCCGCCGATTTTCTGGCGCGACTCTTTTTCAAACTGCTTTATCTGATTGGCAGTGCGCTGACCTTTTCACTGTCGCGGAAAATGGATATGCAGGCGGATCTTCAGAGTGCCCAGATTGCCGGGTCCACTGAATTCCGCTCCACTCAATTTCGCTTGCGGGCGCTACACTACGGTCAGCTGCACGCCGAGTCCGACAGTTTTGAACGTATGAATTCCGGTGACCTGGTGTCCAACTATTCCGCGTTTGTTGTGGATTATGCGGAGGCTCTGCGTATTGAGTTGCAGCCAACGCTGATCAACGAAATGGAACAACTGGTGACGCCGTTGACCCGAAGCCGGGTAGTGGATCTTGGGCGTATCGTGAATGTGGAGAAATACCAGTTCGAAGGCAGCTGCTTTCTGCTGGGGCCTGCGGTTGATCTGCTGACAGACGTTAACAGTCTGAGTCGTGAGGTAACCCGCCGCCATTATGCCATGATGGGTTACCCTGATTACGTTCAGTCAGAGGGTAATAATGTGGCCAGTCTGGCGGCGAGGCAGAAGGATTCCCTCGGCTATACCCTCTTTGGCTGGCAGAAGAGCGGCCGTTATTTGCGGTTCGATGATTTTTACAGTTATGAAAGCCTGAGCATCCATGCCAAGTGCCAGGACCTTCGTGACCTGGTGGCAAAACTGAATGCCACAGAAGACCAGCTCACCGCCCTGGCCAGCCGTTATGCGCAGGCGGATGAACGTGCCAATCAGCTGCACGTCAAGAAAACTCTGCAGGAAGCCGGCGTGGATTTCACTAATCAGCAAATGCTGGAAGAGGGGCCGGACTTGCGGGAAACAGAAACCGCCTGGCTGAAGACTTTGAATCAGCAAGGGGTGCTCAGGGGAGACCTTACCTATTACGAAGCGCTGATATCCCAGCGAATCGCCCTGGCCTTGTCACTTGCCAAGCAGACACCGGATCTGAAAAATCATATTCAGGTGGGCGACTTCGAGGAATACATCGATTATCTGAAAGACAGTGCCGCCTTCCTGTACAAAACCTACGAATCAGTTGCCAGGCTGCGTACCTACACCTACACCCTGGGGGCGCTGGTTAATGCCGGTCAGATAGAGCATCGTTCCCGGTTGCAGCCCTATTTCAACCGCTACGACAATTACTGCCGGGTGGAGCTGGAATCCATCCTCAACGTTTTGGGGGCGGTAGCCTATCCGTTAACCCTGCCAGCCGGAATGAGGGATAACCTGGAGCATCCGTCCATTGCAGAGGTGCTGCGCTATTCGGTTAAAGGCATTGAACAGCCCGACAAGAGCGTGTCACTGTGTTTTAAAGTCTGTCATTCCACACTGAAGTTTCTCGATGGTTTTACCCGCGAACTGATGGAGGAGTTTGACAAGCTCGTATACGCTACCGAGCGCCAGTATGGCATTGTAGAGCAGTAAGAACCGGGCCCCGGGACACTCTCAGGCATTGCATCAGGCAGGCTCCGCGTCAGGCAAGGTAGCTGCTGGCAATATCGTCCAGGGCTTCGCGACCGTCATCGGGCAGATAGGGTGCGATCAGCGTCATAACCTGGTAAACGCCCTGGCCCAGGTCGTCCTCTGGCAGTTCCTTGCCGATATTACGGATCTGCTGGTAGTTCAGCCAGTAGGTGGCCGCAATTACCACATTGGTAGCCACCGCTTCCTGCGCCTTCGGGTCATCCAGCTGAATAATTCCTGCTTCACTCATGGATGACAATATTGAACCGAAAGTATTGGCTTTCTTGTCGAGTATGCGGTTGAAACGTTTCTGGAGGCGCTCGTTGCGCTCCAGAATGCTGACCAGATCACGGTAAAAGAAACGGTAACCCCAGATTTTTTCGAAGAT
>JAWVYU010000072.1:0-16639 GCA_033722575.1 Ketobacteraceae bacterium | reverse complement strand
CAGCCAGCGTATCGCGGTTTATTTCAGCAATGACGGCGAAATCAACCTGGAACCTTTGATCGCTGCCGCCTGGGAAATGGGTAAAACCCTTTACCTGCCCGTGCTTCATCCGTTCAAGGGCGGAGAACTGGTTTTCATGGAATACCAACCGGGTCACCCCATGGCAAAAAACCGGTTCGGCATTCCTGAACCCATCAGCCATCGCGACACCCGCTGTCCGGTGTGGTTACTGGATCTGATCCTCACGCCGCTGGTGGGCTTTGATGAAGCCGGCAACCGTATGGGCATGGGTGGCGGATTCTATGACCGGACGTTTGCCTTCCTGAAAGATGGCAGCAAACCCCGCCGGCCAACGCTGCTGGGCCTGGCGCACGAATGCCAGAAGGTGGACAGCATTACGACAGAAGCCTGGGATATTCCCATGGATGGCATAGTGACGGACAAATCCACTTACGGAGCAGTGGCACTGCTGGGTGGGAAGGAGCTTTTTCGGAAGGGCCGGGCCGGTTCGGGCAGGCCTCAGGGCGCTGACCGGTAACCGGTTCAGCACCTGGTTTGCAAGGCAGGCTTAGCGGATAGAAAACTGACTGGCTACCATTTCGGGGTCCGGCTCGGTCAGCGTATAACCGCTGGCCACAACGCCCAGTCCGAACACAAATACCAGTACCATCAGTAAGTCAGGTTTCTTTTTCATGGTGTTAGCTCTCGCTATGTCATTAACCTAACAGTTCTTGCTGACTACAAGTTCTTTCGGTGATCTGCTGTTAATGCCATCCAGGCGTCTGACGAAATCCTTTCCTACGTATTAGTCTGTTTTATTACTGCAACCTATATGACTACAAGTTATATGCCAGCTCGCCGGGCCGTTGCATTTTTAACTGCGCTGCACGGCCTGACAATGCTATCAGTAATCAGCGGTCGAATACTGCGAATCCGTTCATATTTGATCCATCAGACGGTTTGGATTCGCGACGGATAAACACCGCCTACACGCTATATATACCCATTGTAGACCATCTGTTTATCGTCGCTAGGGCGTATGTGAGTAGTAGCTCACATAAATTGACTGATTTTTAAACGTTTTATTTATAACAGGCCGTTAGCCTATAACCAAAACGAACACAAAACAATCAATGCTTTAACACACCCATGTTTTTCTTAATAATCAGCCAACTAGCAGGGACTCTTTACAAAGCCTGTAAGCTAGCACCGGTAACCGAAAATGTGAAGTTAAAGGGCGGGTTTTTGTGAGGAGCCAGAGGTTTCCCATTTCAGTTGCTGAAAATTACTGCAGAAACAGGCCATAGGCGGGATTGTCGGTTTCATCCCAGTAGCGATACCCCAGCTCATCAAAATAGCGGATCAGCACCTCACGCTCCTTGTCCGGCACCTGCAATCCCACCAGCACCCGCCCGTAGGCTGCACCATGATTGCGATAATGGAACAGGCTGATGTTCCATTTTGCACCAAGCTTGATCAGAAACTGCAGCAATGCGCCGGGCCGCTCCGGAAACTCAAAACGGAACAGCACTTCGTCCGGGACCCCCTTGCCATCACTGGTCTGGCCCCGGCCGCCCACCATATGCCGGATATGGAGCTTGGCCATTTCATTGTCCGTCAGGTTGGTCACGCTGTAGCCCTTTTGCTCCAGCTTCCGGGTCACCTCCCCGGTTTCCCCGATGCCACCGCTGGTCTGAATGCCCACGAACACGTGGGCATTGTCCGCAGCTGCATAACGGTAATTGAATTCCGTAATGCTGCGTTTCCCCAGGGTATCGCAGAACTGGAGAAAGCTGCCGGGCTGCTCGGGAATGGTCACGGCGAAGATGGCCTCGCGCCGCTCACCCAGCTCGGCCCGCTCCGCGATATGCCGCAGCCGGTCAAAGTTGACGTTCGCACCACTGGCAATGGCCATCAAAGTCTGACCACTCGACTTCTCGCGTTCCACGTACTTTTTCAGCCCTGCCACCGACAGCGCCCCCGCGGGCTCACAGATGGAGCGGGTATCGTCAAACACATCCTTCACTGCGGCACAGATTTCATCAGTAGTAACCGTAATAACCTCATCCACGGTTTCCCGACACAGCCGGAACGTTTCTTCACCGATCTGCCGTACCGCCACGCCGTCGGCGAACAGGCCCACCTGATCCAGCACCACCCGTTCTCCGGCTTTCAGGGCAGCATCAAGGCAGGCGGAGTCGGCGGGTTCCACGCCAATGATCTTCACCTCGGGCCGCAGGTATTTGATATAGCAGCTGATCCCGGCGATCAGGCCTCCGCCTCCCACCGGGATAAAAATGGCTTCCAGGGGCCCGGTATGCTGACGCAGGATTTCCATGCCCACGGTACCCTGCCCGGCAATCACATCCGGGTCATCGTAGGGGTGAACAAAGGTATAACCGTGCTCGGCCTCCAGGCTCTTGGCATGTTTGAAGGCATCATCAAAGATATCCCCGTGCAGGACCACGTGGCCTCCCAGGGCGCGAACCGAAGCTACCTTGATTTCCGGCGTGGTCTTGGGCATGACAATCACAGCACGAATTCCCAGCCCCGAAGCGGCCAGTGCCACCCCCTGGGCATGGTTGCCGGCGGAGGCGGTGATCACACCCCGGGCTTTCTGGTCTTCACTGAGATTCGCAATCTTGTTGTAGGCGCCGCGAAGCTTGAAGGAAAATACCGGTTGCAGGTCTTCCCGCTTGAGCAACACCTGGTTCCCCATTCGCCGCGACAGTGCCGGTGCCGGCTCTACCGGGGTTTCAAGGGCAACATCATAAACCTGTGCCTGCAGGATACGTTTTATATAAGCGTGAAGCATGGAATCTCTTGAACTGCCTTAATCTGTTTGCTTTAAACCCGTTCATAGTAACAGAAGGCCTGCCGTTCCACACCTTAAGGGTTTGAAAACTACAGAGAGGTTCAGTCAACGGGCGATTCGGCCTATAATGGCGTCCCCTTGCCAATACCCAGCGATCCGCAAGCAAAGAGGCCAACATGAACCAGGATGAACTGAAAAAAGCCGTCGCCAGAAAAGCCCTAGATTATGTGGTGGAGGGCGAAATTGTCGGGGTCGGCACCGGCTCCACAGCCAATTTTTTCATTGATTACCTGGCAGAAATCAAAGGCCGCATTGAAGGCACCGTGGCCAGCTCCGAGGCCAGCAAGAAGCGCCTGGAAAGCCATGGCATCCCCGTTTACGACCTGAATACCGTCAACAGCGTTCCGGTGTATGTGGACGGTGCCGATGAAGCTGATCCCCACTTGTGCCTGATCAAGGGGGGCGGTGGCGCACTGACCCGGGAAAAGATTATTGCGGCGGTGGCGGACAAGTTTGTCTGTATTGCGGATGCCAGCAAATCAGTCAAGGTGCTGGGTAACTTCCCACTGCCGGTGGAGGTGATTCCCATGGCCCGCTCCCATGTTGCCCGCGAGATCGTGAAACACCTGGGGGGAGACCCGGTATACCGTGAGGGCTTTGTCACGGATAACGGCAATATTATTCTGGATATCCACAACCTGCAGATTGCCAAACCGGTGGAAACAGAAGCCCGGCTCAACAATATTGTTGGTGTGGTGACCAATGGCCTGTTTGCAAAGCGTGGCGCCGATGTGTTGTTGCTGGGCCGGGAAGACGGCGTCGAGGTTATTGAAGGCTGATCGCGCCGCCCGCTCCCGCCATTAATCCCTGGCCGCCGCTTATCAGGCCACCACTTTGACGCCATGACTGTGATCGTCGGTGAGAATCTCGAACGCTGCCCGGTGCCGGGTTTCCAGAACCCGGTCCGGTTTGCCTTTTTCCCGGATCAACAGCCTGCAGCCGGCGATTTTGCAATTGAGACAGGTATTGGAGCCACCCGGCGGGTTGTAATAATTCAATGCGGCAAAATGATAGCGTGGCGCATAGATATCACAGACCACGGAGAAATCCCCCTGGGATGTCTCCACGTGCCAGTTAAAATAATTGAAAGTCGCCCGGGCGGTAACGGCTTTCAGCAGGCTGTTGATCTTGATTTCGCGGCCATCCACGCGTGCCACCAGGGTTGTAATCCAGGGCGTCCATAACGGTCCTATTTTCAGCCTTGCTGTCGCCATTTCCAGAAAGGCGTCGGGGTCGTTATCGAAACCGGCCACCTGCCCCCAGGCGTACCGGTCGGTGTGCTTTTCACCCCAATTGTGATTTTCACTCCCCTGCCAGTTTTCCACATGAATGGTTTCGCCATTCACCATAAGCGTGCCGTTATACAGCACGTTGGGATTCCCTACCAGCGCCTTGGCTTTTGGCAGCGGCGCCTCGTAAAAGGATTCCGGCAGCAGTAACAGTGGCGCCTCGCCGGTTGTATAGTTCAGGTGCCAGCTGATTTTATTGCCCGCCTGCGATGCAGTGCCCTTCGCCTGACCGGGTACCAGTGTTGCAATGTCCCCGAGACGAACCGAGAGGCCTTCCGAGGAAAACGCGCACTGACTGAAGGGCAGCTCTTCCTTTGCTGCAGTAATCTGATGGGTTTCTCCGTCGAAGTAGATGACCCACAGCTCTCCAATGGTATCGCCGGGGCGCCCTTTGGGAGAAAAAATGGTATAGCGGATCCAGAAAGCGTGGGGCTTTTCCGGATGGTTCGCCCGCAGAAAATAACTTTCGTAGTGGCCTTTGCGGCTGTGCGGATCAAAACGGCAGCTGTTGACCTCCCGCCGTTGTTGAGAAAAATGATCCACCCTTGCATCACGCCTTTCTTTCATGAGTGAGTCCTTGCCCTTGATATGCTCATTGCGGGTTGCCTGAACCATGTTAGCCGACCTCCTGTCTCACGGCAGACGTATCTAGAAATTTGCCGTTGCCGGCGAGTCGCTGCTTTCAACCCGAAACGCCCTGAAGGGAAAGGCCACGATAGAGTCCTCATAGCGGACCTCCGCATAACCGATGGCTTCGCCCTGATGATAAATGGTGAGCGGGCAGGTAATCAGCGATTCCCGGAGTTCCGTCAGGGAATACGTCTTTTCCCCCGCGGCCCGTACCAGACCAATACCGGGTATTTCAAAGTCCAGTTCATAGCGGGGCCCTGACAGCTTGAATGCAAGTTCACCCTGAGTACGGCCTTCATACTGACGACCGGAAAGACGGACCTTACCGCGGAAAGGCTGGGGCGCCAGCAATCCGGGGCCTTTTCCCAACTGTATCTTGATGGTGAATTCGAAAGGTTCGGGCTTGTAGGTTTCATTCAGCTCCAGCCAGCCCCGCATGGTTTCTGTCATGGTTAGTCGCATGGTAATACCCTGTTTGTGTTCTCTGTGAATTGGTTTTCGGATTGTTGTTTTCAGTGTTCTTGTATTGCTCGCGAACCATACGTTCTGCCAGCTTACCGGCAGCGCGGCTGGCCAGTGCCATGATGGTCACCTGAGGATTCGCTCCCAGGGACGAGGGTACCGCGCTGCCGTCCATCACGTACAGTCCATCCATGCCGAACACCTGATGGTCCACATCACAGACACCGTTACCCGGGTTGGCGGCGATCCTGCAGGTACCCAGGGGATGATAGGCAGACAGGGTGAAATGCCGCGGCTTCAGTCCCGATGATAACACCTCATCGAGCTGCTGTTCGCTGGTGATTTTCGGGTAGCGGGACACGCCGGCCAGGTTGACGTATCCGGCCCCGGCTTTCAGATGCATGATGGCCAGAGCGCGACTGGCTTTCAGAAACAGACGGAAATCCCGCCGGTTCATCCGGTAGGTAATCAGGGGAATATCCGGGTGGAGTCCGGGTCGCACCCTGCCCCGGGACTGATCCCTGATCATGAATCCGAAATAGGCCGTGTGCTGGTAGGACTCGGTCAGCTCCACGTAATCCTCCCCCATCAGCGGATTCAGCAAGCCATGGGCAACAAACGGCGGTGTGCCGCCCTCAAACATAATGTCCTGATCAGCCCAGTCACTGACCCCGTAACCCTGGGGTATGGTGCGGGTGTTGGCAAAATCCCGGTCAGGGTAATACCCGGTAACCGCGCCGGCGGGATGGATGGACAGGTTGGCCCCCAGCCAGCGGTTTCTGATGCCGTTGGCCCGCAGAAACAGGGGCGTGAAAAAAGTGCCCATGCTGACCACCACCCGGGGGGCCTTCAGGGTCAGGTGCCGTACCACGCCGTCCGCTCCGGTACCGCTGGCCTGAATACCCCTGACCTGATTACCGGCCGTCAGCAGTTTTGTGGCTTTCATCCCGGTAAAAAGAAATGCGCCATTTGCCAGTGCCCGCGGCACATAACTGACGTTGGTGGATTGCTTGGCATCGGTGGGACAGCCAAACTGACACAACCCCTGGCCGTCGCAACCCACCGCATTGCGCATCAGGGGGTGGGCCTGGTGAAACCCGGATGCCCGGGCACCGGCTTCGATCACGCGGCCCACCTCACCCACATGGCGCGGGTCTGCCTGCTGCACCTGCAGCATCGCTTCCACCGACTCAAAGAAAGGCGCCAGATTTTCCGGCGTCAGTTCCGTAAGGCCTGATGCCACCCACTCCCGCAGCACGCGATCCGGTGCCCGCAGACAGGTGCCGGAATTAATGGTGGTGGTGCCTCCCACACTCCGGCCTACCGGAACGGGAATCACCGCATTGCCAATGGCCACGGTGGAGCCGCAGGCCCGGTAGAGCTTGGGAATGACCTCGGTCAGCCTGCCATTAAAATCCCGGCGATCGTAATACCTGCCTTCTTCCAGCATAACCACCGCCAGCCCGCGACTGGCCAGCTCGTAGGCTGCAGCCGCCCCGCCGGCGCCGGTTCCGATCACCACCACATCCGCTTCCAGCGATTGTTGCGGTTCCAGGTTATCCACCGACTGGATCTGGGATTGCCAGCGAAAAGTCTCCACCCGCGCAGGCACCGGGATGCCGTTATGGGTGCCCATACGGCTGAGGTTGTCATCATCCAGCAGGTAGGCCACGCGGAAAGGGGCTGCCAGCGCCTGCAACAGGGGGCCGGTCAGGGTGGAGCGGCGGTGCTTTTCAATAAACGCGCGCCGCTGTTGCAAGGGCGCGGTGGCAAACGCCCGGCCATGACTGAGCCGGAAGCGCAGATCCAGACTGTGAAGCAGGGCCCGCAGGGCCGTATTCAGCCCCGGAAGGCTGTCGATATAATGATTGACCCTGTCCGCGATCTGCCCGGCGTCGGGCGCGGGCAGCTGCCGGCCCGCCGGGAACAGTGCTTCTATCCAGGCCCGCACGCCGGGGTGACGGGCAAAGTCGCTGCCGACATCCGGCGCCTTGGTGGCGTATGCTTTGGCGTGTGTGGTGGACTGTGGGGACGACATAGGTACAGGCTCCCGGCAGCAATGTCACTGGTAACTGACTATCCAGTATACATGCTGAGGTTCAGGATGCTTGTCCGGAAACACCCCTGTGGGGGGCGGGTGAGGTCAAATGCTTGTCAGAGGCGCAAACACCTGAGTCTGAAAGGAAAAACGCTCGCCCAGGGTGGCCACAAGCCGGTCCCCCACCGCCAGTGGCGCCACACCGGCCGGGGTACCCGTCAGAATCACATCCCCGGGCTGCAGGGTAAAAACTGAGGACATGTAAGCCACCAGTTCGGGGATGGGGTGCAGCATCTGCTCACTGTTGCCCTGCTGACGAACCTCGCCATTCACGGTCAGGGATACGGACAGTCGGTCCAGGGGGCCGAATTCACTGGCGGGCACAAAAGGCGTCAGCGGACAGGCGCCGTCAAAAGCCTTGGCACGCTCCCAGGGGTGGCCTTTTTCCTTGAGCTGCGATTGCAGTTCACGCAGGGTGAGATCCAGCCCGATACCCAGCCCCACGATCGCCGGCGCCACGGCCGCGGGTTCCGCACCGCACAGCGTTTTGCCGATCAGCAGGGCGATTTCCGTTTCGTGGTGGCATGCCCCCTGGCCGGTGGGGATCGCAAAACCGGGTTCAAAGGGCACCACCGCGGTTGAAGGCTTGATAAACAGGATCGGCGAGTCGGGCACCGGATTGTTGAGTTCCCGGGCGTGATCCGCGTAATTGCGGCCCACACAGACCACTTTGCCTGTGGGCAAAACACAGGGACTGTTATCCCACATCCGGTGCTCGTAGGTGCTCATCGTTCGCCTCAGTCCAGATCAAAAATTTTGCCGGGGTTCATGATACCGTTGGGATCAAATATCTGTTTGACGCTTTTCATCAGGGCGATTTCCTCCGGGCTCCGGGTGTATTTGAGGTAGGGCTTTTTCGTCATGCCCACCCCATGTTCCGCCGACACGCTGCCCTCATATTTCTTCACAATGTCGAATACCCAGGTATTCACCTGCTGACACTTTTCGAAAAATACTTCCTTGGGCAGATCATCAGGTTTAAGGATATTCAGGTGAAGGTTGCCATCGCCGATATGGCCAAACCAGACGATTTCAAAATCCGGATAATGCTGTGCAACGATGCTGTCAATATCCTCCAGAAAGTCCGGCACCCGGGAAACCGACACAGAAATATCATTCTTGTAGGGTGTAAATACCGAAATGGTTTCACTGATATCTTCACGCAGGCGCCACAGTGAATCCACCTGGGCCTGACTCTGGCTCATCACGCCGTCCAGCACATAACCCTTTTCCACGCACTCCTCAAACAATGCCATGGCCTCTTCCACCACGTCATTATTGGGCGCTTCGAATTCCAGCAGGGCGTAAAAGGGTGTGGCTGTTTCGAATGGCCGCAGCACATCACCCCGGGCGGTAACCAGCTGAACAGCCTTTTCGGAAAAGAATTCAAAGGCGGTTAAATCAATGTTGCGCTGGAAGGTATTCAGCACATCCATGACCGCACGGAACTCCGGCACCCCCAGCACCAGCACGTTCAGGTTCTTGGGCGCCCTCGCCAGCCGCATAGTGGCTTCGGTGATAAAGCCCAGCGTACCCTCGGCACCGATAAACAGGTGGCGGAAGTCGTATCCGGTAGCGTTCTTGACCAGATCGTTGTTGAGCCTGAGCACCTCACCCTTGCCGGTCACAACAGTGAGCCCCGCCACCCAGTCGCGGGTCATGCCATACCGGATCACCTTGATGCCGCCGGCATTGGTGGAGATGTTGCCTCCCAGCTGGCTGGAACCACTGGAAGCAAAATCCACCGGATAAAACAGCCCGTTGTCGTCGGCGAACTGTTGCAGCTGCTCGGTCACCACGCCAGCTTCGCAACGCACTGTGCGATCGATGTCGTTGAATTCGATAATGCGGTTCATGTAATCAAAGGCCACTACTACCTCACCGTTGGCCGCCACCGCGGCAGCAGACAGACCGGTGCGACCCCCGGAGGGAACCAGGGCCACCTGATGCTCGTTGGCAAACCGGACAATAGCCTGCACCTGCTCAGTGGTTTTCGGAAACACGATGGCCAGGGGCCTGGGGTCGTAGATTCTAGTCCAGTCACAGCCATACTGCTGCAAGCTGTCAGCATCTGTTTTGACCTTGTCCTCACCCACCAGCGCCTTCAGGCCCTGAATCACTGTTTCTGATGCTGTCATACATTTACCTTTAAATTCAGCAAGATATCTTTGCCTGACCGACGCTGGCAAACCCATCCATTACCCCGATTCGAGATGACGACTGAAGGGTCCGGGCCAGCTGGACAGATTTTACCCGGTCCGCGCCGCCCGCCGGCTCAGCCAGCCGGTGGGGCACCCACAAAAGTCGCGCATTACGAGGGCGAGATATGATAACATAGCGCCCCCAAAATTTTGGTATTCGTCATCCAGTACGGGAAAGATCATGAGCAAGACATCACTCGACAAGAGCAAGATCCGCATTCTGCTGCTAGAAGGGTTGCACCAGACTGCCGTCGACAATTTTGAGAAGAATGGCTACACCAATATTGAGTATCTCAAAACCTCCCTGCCCGAAGACGAGCTGAAAGCCAAGATTGCCGATGCGCACTTTGTGGGTATCCGCTCCCGCACCCAGCTGACCGAGGAAATATTTGCCGCGGCCAACAAACTGATTGCCGTGGGGTGTTTCTGCATTGGCACCAATCAGGTGGACCTGAATGCCGCACTGATACGCGGTATTCCGGTTTTTAATGCTCCCTTTTCCAACACGCGCAGCGTCGCGGAACTGGTGCTTGCCCAGTCGATCCTGTTACTGCGCGGCATTCCCGAAAAAAATGCCAAGGCCCATCGGGGCGAGTGGATCAAATCCGCTGCCAACTCCTATGAAGTGCGCGGCAAGGTGCTGGGCATTGTCGGGTACGGCAATATCGGCTCCCAACTGAGCGTGCTGGCGGAAGGCCTGGGTATGAAGGTAATTTTCCATGATGTGGTGACCAAACTGCCTCTGGGCAATGCTACCCAGGTGGATTCCCTGGAAGAACTCCTGAACACAGCCGATGTGGTCAGTCTGCATGTCCCCGAAACCCGCGCCACCAAAGATATGATCGGGGCACGCCAGCTGGAACAGATGAAAATGGGCAGCGTGCTGATCAACGCTTCACGGGGCACCGTGGTGGACATTGACGCACTGACAGACACCCTGACCACTGGCAAGCTGCTGGGGGCCGCCATTGATGTGTTCCCGGTGGAGCCCCGCAGCAATGATGAAGAGTTTGTTTCTCCGCTGCGCGAGTTTGATAACGTGATTCTGACACCCCACGTGGGTGGCAGCACCCAGGAAGCCCAGGAAAACATCGGCCAGGAAGTTTCCGAAAAGTTTGTGAAATACAGCGACAACGGCTCCACGATTTCTGCGGTGAACTTTCCGGAAGTGGCCCTGCCCACCCACGACAATGTCCACCGCCTCCTCCACATTCACAAAAATGTGCCAGGGGTGCTCACGAAGATCAACACGGTATTTTCCGAAAACAATATCAATATTTGCGGTCAGTATCTGCAAACCAATGAGAAAATCGGCTATGTGGTCATAGACGTGGATGCCGAATACAGTGATGTGGCCCTTGAAAAACTGCGCAAAGTTGAAGGCACCATAAGAACACGGGTACTCTTTTAAACAGTGATCGGTAACAAGCCCGCAATTGCGGGCTTTTTTGACTGCGAACATAACGGCTTTTTTGGAGATAACACTATGAATCAGGATAACCAACGCGTCAGAACGGCCCTGATTACCGGCGCATCGGCAGGCATCGGTCAGGAGTTTGCCAAAGTCTTTGCGGCAAATGGTTTTGATGTGATCCTTGTGGCAAGACGCGAAGAAAAGCTGCTGGAAATCGCCAGTGAAATCAAGGCACAGTTTGGCCAGCTGGCCCATGTGATTGCCATCGACCTGGCAGAACCCGGTGCTCCGGAAAATCTTTACAGAACCGTTAAGGAAAAAGGCCTTCAGGTGGATGCGCTGGTAAACAATGCCGGCTATGCGCTGAATAAGGGGTTTCTTGAGGCGGACTGGCAGGACCACGCCGACTTCATTCAGGTGCTGAATACCTCGGTGGTACAACTCTGCTATCTGTTCGGCAAGGACATGCGTAACAACGGTTACGGGCGCATTATCAACCTGGCCTCCATCGCTGCCTTTTCTCCCCAGATGCGCGGCAATCTGTATGGCGCGGCAAAATCCTTTATTCTGGACTTCAGCCAGGCCCTTGACCTGGAAACCCGTGAGCATAACATTTACTGCACTGCATTATGCCCCGGCTTTACCTACAGTGAATTCCATGACGTGATGGGCGTGCGCTCCGCCGTAAGCCGGCTGCCACGATTTCTGTGGATGGATGCCCATACCGTTGCCCAGGAAGGCTTTGATGCGGTAATGAGCGGCAAGCCGGTGTACGTTAACGGCCTGGTGAATCAGGGGGTATCCCAGCTGATGTCTCATTTGCCGCTATCCGTGAAACAGTTTATTGCGAAGCAACAGGGGCTGCTATAACTTTAGTATTAGCCGCTTAAAACGTTTCAACACCGCACCAACCCTGCACAAAAAATTAAAGGGAGCGTTAATGCGGTGCACAGACTGCCAATTCATGTGCCGGGTTACAGGTCCACAGCATCCTGGCACTGCTCACTTGAGCAACAAATTGAACAGTAGTAGAGCAGCATTTTAAAGGTGCCTGTTCTGACTGTAAAAGCGGAACCTTTACTGACGCAGGCAATAACCCTACAAAAACAAAGATCAACTTTTATTTTTTCCATAATGCTTTTGGTGGAATTGCGCTCTACTTATTCTGGATTACCTGGCTCTCACAACGTGATATCATCGCTCATCCTTAACGCCCTAAATTGTGACACCAAAAATTTCGTCGCCTCACTTTAGAGCGTCATAATCAACTGCTATCATACCGCTCCTTTCGCCAGCCCCAATGATTTTTTTATTCTGACGCGATTTTGATCAGATATTCGCGGCTATTCCGCTAGCGATAACAGAATTTAAGAAGGGGCCCTTATCACTTGGCGTGAGACTTGCTAACCAACATTTGTAAAATTGTGTTTAATCGAATTCCTGGAAGTTGTTTTGCACCGGTCTTGGGTGGAGACTTGCATCGCCAGGTTTTCAGGAATGAATGACATACTTTTTTTAATGTTTTTGCTTATTGTTTAAGCTGGTTACTTTTGCCTTTTGGCCTATGAGTGCTTTTTATTTTTCAAGGAGTTTGAAATGGACATCAGTATTTTCGGTTTGGGTTACGTAGGCGCAGTTTGTTCAGCTGCTTTATCAGCCAGGGGGCACCGGGTTATCGGCGTAGACTTGTCGCAAGACAAGATTGATCTTATCAACAAGGGACAATCGCCCATTGTAGAGCCTGGGCTGCAGGAGCTGATCGCCAAGGGAATCGAGAGCGGCAACCTGAAAGGCATCACCGACTGTGAGGAAGCCGTGCGCGAATCGGATCTGTCCATGGTTTGTGTGGGCACACCGAGCAAACGCAATGGTGATCTGGACCTCACCTTTGTTGAAGAAGTCTGCCGTCAGATCGGTTTTGCCATGCGGGACAAGGCCAGCAGACACACTGTTGTTATTCGAAGCACTGTTTTACCGGGCTCCGTTCTTGAGCGCGTATTACCCATTCTGGAAGATTGCTCCGGCAAACGCGCTGGCGAAGATTTCGGGCTGGCCGTTAACCCTGAATTTCTCCGGGAAAGCACCGCCATCAAGGACTACGACTTCCCTCCCATGACCGTCATCGGCGAGTATGACACCGCTTCCGGCGACGTATTGGCGTCCCTTTACGAAGAACTGCCCGCCGTCATGATTCGCGAATCTATTCCTGTCGCGGAAATGATCAAATACACCTGCAACGTCTGGCATGCGGTGAAAGTTTCGTTCGCCAATGAGATAGGCAATATTGCAAAGTCGGTCGGCGTTGACGGGCGCAGGGTCATGGATGTTGTTTGCGAAGACAAAAAGCTTAATATCTCTCCCTATTACATGAAACCGGGGTTTGCATTTGGCGGTTCCTGCCTTCCGAAGGACGTTCGCGCGTTGACCTACCGGGCTTCACAGATGGACGTGAAGGTTCCTCTCCTCAGTTCAATCATGACCAGTAACGAAACACAGGTGCAGAAAGCACTGGAGATGGTTGAAGCAACCAACAAACAAAGCGTTGCCTTGCTGGGCCTGAGTTTCAAAGCCGGCACTGACGATTTGCGAGAAAGCCCCCTGGTTGAGCTTGCTGAAAAGCTTCTGGGCAAGGGCTACAGGCTTTCTATATACGACAAAAATGTCGACTATGCCCGCGTGCACGGATCCAACAAGGTGTACATCAACCAGAAAATCCCTCATCTCAGTGCCCTGTTACAGTCCAGCCTGGAAACATCAGTAGCTGATGCTGAAGTGATTATTCTC
This sequence comes from Ketobacteraceae bacterium, assembly GCA_033722575.1. GTDB lineage: Bacteria > Pseudomonadota > Gammaproteobacteria > Pseudomonadales > Ketobacteraceae. Next base: position 2,886 of record JAWVYU010000072.1, on the reverse strand, counting down.
GGAAACGGCGATCAGGCGTTCCGGTCTGTTCTTGAAAACGTTTCCGAAGAAAAGATCGTCATTGATCTTGCCGGATTCATGGAAGGCAGCTCCACGGACAGCCTCCAGGGCATTTGCTGGTAGTCACTCTCTCGTAGTTTTTCAGTAAAGGAGACCTTTGTGACCAACGTTACAGGGTGGTTAGGCTACCTGTGCCTTCTCGGCTTGCTTGCTTTATCTGTACCCGATGAAGTCTTTGTACCCGGGTCAGAGCAATTTATTTTACTGATCGGAGCGGTCGGCATCTGGCGTTACGGGGTCGGGTTCACGCATTTTATCAGGGGCATGATCTTTCTTTATCTGGTGTTCCCGAGAGCCAGAAAAAAAGCGCTGTTACTGGGCGATGAGGCGGCACCTTCCCATGTATACCTGATGGTAACCAGTTTCCGTATTGATGCACTGACCACTGCCAGTGTTTACGACTCGGTTATAAAAGAGGCCATCGACTGTGGGTGGCCAGCCACCATCGTTTGCTCAATTGTGGAACTTGGCGATGAAAATATTATTCGCGACCTTTGGAGAAGACACAATCCTCCGGAGCGCGTTGCACTGAAGATTGTCCGCATTCCGGGCACAGGTAAGCGTGACGGCCTGGCTTACGGTTTTCGTGCCATATCCAGAGACATGCCAGATGAGCAGGCAATTGTAGCGGTGATTGACGGTGACACGGTGCTTAACCCCGGGGTTGTAAAAGAATCAGCTCCCTACTTTCACCTCTACCCCAAAATGGGTGCACTGACCACCAACGAGTTCTGCTCAGTGGAAGGCAGTTATGTCATGTCCCAATGGCATAAGCTGAGGTTTGCGCAACGTCATATCAACATGTGCTCCATGGCGCTCTCCAATCGGGTACTGACCTTGACCGGTCGCATGTCGGTTTTCAGAGCTTCAGTAGTTACCGATCCGTCTTTCATCAGCGATGTTGAACACGACCATATTCACCACCGTCGTCTTGGCCAGTTCCGGTTTCTGACAGGAGATGACAAATCAAGCTGGTTCAGCCTGATGCGCCTGGGATACGATACCTGGTACGTACCCTCCGCTTCCATCAACACCGTCGAGCATCCACCGGACAAAAACTTCTTCCGCGCCAGTCGCAAGCTGATGTTCCGCTGGTACGGCAATTCACTGCGACAAAACAGCCGGGCCACACGGCTTGGCATAAAAACTCTGGGGCTGTTCACCTACTACATACTCTGGGATCAAAGGTTCAGCATGTGGACAAGCCTTCTGGGGCTGGTGGCATCCATTGTTGCGTCTATCAAATACAGTTATGCCTATTTTCTTATTTATATACTCTGGATCACGCTCACGCGGCTGGTGCTTACAGTGCTGTTGATGATGTCCGGTCATCGGATCGGCCCGATTTATCCGGTTATGCTCTATTACAACCAGATTGTCGGCTCCCTGATGAAAATTTATGTTTACTTCAGGCTGGATCAGCAAAGCTGGACAAGACAAAACACCAAGCTGAAACGCAGCACCAATGCTTTCCAGTCATGGTTCAATCATTGGTCAACCCGTGCATATACCTTTTCATCGGTCAGCGTTTTCTTAGCTCTGATTTTTTACGTTGTATGAAAAAGATTTAAACACTTAGTTATAAGGTGAAAGTTGCCATGAATACTGCAATAAATCCTAACCTGGTCCACGAGTCGGAATCACAGCGACAATTTGCCAGAGTCAAGCTACCCGCCTCGTTTATTGTGAACAGCGATAACAATACCTATTCGTTTCAGGTCACAGATATTTCTGCCGGTGGCCTGTCATTTATGGCTACCAAGCCTCTCCCAGGCACACACAATCTGAAAGGAAAGGTGGAGTTTAATATCAATGGAATGAATTTCCTTCTTCCCGTTGAAGTTGAGGCCAAATCACCCGACAGAAATGGCAGAGTCAGTTGCGCGTGTACCAATATGTCGCCGCAGCAAACATCAGCACTTCGCCACCTGATCTCTGCCCACCTCAATGGAGATCTTGTTACCTCAGGCGATATGCTGAACGTGCTTACCCGAGAGAATTTCACAAAGTCAAGATCACCGAAAATGGATGCTTCTCTCCAGGGCTTTGCACGTTTCAGGGCTGTGGTTATTGCCTTTCTTTTTCTGATGATCGGTATAGCAGCGGCCAGCTTTATTGGCTATCAGGTTTATCAGGATATCTTCATGGTGAAGTCACAAGCCGCCGTCGTTGATGCCAACAACTACCAGGTACAGATGCCTCGTGACGGTGTTATTAACCTGATCGCAGCTCCCGGTGAAAAGGTCAAACCCGGACAGGTTATCGGACGCTTTGAGGCACCCATAATCTCGTACCTGAATAAGAATATCGATCCATCCCTGATGCAGACAGATACTTTGTCGTCACTATCGCGTGAATATTACAGCGGCCCCATCGTAAGCCCCTGCGATTGCGAAATAGGTGAGATCCACATAGTAGAAGGTCAGTATGTTGCCCAGGGGGAACCCGTTCTTAGTCTGAATTCCGACCACTCGGCCCCCTTTGTCTTTGCAAATTTCGACAGCGGCGATTCGAACTACCTTAACCTGGGTAAAACCGTCACCGTGACTATCAATGGCCAGTCCTACACCGGCGTCCTTTCCGATGTATTTATTCGGCCTGACAGAGAAATGCTCCTGCCCGACAGCGTGAGCGCCAGGATCTCGATCAGTGATCAGGATATACGGCCACTGGTGGGGCAACCTGCAAGCGTCAAGCTGCCTAAATTCGAGCTCCAATAGGATCTGAATACGTCATGGCGACATTATTCAAACTGATTACTGCCATTCTGACCTTGTCTCTTGTCGGCGCGTGCTCCTCGCTGCCTGACATGGAGCGCGCCATGTG
>JAWVYU010000071.1:0-16679 GCA_033722575.1 Ketobacteraceae bacterium | reverse complement strand
GCGGCAGTAACCAATGGCAGCGGCCTGATCAATGCGGTTGACTCCTTTGTACATTTTCGTGAAACCCTGCTGTCTGCCCGTCGTGACACTCAGGGCGAGATAGTGCTCAATTTCCTTAACACTACCTGGGATGCCAAAATTCGCTCTTCAGTGTGCGCAGCGGATGAAACCGCCTCTCTGGTATATAACTTCAACATTCTGGGCGTGACTTCCATGGGTCAGCATCGACTGGTGGAAGTAGAGGACGACCTCGGTGGCATTAGCTGTGAAGCAGTCGGTAACGGTATCCGCTTTAACACCTATGAAACCGATGCGATCTTTGCCTGCGCCAACGAGTGCACCGAAGCGGACCTTAACCGGGTGATTCTTGATGAGGATGAGCTGGGAGATATTGTGACTACCGTTACCTTCAATGAGGAAACCGGTGTGCTCACCATCAATACGTCCTACTTTGATGGTGAGGAAACCCAGACATCTACCACTGTGCTGACTAAACGTTCCTAAACCGGCAACAAAAACAAAAATTACTACCCACCCCTTGGGGCCAAGTGACTGGCCCCTTTTTATTTTGTACTCCGCGCCGCTATAATCGCTGATGCCACCTTTATAGCCACCAGTCGGAGTTGCATGAATCGTCTCAGCCGGATTATCGACTTTAAACAGCTAAGAAGAAGTCACCAGATCGCCTATATTCTTGTCGATCTCATTATGGTGGGGCTGATTATTGTCAATCTGCTCTGGATTATTTTCGACACCATGTTCACCAGCAAGATGGTCCAGGAGGGCCTGATGTGGCTGGCGCCGGAGTTTACCCATTTTTACCGGGAACAGGTGCATCCTGATTTTGTCGCCTACGACATGATTTTCGTGTCAATTTTTGTCACCGAACTTCTGATTCGCTGGGCAATCGCCATCTACCAGAAAACCTATCACCGCTGGTTCTTCTATCCCTTTATTCACTGGTACGATGTGCTCGGTTGTATTCCTGTGGGGTCTTTCAGGTGGCTGCGGTTGTTACGGGTTATATCCATTCTGTATCGCTTACAGAAATATGACATTATTGATCTCAGCAACACCTATCCTGTCCGTTTTTTCAGAAAGTATTTCAATGTGCTTGTGGAGGAGATATCTGACCGGGTGGTTGTGAATGTGCTGAATGGGGTTCAGGATGAGGTTCGCACAGGTAACCCTGTGGCCGGAAAAATTCTGTCAGAGGTGCTGCTGCCCCAGAAGCATATCATCATTGAGTGGCTCACTGGCAAGGTCAACGATATTACCGAAACTGTTTATCCGCCCCGCAGAGCACAACTCCAGGCCTATGTTGATACAGTCATCAGCGAGTCTATCAGCCGGGACGCCAAGGTGGCCGCCATTGAACGATTGCCGGTGATCGGTGAGCAGTTGGCTGATATTATCGAAACCACCGTGGCTGATGTAGTATTCAGTGTGATGGATCGTCTGGTAACAGATATCGGCCATGAGGATACCGACATTCTGGTTAAGGAAATGGCGGATATTGTACTGGAGCGTCTCATGGAGCCTTCTGACGAGCTGAACGAAGCGGCCAGAAGCGTGCTGCTGGATGTGATGGAAGTGATCAAGGACGAGGTCAAGGTACAGCGCTGGAAACTGAATGAACAGCCGGTGTGAAACAATAACGATAACAACAGAAGAGTAATCCATGAAACTGGAAGAATATCTGGGATATGACGGTTTGGGTCTGGCGGAGCTGGTGAAGAAGAAAGAGGTAACGGCCGAGGAGCTGCTGGCGGTTGCCATAGAACGCGCAGAAAAGGTCAACCCAAGGATCAATGCCATTATCAATCCGCTGTATGATCTTGGACGGAAAATGGCCGCTGATACCTCCCAGGGGGATTTCCAGGGCGTGCCGTTCCTGCTGAAGGATCTGGGTGCGCCATTGGCCGGCTACCCCATGAGCCATGGCTCCCGAATGCTGCGTTATTATGTGCCTTCTCAGGACGGCACCCTGGTAAAGCGCTTCAAAAACACCGGCCTGGTGATTTTTGGCAAAACCAACACGCCGGAGTTTGGCCTGATGGGCACCACAGAGCCCAAATATTTTGGTCCAACCCGTAACCCCTGGAACACCGATTACAGTACCGGTGGCAGCAGCGGGGGTTCTGCTGCTGCCATTGCTGCAGGTATCACCCCCATTGCCTCTGCTGGCGATGGCGGCGGTTCTATCCGGATTCCCGCCGCCAGCTGCGGTCTGTTTGGCCTCAAGCCCAGTCGGGGCAGGGTGTCACTGGGTCCTGACCGTTCCGAAGACTGGGACGGCGCCGTCGTGGAGCATATCCTCTCCCGCTCGGTTCGCGACAGCGCAGTGATGCTTGATCGTGTGTGTGGTCCCGCCTCCGGAGACCCGTATTTTCTACCCAATCCCGAAATACCCTATGGCGATGTCATTAAACAGGACCCGAAACCCCTGCGTGTCGCATACTGCACGCGCTCACCGCTGCAGAACCCGGTTCACCCTGAATGTGTCGAGGCTGTGGAGGATTTTGCCAGAAAACTGGCTTCTCTAGGCCATATTGTGGAAGAGGCAAGCCCAGCCATTGACGGCATGGACGTTGCCAAAGCCTATCTGACCATCTATGTGGGTCAGGTGGGGGCACAGATCAAGCGCTTCAAGCGGATCTACGGCAAGCGTGCGGTCAGGGAGGGGCTGGAAGAGGCCACCCGCATTTTTGGCGTATTGGGTAATGCGCTGCCAGCCACCGATTACGTGGAGCAGAAATACCAGTGGAACCTGTTCGGTCGGATCATGGGTGACTTTCATGAGACCTATGACCTCTATCTGACACCGGCGCTCGCGGAGCCCCCTGCAAAGATAGGCACCCTGCCGCCAACTTCTTTGGAAGAATTCGGGTTGCGCTGGGTGGAAAAATTGCGGGCGGGCAGGCTGCTGCTGAAAACCGGTATTGTGGAGAAGCTCTCGCTTGAGTCGCTGGAAAAAGCACCGTTCACGCAGCTGGGAAATCTAACCGGCCAACCGGGAATGTCGTTGCCGCTTTACTGGTCTTCGCAAGGTCTGCCTATTGGTGTACAAGTGATGTCGGCTATCGGGCGGGAGGATCTGCTGTTCGGACTGGCAGGGCAGGTTGAAAGGGCGTTTCCCTGGTTTGATAATTTGCCGGTGTTGAATTAAGGGGCTTCAGGAGGCTTCAACGTTGTACTTTGCCGGGTCACCGTCCGCGTATTTTTCACGGACGCCGGTGATGGATGCCAGGGCTTTGCGCAAACCTTCTTCCATCTCTTTGTCTGGCTTTTCCTGGAACTCCAGGAATTCCTTGATGAATCGTTCAAGTCGATCCAGGTGAAAGCGGATTTCGGAAAGCATAATGTAAACATCCTCGATCTCGCGGTAGGCAAATTCCAGTTGGTCACTTTTAACCTGCTCCAGAAACCGGATGTACCCTTCATCCAGAATGCCGGCGCCGCGAACCGCAATAGCTACATTCATCAGCACGGTCTGTATCATGTGCAATTTGCGATTCTGATGGGTAAACCCCAGCGCCATGATATGCTCCTCGGACACATGCAGCCACTCGGAGAGGAATTTGTTGATAAAGAGCACGCGATCAATAAACCCCGGCATGGCATCGTGTGAAATAATACCTTCATCACCCAGGTTGGCTTTGCGCAGCACCAGTACCAGCGCTTCGTAGGTGCCCTGGAAATGGGCCTGGCTGTTGATCTGAATCACCGGAATAAGATCACGGAAATTCCGTCCTTCACTTCTCATGCGCGCCAGGATTGCCACCACACTGTCGGCCATGGCGATTATCTGACCGTGAATGGCCAGCTCTTTTTCAAATTTGCCTCTGGGGTAGCCGGTGCCATCACAGCGTTCATGATGCTCGCGCACAGCCCTCATAGTCTCCTTTTCAATACCGGGAATATTCTGCAGAATTTTTTCGCCAATAATGGGATGCGCATAAATCTGCCGCCATTCTTCCGGGGTCAGGCCGCCTTTTTTGTTAATCACCTCCTCATCAATATGCAGCATACCGATATCATGGGCTATAGCGGCAATAAAGAGGTTTTCCATTTCCACTTTCGGCAGATTCATCTGGTTGCCGATCACGGTGACTACCCACGCAGAAAACAATGACTGAGTGTAGACCCGCTTCATTTGCAGGGAGAGGACGGTTATTTTCTGGCGCAGTATGGGAAAAGTCTGATAGAAGTGACAAAGATTTTTGAGGGCTGATTCAAGCTCCAGCTGTTCGTGAATTTTTATTGCCACTTCGTTTTTGCTGAGTATGGCTTTGATATGTTTGAACAGGGCGCTGCCGTCGATATCGCCCTCAATGGCGACGGATTCCTCGATGGGTTTCAGCAGTTTGAACTTTACAATGCGCTCGGTGGTTTTGCCGGTGATGGGCTGGCCGGCCTTGATCAGGATAGCCCCCTGATCATTACAGATATCCTGGGTAGCAACGACCTGTTTGGATTCGTTGACTTTGGCCAAATGCCTGGCATAAGCATCCACCTTGTTAGGATCATAGGTGGATTCCTCGACTTCGCTCATGCGCCTCCAAGTTCCTAAAAAGTATAGAATAAACGTTGATCTTTTAAGTTTAATTTAAACCGGGCAACCTACAAGCTGCCGCAAGTGAAAATGAATGATATTTTGTTTATTAGACGGAAATATCATAAGCTGCCGTGGTCCGCTTGAATTTAGCTATATCGTGGCGGCTTCGCCTCAGGTAAGCGTCTGATAACCCCACAAAGCTTGCGTCAATGCTGAGCCTTCCCGGCTTGGTGGAGCATGGCTTCAAGCTGGCGCACCAGGAACGAAAGCAGGCGCTGTACACGGCGCTCGTTCTAGTTCTGAATGTGGTTCAGCGCCATGCCCTCCATCAGATTCTGGGTAAGGTCCATGGCCAGATCAAATACCTCGCCGGTTTGTTTCCATTCCGGAAAAAGCTCCCTCGCCATTTCGTACCATGCCTCATCAAAGCCGGCCACAGCCGGAACCAGTATGTTGTGAAGCTCCTGGTCGGTCCTCGCTGCAACCGACAGCTCATGAAAGGCGACAAAGAGGGGGCTGGTCAAATGTTCCCAGTAAACATCGATTCCTGCACGGATACGGTTTGGATGATCGGCTGCAATCCGGGAGACTGCTTCTCTGAATGCGTTGAGACGTCGTTTGTGCAGGTATTCCACGGCTGCATTGACCAGTGCCAGCCTGGAAGGAAAGTGGTGCAGCATGGCGCCGCGGGATAACCCGGCTCTCCTGGCTATTTTTGCCGTTGTTGTTTTGGCGTAACCCGTTTCAATAAAGCAGGTAATCGCTGCATCCAGGATAAGATTCTGGGTCGCGGCGCTTTTTTGCGCCTGCCAGCCAGCAGGTGGCTGATCAGCAGTGCTGTCTGGTTCTGATTTTACTGCCATCGTGTGTGCCCCTAAAAAACCCGGTCACTGTGATTGTGGCGGGGTAAGTGTAAAATGTAGCAAACTTTAGCCGTAGGAGACTAACCTGCCAGTGAATTTGAAGAAAAAGATTGCTGCCTTCAATGAGCTGCTGCAGCGGCAGATTCCGGGAGCTACCGTCAGTGTTCAGGCGCTGGGCAGAGTGCCTGAGTTACGGCTGGCGTTGCTGGATTCCGGTTTTGACGATCGCGCGTTACCCCAGGCCGTCAAAAACCGCCTGATGGATGACCCGCCTTACTGGATTTTCTGCTGGGCCAGTGGGCATGCGCTGGCAGAGTTGCTGTTGAGCGGCCAGCTTGATGTTTCAGGAAAGACCGTTCTTGATTTTGGTTGCGGCTGCGGTGTCGGCGCAATCGCTGCCGGGCTGGCTGGCGCCGCAACCGTTTATGCCTGCGATATTGACCCAACCGGACGCCGGGTTACGGAACTGAATGCCGCACTTAACAAGGTTTCCCTGGAGATTATCAGTGATGTCAGAGAGGCACGGGATATTGACATGCTGCTGGCTGCGGATGTGCTCTATGAGGCTGCCAATTATCATTTTCTGGAACTGTTTACTGAATTGACCCCGGATGTGCTGGTGGCTGACTCCAGGCTCAAATCCATGCCGGATCCTCGTTATCAGTGGTGGCGGGCCATCGACACTGTGTCCTATCCTGATTTTAATGAGGCACTGGAGTTCAATCGGGTCAATTTTTATCGGACTGTGCCAGGGGCGCGATAAACGTCCTCCATGTCCCCCCATGGCTATCAGGCGCTTTTCTGGCCGCTCAAATGCTGATAGCTGAGCCATTCCTCAATGGTGGCGTATAACTTGTAACGATCCACGGGCTTTGCAAGATAGTCGTTCATGCCGGCGTCGATACAGCGATCCCGATCTTCGGACATGGCGTTGGCGGTAACCGCAATAATGGGCGGGTAGCCGTACTTGGATTTGCGCTCACGTATTTTTCGGCTGGCTTCAAAGCCATCCATAACGGGCATCTGGCAATCCATGAGAATCAGGTCCACCGGCTGTTTGTCCAGCTTTTTCAGCGCTTCCTCACCGTTATTGGCGGTCAGGGTTTCATAGTTCTTTTTCTTCAGAATGGCATTGAGCACTTTCTGGTTAACGGGGTTGTCTTCCACAATAAGAATCCGTGGTGCGGTTTCCCGGGCCCCCTCCGGGCGAGTTTGCCGTGTGGAAGCAAAAGCATTGGTGTCGCGTTCATCCCCCAGTCGCAAGGGCACACGGAAGCTGAAAATGGAGCCCTTGGGAGCGTTTTCGCGGAAAACGAGTTTCCCGTTCAAAACCTCAGCCAGCGCCTTGCTGAGGGCCAGACCAATGCCAAGGCCGCCATGACGTCTGGAAAAGCTGCTGTCGGCTTGCATAAATGGATTAAACAAGGCTTCCTGTACATGCTTGGGCACACCGATACCGGAATCGGTAACATTAAAGCCCACCACTACGTTGTTATTATTGTCGGTATCAGCCTGACAGGTAATGCTGAGTTCAACAAAACCTGCGTCGGTGAACTTGACAGCATTATCCAGCAGGTTACGAAGGACCTGCCGAACCTGTTGCAGGTCACCCTCAAGGGCGTTGGGCAGATTGTCGGCCTTGTGTATCCGGAACTCTATAAACTTCTGGTGGCATTTCTCTTCGTACTCAGTGCAGAGTTCCTTGATCAGCTGACTGAGCTGAAACGGCACGTTTTTAAGCTTGATTCGCTTGGACTGGGCTTCGGAGAAGCTGAGAATGGATTCAATATGCTTGAGCATCTCGCGGGTGGACAGCTGAGCGTAGCCCAGATATTCCTGTTGTTTTTTGTCAATGTCCGTTGATGTGAGCAAGTCCAGCATACCCTGAATGCCATTCATTGGCGTGCGCAATTCATGGCTGATGGTGGCCAGGAATTCATCCTTGATTTCATTGGTTCGCTGCAGCTCAAGGTTGGATCGTTCCAGTGCTTCGGCTGCCTGCTGCTGCGCCTCGTGCTTTTCCTCCTCAATGCGTTTGATCCGGTCCGCCAGCGCGAAGGATAGCAGCACGGTTTCCAGCGCGGTGCCAAACTGCGCTGCATACATGGTGATCAGGGTCGGTTCAATCTGGCCAGTGGCAACCAATGCCCGGATTAACAGGCCGAGAGTAAATGTGAGCCACGCAAACAGGAAGAAACGGGCATTTGGCACATTGCGAAAATAGCCGATCAAAGCAGTGGACAGCATCAGTGACGCGAAACTGACAGCGATGGAAACACCGCAGGTGGCGGCGAAGCCGTAGGGTGTCAGTAATGCCACTGGCATCACCAGTGCAGCAGCCGCAGCATGAACCAGCAGCAACTTGTCCATGCCAGGCAGGTAATGACGGGTGTTCAGGAATACTCTGGCAAACCAGGTGCCTGCCAGGGCAACAGCACCACTGAAAAATACCACGGAGCGGTTTGCCCACCAGGGCGATTCAGGCCACAGGAACTGATAGGAGAGGCCGTCAAATCCCAGTTGCGCCGGAATCAGCACCGCCAGGTAAACACAGTACATCAGATAGGCGCGTTCGCGGGTAGTGAGATAAATAAAGAAGTTATAGAGCAGCATCACCACGATGGTGCCGTAGTAAGCGCCCAGCGCCAGCACTTCGGCAAAGGTTTTTTCGGTAAAGGCGGTTTCTGAAAACAGATTCAGGGATACCTGCACGGGATCCTGGGATTGCAGCCGTAAATACAGGGTACGCTTTTCTCCTGGCAGACCACTGATCAGAAACACCGGGCTGCGGCCGCTGATTTCCCTTTCCGTGTGGGGCGTATCTTCGCCTGCCCGCTGAATGATGAAGTTTCCCTTATCATCAACAACGTAGAGATCGGCGCTGTCCATCAGAGGATCAGTCAGCCTCAGATACCAGTCTTCCTTGTAACGGGTATCAAAATGCACCGGTACTTTCAGCCAGTAGGAGTGGGGAGTATATCCGTAATTGATGATCGGACTCCGGCTTTCCCTGAACGTGTAATCAGCATCCGGTGCCAGCAGGTCGTGAATTGACAGGCTGTTGGTTTTATCTTCCAGTATATGAACGTGATTCCCCAGGTTCATATCACTGAAATTGTCATGAAGACGTATCACGTCGCTTTCCGAACTGTTGCCCTGAGCAAAGGAGTAGTTTGTGGCGGCGGCGATAAACAGGGCTAGCAAGAAGATCAGGAAGATAAAATACGTTCTGGTTGGCACCATCTTAAGGGGGTAACGAGCGACAATCGGAGAGGGCGGATTTTCATGTCGTCCTGTTGTTTTTTCATTATTCACAGGTACGTGGTGCTCCTTTCACTGCAAGCCTGGCACAGGGGTAGCTGCAATAAACCCGGTAGAATGTCCGGCCTGCCTGGATTGGTGATGATTTAGGCGGTAGATCGCCGCTCCAAGAGCACAAAGATTATATCGGCATTCGTGTTTACGCAATCAGATCTTGGGATTTTAATCCTCTCGGCGTTGCTTTATTGCCCACCGAAGTCATTGAAAATGCGAGGATATTTCTACCAGGGGAGTGATCGATCTGCGGACCGAAAAGTCCAAGGCGAAAAAAAAGGGGCTTTTTAGCCCCTTTTCGTTTGCCGAGTGGTTAACAGCATCAAAGATCCAACTGCATACCGATGTGAAACCCTTCGTCCAGATCACCATCGCCCACATCTTCAATATCCACGTTCGCTTTGCGGTAACCCAAATACACAGAGCCATTGTCAAGAATTCGGTAAAGTGCTTTTATGCCGATGTCGGTGTTGTGCTCAATATCATTGAACGACAATACCTGGGGTGCATAGTAGCCTTCGAGCTGTATTGCCAGTGCCTGAACCTGAGGAATGCCGATCTGGATTGAGCCCCCCAGCCCGATGGCGGTACCGTTGGCATCGCCTTCCAGATTGATGTAGTAAAGTTTTCCGCCCAGTGCGCCCTTGATGTTGGATTGCTGAAGCGACTGGCCCTCAACCTGGGCGCCAACAGCGTAGATCTCGCCGTCGTCATCATGAACCAGTGCCGAGGCGTTGAAGTCCAGGTTGGAGCTGGAATTGGTTGCTTTGTATTCGAATTTGAACGCGTCATCATTAATGTCGGCGCTGAAAGTGTCTGCCTGCGCCGTCCCTGCAGCCATTAGTCCCAGAGCTGCGACCAAGGCTTTACGATTTAACAACAAGCCCATTTGAATCTCCCATGATCTCAATAAGTTACGAAAACACGGATTGTATTGATTTAAGAGCCGGATGTCTCTAACCACCGGATTTTTTCGCACAGAAAGTGCCCATATTACAGATATTTAACAATGATTTTAAAATTGGTGCGGGTACAGGGAAGTATCGGGCGCATTGCGCTGTGTCAGATATCTGCCTCTATGATGTTGCCGGAGATCCGTGTGTGGAAACAACGGATTCCCTTGAAGGCTGGCGGTGAGAGCGGTTTGCCGGTTTCCAGATCAAAGGTGGCGCCGTGATAGGGGCACCGGATTACGCCGCGCTCCACCTTTCCCTGATCCAGGGGCTTTGACGCGTGGGAACACCGGTTTTCCACCGCGTATATCTGCTCTTCCTGCCATACGAGGAGGAGTCCCAGGCCTGCGACGTTAACGCAGAGCTTTCCGCGGGCTTTCAGGTCATCAACGGATGCAACCGCTTGCCAGGTCATGATGTGTTCCCGGGTTTGCTGCTGGGCACCAGCGTGGCCAGGCAGGTGGCCACCAGCGATTCCCTGCCATTGTCGCTGGCGAATACCTCGGACTGCACCACGATAAACCCGGAGTCTTCGCGGACAGGCCAGCTCCGTGCGATCAGGTGCTGGCCTTTGGCGGCTTTCAGAAAATTGATCTTGTAATCCAGGGTCACGGTAGGGTATTTACAGGCAAGATTTGCAGCGATGTCGGCCAGTGAGCCCACCACGCCACCATGGGCGTGCCCGAGATGCTGGGTAAACTCCGGCTTCATTGGCATAATGATTTCCGCGTACTCTTTTCCCGCGCCGCGGGTTATCTCCACATCGAGATGATTAATAAATGGCGTAACATCCCGTATTTTTCTGGACAGCTCCCTCGCATCCACCTGAGTTACCCCGCTTTTCTAAAATTGTTCTCAATTATAGGATTTAACCTATTAAAAATTGGGAAAAAATATTAATTTCCGTCTAAGCTGACCTTATACTATCCCAATTGTCACCCGCAAAAACAATTGGGCAAAAAAGGTACAGTGATTGTCATCCAAAAATACCCGGAAAAGCACTGAAAACACCTTTAAAAAAAGCCGCAAGTCAACCGGTGTCCAGTAATCAATCGCCATAAGTGAACAGAAGGGCCAGATCAGATCGGCCAGAAGTGAAAAGTCAGAAGTGAAGAGAGAGTATCAGGAATTATGATTCACGACTTTGCAACGGCTCCTCGACAGACAGACTGGCGACAGCCCAGATCGCCGGAGAGGCAGAAGTCAGTCACCGCAAAAGATCGGAAAACCAATGCGCAAGATCGGAAAACCAGTGCGCAGCCTTCTCCCAGAAACTGGAAGCGTACTCTGGTGCCCCTGGTTTCCGTAGGCTTACTCTGTTTCCTTGTGCAGGCGGCAATTTCCGGCGGTGAGCCCGAGCTGGATCAGCAGCCCGATGCGGCGGCCAAGCGTGAATACGCCGAAGCTGTATTGCTTTCCGAGGATGAAAATACGCCGTCCGCCGGCCCTGCATCGCCTGCGGAAAACCTGTCCCTCCGTCAGGAGACCACTGCAGGGGTTGCCGGGGAAGCCGGCAAATCATCACAGGGGACACGGGTAACTCTGTCGCAGGATGTAAAGCCTGTCATTGCAGAACCTGAGGTTGCAGAGACCGCAAACAATACCGCCGCCACAGCAGCAGATTCAGATTCGTCCCGCGCTGAAGCGCTCGTGGTGGCGGACGTAACCGTGGATCCTGATTACGGGTTTTACGACTCGCTCAAGCAGGGCAGCTGGCCGGTACCGATCAGCAAGGGCGCTTATGTGGACGGCGAGCTGGCGGAGCGGGAGCGACCTGTATATAAACTCCAGGCAGCCTCATTTCGCAGCAAGGATGACGCCTACCGGCTGGCCAGCAGGCTAAAGAAACATAACCTCAGAGCAGTCGTAGTGCCCAGTGTTTCCACCAGTGGCCAGTACTGGTATCAGGTGAGTGTGGGGCCGTTTATCAGCACCACCAAACTCAACAAGGCCCAGGATATCCTGGTGTCCATGAGCATGATGCCGCTGAAAAAACGGGTTCAGTGATTAAAGCCGGCCGTCAACAGCGTCCTTGGGCAGGATATATTTAACGTCGTACAGGACGCTGTTTTGCTTGCCAAGGGCCTGGATTTTATCTGCCCCCATGGATTTGAACTGCTCGTGGCCGACGCACAGAATGATGGCGTCATACTGCCCTTCGGCAGGCTTTTCAATCAGATCCAGGCCGTATTCGTGCTTTGCTTCAGCAGGGTCGGCCCAGGGGTCGTACACATCGATGTCGCTGTTGTAGCCCTCTAATTCGTGGATAATATCAACAACGCGGGTGTTTCTGAGGTCCGGACAGTTTTCTTTGAAGGTTAGGCCCATGATGAGCACTTTGGCGCCCACCACGTGGATTCGTTTTCTTGTCATCAGCTTGATGACTGATTCCGCCACATAAGCGCCCATATTGTCGTTGATCCTGCGCCCGCTGAGAATCACCTCCGGGTGGTAACCAATCTCCTGCGCCTTGTGGGTCAGGTAGTAGGGGTCCACGCTGATGCAGTGTCCGCCCACCAGTCCGGGCCGGAAAGGCAGGAAATTCCACTTGCTGCCGGCGGCTTCCAGTATTTCCAGGGTATCTATGCCCAGTTTGTTGAAGATCAGGGCAAGCTCATTGATCAGGGCGATATTCACGTCCCGCTGGGTATTTTCAATGACCTTTGCTGCCTCCGCCACTTTGATGCTGCTGGCTTTGTGGGTGCCCACGGTGACCACCTGACGGTAAAGCTCATCGACAAAATCAGCAATCTCGGGCGTGGAACCGGAGGTAACCTTCACAATGGTGTTAACCCGGTGTTCCTTGTCGCCAGGGTTGATGCGCTCGGGGCTGTAACCCGCGAAAAAATCCCTGTTGTAACCGAGCTTTGATATGTCCTCGATAATAGGGATACATACCTCCTCCGTGCAGCCTGGATAGACGGTAGACTCAAAGATCACCACGTCCCCTTCCGATACCAGGTTTCCCAGCATCCGGCTGGCGGATATCAGAGGTGACAGATCCGGCTGCCGGTGCCGTGTGATGGGGGTAGGGACGGTTATGATATAGACATTGCAGTCGCGCAGATCCTCCTGACTGGCTGTAAAGCTCAGTCGGCTGGCGCTTTTCAGAAGTTCCGGTTCGATCTCCAGGGTGCTGTCCCTGCCATCCCTCAGCTCGCGGATGCGATTCTCGTTGATGTCGAACCCGACGGTATCGATTTTCTTGCCGAACTCCACTGCCAGGGGGAGTCCAACGTACCCAAGGCCGATAATCGCAAGTCTGGTTTGGTCGAGTGTGGGCATTTCCTGTGATTCCTTTGCTTAACCGGTCTGCCAAAAGCGCAAGATTATAAAGCAGAGAGTCGGAGTCGATAAGTAGAATATGTTATTCAGTAACAGTAGTTTAGGATAATGTCAGACGGCAAGGAGCGGGAGCCGTAAAAAATTCCCCCGTTTAAGGGGGCTGTGGTGGTCTAGAATTTACATTACTATTCGTTGCTTGTAATTACAGAGTGTTAATATTAACACTGCTTTTATTTACGTTAGCTCTTAAAAAATTTGTTATTATAATGACTTAGAGTTGTTTTTTTGCGCCTCAGTTGGCAATTTTTGCGTTTTACGGCGGTTGAATATTAAGCAAAGGAAATGTTTACAGGCAATCCAAAGGTTATTGAAATGAAGAATATCGTGTTAGCGTTCATCGTGATCGTTATGGCCGGTTGTTCGGTCACAAGGGAATACCCGGAGCTGGAACCCTATTCTCCGGATCAGGACAAGGAAACCTATGTGATTGGCCCCGGCGATGCCATATCCGTTAGTGTGTGGCGTAATCCGGATCTCTCGGTGCAGGTGCCGGTGCGGCCGGATGGTCAGGTATCCGTGCCTCTCGTAGGCGATATAAAGGCAGCCGGCCACACCACGGAGGAGCTGGCAGCCAAGCTGACTGAAGAGTTGTCTAATTTTGTTAGGGCGCCTCAGGTGACAGTTATTGTTCAGAACGCGGTCAGCTCCGAGTTCCTGAACCGGGTCAGGGTGACTGGCGCAGTGAATTCACCCATGTCGGTCCCTCACCGGGTGGGTATGACCGTGATGGATCTGGTGCTGATGGCGGGCGGTACAACTCCCCTGGCTAATCCCAACGAAGCCAGGTTATATCGGGTGACCAAAGACGGCACCAAAGCATATCCAATTTATCTGGAGGATATTCTTGAGGAGGGCGACCTGAGAACTAACTACAAACTCAGCCCCTCTGATACGATTACGGTTCCAGAGAGCAGTTTCTAAAAGGGCGTTTTATTTCTCGTGTCTGATTCGAATTCGTTTCCAATACAGTTTGTAAAGGCGTTGATCAAGGAGATTATCGCTCATCGGGTGCTGGTCACCCTGATATTCTCCTCCATTTTGATTGCGGTGGTGCTGGCGGGTTTGTTTTACCCGCTGAAATATACTTCCAGTACCACCATACACGCCGATCAGCAGAATATTATAGCGCCTCTTCTTGAAGGTCAGGCCGAAGTCACGCGGGTTCAGGATCGCTCCCGGGTAGTGCGGGAAGTTATTTACTCCCCCAGAATTCTGACACAGGTTGTTGAAGAGGTTGGATTATTGCCTGAAGGAACATCGCCGAAGGAAGTTGAACTCTTCCTGAATGGATTGCGCGGTCGGTTACAGGTGGAGGGTGCTGGACCGGGTTTTATAAAGATTTCCTATCAGGCCCAGGATCCGGCTGAAGCTTTTAAGGTGGTTAGTAAGGTGTCGGAGCTCTTTATAAAGGATGTATCTGAATCCAAGCGGAACGAAAGTCGAGAAGCTTTTCTCTTTATCGATAAGCAAGTGAAATCCTACAAAGAGCAGCTTCAACAGGCAGAAAGCAGGCTCCAGGCATTCAAGTCCGGGAATATCGATGGGACCGAAGCAGATGTAAGTAGAAGAATAACCAGCCTGCGCGCTCAAATAGAGGAGATGGAACTCAATCTTGAGGATCAGAGCACAAAGGTTGTTTCACTGGAGAAGCAACTTGCGCAGGAAAGTCGTTTTATCGCCCGCCAATATCGTGCAGATGTATATCGTGAACGTCTTGCCGAAGCTCAGTCGCGCCTTGCAACCCTACGATTATCTTACAAAGAAACTTACCCGGATGTGGTGGCATTGAAGCATCAGATTGAAGATTTAAAGAAGGCGATACAGGAGGCCAATGAAACGGATTTTGGATCATCATCGAATGACGCTGTGGACTCTAACATAAACCCTCTTTACGAAGAGTTGCGTTTAGCACTATCTGAAGCGCGGGTTGCGACCGATACAATTAAGAGGCGCTTGCGGTTAACTCGCGGCTTGCTTGAGGAAGAGTATGAGCGTCTGAAAAGGATTGCTGAGCAGGAGGCCCAATTAGCAGAGCTTACACGTGATTACACCGTTACAAGAGAGATTTATGAAGAAATGCTTGACCGTAAAGAGAAGGCCAGGCTTTCCATGACCTTGGATATAGAAGGCCAGGGCGTAAACTACAAGATTCAGGAACCTGCAACGTTTCCTTTGAATCCAAGTGGTTTTCGTTTTTTGCATTTCGTACTACTTGCTCCTTTTTTGGGTGTCATGGTGCCCATCGGATTGCTGGGTGCTTATGTCTATTTGGATCCTCGTATACGGTTTGTCAGCAAAATAGAGGAGAATGTTGATGTGCCGATACTGGGGGTTGTACCTCATGTGCATACCAAATTAAGCAGACGTATCATGCGAGGCGATATCATTTTACTCGCATTGTTTCTAACGCTGGTTTTTGGGGCTTACGTGGGCGTTGTAGTTTTAAGAGTAAAAGGGGTGCTTTGATGCCTGCTCGTTTTGAAGTCAAAGAAGGCGCACAAAAGGTCGACTCCCTTCAGCCTAGAAGTATTCAGCAGATACGTCAGATGGCAGAAGTTGACTTGATGTCGTTTCAGGAATTGGAAGAGAAAAAAATTATCAACCCAGGAACGCAGAACAAGGCGTTTCTGAATACCTTTCGCGAACTTCGCACCAAGATGATTCAGAGCTCACTTAAAAAGAATTTTGTGGCGATGGTGAGTTCGGTCGTACATGGTGGGGGCGCAACTTTTGTCGGGGTAAACCTGGCTGCGGCTTTTGCTCTTGATCAATCTAAAACAGCCTTGATTATTGACTGTAATCTTTATGATCCCACGCTGGATAAAATCTTTAACCTATCACCAGAGTATGGCCTGACAGATTACCTGGAAGACCCGACTCTAAGTGTGGACGATATAATATATGCGTCCGGAATTCAGAGGCTGCGCGTAGTGCCTGCTGGCTCTTTTCGTGAAGCGGGCGCTGAATATTTTTCATCGGAACGCATGTCTAATTTTATTGACGCTGTCAAAGAGCGTTATCCAGATCGCTTCATTTTTATCGATTCTCCCCCGGTGGGTCTGTCGGCAGAGGGTCGCATTGTTGCTGAGCTTAGCGATTATGCAATTATAGTAGCCCCCTATGGTAAGGTTACGGTGCCTCAGATCCAGGCCAGTATAGATGCGGTCGGCAAGGAAAAAGTCTCGGGCCTTATTTTCAATAATTGATTATTTCTCGAAAGGCTGTTCTCAGAAAAGGATATCTTGATGCGATGGGTAATTGTTTTGTTTTCCTTTGTTTTATGTCCACTGCCTGTGGCTGCGGATTTTCAGTGGCAAGCCAGTACTTTCGTTGCGTCAGAGCACAGTAATAATATTCGTTTGGAACCTGAAGGTGAAGGGTCGGACACTCGTACCGATGTGGGAGTGGCTCTAGGCTTTGAAGCTTCCCATTCACGCTATACTTTAAACGCGGGGTACGATCTAAGGCGAGAGTATTTTCGTAAAGATACTTTTGATGAAAGCAACACCATAGAGGGTACAATGTCGCTAGAGGCTTTACTGTTGCCTCGCCGCTTAAGGTGGTTTATTGATCATTCCCAAGAAAATACCCGTATTGATTCTCGCTTGCGTGATACACCTGACAATCGAGAGGAGCGTTCAATCT